>JAAAPF010000105.1 GCA_009908425.1 Alphaproteobacteria bacterium
GACCGTCTTCGCCAAGGACGTCGTCACCACCACCGGCGGTCTCGTCGCCGCGCAGAGCACGCGCGCGGCGGCGGCCGGCGCCGAGGTGCTGCGGGCCGGCGGCAACGCGGTCGACGCCGCGGTCGCGACCTCGCTGGCGCTCGGCGTGTGCGAGCCGTGGATGAGCGGCATCGGCGGCGGCTGCGCCGCGGTGATCGCACCGGCGGGCGAGGAGCCGGTCACCGTCGACGGCAACATGCTGGCACCGCGGGCGCTGGACCCGGCGGCCTACCCGCTCGCAGGGGGCCGGAGCGGCGGCGGCTCGTTCGCCTGGCCCGCGGTGGTCGACGACCGCAACGTCGTCGGCCCGCGCGCGGTCGCGGTGCCCGGTCTGGTCGCGGCGTTGGGCCGGGCGCACGCCCGCTTCGGGCGGCTCCCCTGGCGGGCGGCGGTGGCGCCGGCGATCGCCGTCGCCGAGACCGACCACAGCGTCGACTGGTACAGCGCACTGCTGATCGCCACCGCCGCGCCCCAGCTCCGCGCGCACGCGCCGGCGACCGCGCACTTCCTGCGCGACGGCCTGCCGCCCTCCCCCGACTGGCGCACGGGCCCGGTGACGCTCGACACGAGCGCGCTCGCCGCCACCTACCGCGCACTCGCCGAGGACGGTTGGCGGAGCTTCTACGACGGCGCGCTCGCCACCCGCTGGCTGGCGGAGGCCCGCGCCGCCGGCACCTGGCTGGAGGCGGAGGATCTGGCGCATTACGGGGCGCGGCTCGGCCCGCCGCGGGCCTTTCGCTACCGCGACGCGCGGCTGGCGGTGATGGACGGTCTCTTCGCCGGGGTCAGCCTGGAGGCGGCGCTCGACGTCGTCGCCGCGAGCTGGGGCGATGGCCAGCCCGACGCGGCGGCCTACGCGGCCTACGCCCGCGGGCTGCGCGCGGCGTACGCGACGCGGCTCGCGCGCCTCGGCCACGCCGCCGATCCCGGCCATACCAGCCATTTCGCCGTGGTCGACGGCGAGGGCACGATCGTGGCGTGGACGCAGACCCTGCTCTCGGTCTTCGGCGCGCACGTCTTTCTGCCGGAGAGCGGCGTGCTCTTGAACAACGGCATCATGTGGTTCGATCCGCGTCCCGGCACGCCCAACGCGCTGGCACCGGGAGCGCAACCGCTGGCCAACATGTGCCCGACGCTGATCGCCACCGCCGACGGCCGCCGCCTCGCCCTCGGCGCCAGCGGCGCGCGCCGCATCCTGCCGGCGGTGCTGCAGCTGGCGAGCTTCGCGGTCGACGCCGGCGACGACCTCGCCACCGCGTTCTCCCGGCCGCGGCTCGACGTCAGCGGACCCGACGAGGCGGTGGTCGACCCGCGGCTGGACCCAGCGAGCCGGGCCGCGGTCGCAGAGGTCATGTCGACCCGCCTGGTCGAGGAGACGGTCTACCCCGCGCCCTATGCGCTGCCGACCGGCCTGGCGGTGGCGCCGGACGGTACCCGCACGGCGCTCGGCGCCCTCGTCCATCCGTGGTCCGGCGCGGTGGCGGTCTAACACCGGTGCCCTTGCCGGGCCGGGGCAAAGCGTGGAAACGTCGAGCGAGAGATCCGAGAAACCGAAAGGGACGACCCCATGCGCTGGACCGCCCGCGCGCTCACGACCACCGCGCTCGGCCTCGGGCTGATGGCGCCGGCCGCGGCGCAGGAGGACGTGCTGCGGGTCGTCATGCACTCGGATCTGAAGATCATCGATCCGATCTGGACGACCGCCTACATCACCCGCAATCACGGCTACATGGTCTACGACACGCTGTTGGCGCTCGACGAGACCGGCGCGGTCCAGCCGCAGATGGCCGAGAGCTGGGAGGTCTCCGACGACGGCCTGACCTACGCCTTCACGCTCCGGGACGGCCTCACCTTCCACGACGGCACGGCCGTGACCAGCGCCGACGTGGTGGCCTCGCTCGAGCGCTGGGGCCAGCGCGACTCGATGGGCCAGAAGCTGATGGACTTCGTCGAGGCGATGGAGCCCACCGGCGAGCAGAGCTTCGAGATCCGGCTCGCCGAGCCCTACGGTCTGGTGACCCAGTCCATCGCCAAGCCGAGCTCCAACACCCCCTTCATCATGCCCGAGGAGGTCGCGGCGACCCCGGCCGACCAGCAGATCGAGGATCCCACCGGCTCCGGCCCCTTCGTCTTCGACCAGGAGGCCTGGGAGCCCGGCAACAAGGTCGTCTACCGCAAGTTCGAGGACTACGTTCCGCGCGACGAGGCGCCGAGCTGGGGTGCCGGCGGCAAGGTCGTCAATGTCGACACCGTCGAGTGGGTGTCGATGCCCGACGCCCAGACCGCGGTGAACGCACTGATCACCGGCGAGATCGACGTCATCGAGCAGATCGCCCACGACCTGCTGCCGCTGGTCGAGAACGACCCGAACATCGACGTGCGGATCTCCAATCCGCTCGGCAACCAGTACATGTTCCGCTTCAACTGGCTGCACCCGCCCTTCGACGACGCGCAGATCCGCCGGGCCGCGCTCGAGGCCCTGAACCAGAAGGACTTCCTGGACGCCGTCATCGGCAATCCGGAGTTCTACCTGGAATGCGCGGCGATGTTCGTCTGCGACACCCCGCTCGCCACCGACGCCGGTGGCGAGGTCGCGCTCGAATCCGACTTCGCGGCGTCGAAGGCGCTGTTGGACGCCGCCGGCTACGACGGCACGCCCGTGGTGCTGATGCACTCCACCGACCTGCAGGTCTTGACCAACCTGGCGCCGGTGGCCGCCCAGCTCCTGCGCCGCGGCGGCTTCGAGGTCGATATGCAGTCGATGGACTGGCAGACGCTGGTCTCGCGCCGGGCCCGCAAGGACCCGCCGGATCAGGGCGGCTGGAACGCCTTCCTGACCGCCTGGGTCGCGGCCGACGTCATGAACCCGATCGCCGCCGCCGGCTTCAACACCTCGGGCGACGACGCCTGGTTCGGCTGGCCGAGCGACGAACGGATCGAGGAGCTGCGCGACCAGTTCTCCCGTGAGACCGATCTCGAGCGGCAGAAGGCGCTCGCCGAGGAGATCCAGGTGCGCGCGCTCGAGGTCGGCACCCACATGCACGCCGGGCAGTATTTCGTGCCGATGGCCTACCGCAACGACCAGGTCAGCGGCTTCGTCGACGGGCCGGCGCCCTATTTCTGGCAGGTCGGCAAGGTCGGCGGCTGAGCCGGGACCGAGCCGAGCGGCGGCCGGGCATGCTCGGATTTCTGGCGCGACGCGTCGCGGCGACGATCCCCGTCCTGTTGTTCGTGGCGGTGTTCGTCTTCGCGATGCTGCGCCTGACCCCGGGCGATCCCGCCGCCGTCCTCGCCGGCGACAACGCCACGCCGCAGCAGATCGAGGAGATCCGCGCCCAGCTCGGCCTCGACGAGCCGGTCTGGACACAGTTCGCGATCTACGCCGCGCGCCTGCTTCAGGGTGATCTCGGCGTCAGCTACTTCTTCAACCAGCCGGTGACGGACCTCATCGCCCAGCGCATCGAGCCGACCCTGTCGCTGGCGCTGGTGACCATCCTCTTGACCGTCGTCGTCGCGGTGCCGCTCGGCACGCTCGCCGCCTACCGCCACGGCAGCTGGCTCGATCGGCTGGTCATGGGCTTCTCGGTCGCGGGCTTCTCGATCCCGGTCTTCGTCCTCGGCTATCTGTTGATCTGGATCTTCGCGGTCGAGCTGCGCTGGCTGCCGGTGCAGGGCTTCACCAGCATCACCGACGGGCTCTGGCCGTTTCTGGAGCGCATGATCCTGCCGGCGAGCGCGCTCAGCGTGATCTACATCGCGCTCATCGCCCGCATCGCGCGGGCCAGCGTGCTGGAGGTGCTGGGCGAGGACTACGTCCGCACCGCCCGCGCCAAGGGGCTCGCCGAGCTGGCCGTGGTCGTGCGCCACGCCCTCAGGAACGCCGCCGTGCCCATCGTCACCGTCATCGGCGTCGGCATCGCGCTCCTGATCGGCGGCGTCGTCGTGACCGAGAGCGTCTTCAACATCCCGGGCCTCGGCCGGCTGACGGTGGACGCCGTGCTGGCGCGCGACTACCCGACGATCCAGGCGGTGATCCTGTTGTTCTCGTTCCTCTACGTGCTGATCAACCTGTTGATCGACCTCACCTATCTCGTGCTCGACCCGAGGATCCGCTATTGAGCGACGCCCAGGCCCCGACGGCGGCCGCCGTGGGTGGCGGCGCGGCGCTCGTGCGCGCGCTCCTGGCGCATCCGAGCGTGCGCCTCGGCGGCGCGATCCTGCTGGTGATCGCGCTGATGGCCGTCGCCGCCCCGCTGATCGCGCCGGTCGATCCGGCCTATCTCGACCCGACCGTGCGCAACGAGCTGCCCGGCGCGGAGAGCGAGATCTTCTTCGACGACGGCACGACACAGGTGGTGACGCACTGGTTCGGCACCGACCAGCTCGGCCGCGACGTCTTCTCCCGCGTCGTCTACGGCGCCCGCGTCTCCTTGATCGTCGGGCTCACCGTCGCCGCCATCGCGGTGGTGCTGGGTCTCGTCATCGGCCTCGTCGCCGGCTACATGCGCTGGCTCGACGGCGTCGTCATGCGGCTGATGGACGGGCTGATGGCGATCCCGCCGATCCTCTTGGCCCTCGCCCTGGTGGCGCTCTGGGGGGCGGGGCTCACCACCGTCATCCTCGCCGTCGCCATCCCGGAGGTGCCGCGGGTCGTGCGCCTGGTGCGCTCGATCGTCCTGTCGGTGCGCGAGGAGCCCTATGTCGAGGCCGCCGTCGCCCTCGGCACGCCGACGCCCTTGGTCATGTACCGCCACATCCTGCCCAACACGATCGCGCCCCTGATCGTCCAGGGCACCTATGTCTGCGCCTCGGCGATCCTGGTGGAGGCGATCCTCTCCTTCCTCGGTGTCGGGATCCCGACCGACATCCCGACCTGGGGCAACATCATGGCCGAGGGCCGGCTGCTGTTCCGGGTGTACCCCCACAACATCTTCTTCCCCGGCGTCTTTCTGGCGCTGACGGTGCTGGCGGTGAACATGATGGGCGACGGGATGCGCGACACCCTCGACCCCAAGCTGCAGAAGCGCTTTTGATGGCGGGCCCCGTTCTCGCCGTCGACCGGCTGAGCGTCGAGCTGCCCGCGGGCGCCGACCGCCGCTACGCCGTCGAAGACCTCGACCTCGACGTGCAGCCGCGCGAGATCGTCTGCGTCGTCGGCGAGAGCGGCTCGGGCAAGTCGGTCACCGCCTACACCTGCATGGGGCTGTTGCCGAAGGGCCAGCTCATCCCCGTCGCCGGCTCCATCGAGCTCGAAGGCGAGGAGATCCTGCACGCCTCGACCCGGCGGCTGCGCCAGCTCCGCGGCGACCGCATGGCGATGGTCTTCCAGGAGCCGATGACCGCGCTCAACCCGGTTCAGCGCTGCGGCGATCAGATCGACGAGGTCCTGCGCATCCACACCCGGCTGGACCGGCGCGAGCGCGAGGCCCGCATCCTCGACGTGCTCCATCAGGTCCACCTGCCGGAGCCGGGCCGGATCGCCCGCAGCTTCCCGCACCAGCTCTCGGGCGGCCAGCGCCAGCGCATCATGATCGCGATGGCGCTGGTGCTCGAGCCGGCGCTCCTCATCGCCGACGAGCCCACCACCGCCCTCGACGTCACCACCCAGGCCCAGATCCTCAAGCTCGTGCGCGAGCTGCAGGACCGCCACGGCACCGGCGTGCTGTTCATCACCCACGATTTCGGCGTCGTCGCCGAGATCGCCGATCGCGTCGTCGTCATGCGCCAGGGCCGGGTGGTGGAGAGCGGGCCGGCCGAGGCCATCCTGCGCCGCCCGGAGCACGCTTACACGCGCATGCTGATCGACGCGGTGCCGTCCTTGACGCCGCATCCGACCCGCGCCCGCGGCGGCACGCCGGTGCTCGCCACCACGGGGCTCCAGAAGACCTACCGCTCGGGCGGCTTTTTCGGCCGCGCCCACGCGGTGCCCGCGGTCAAGGGCGTGGACCTCCGGGTCGACGCCGGCGAGATCGTCGGCATCGTCGGCGAATCCGGCTCGGGCAAGTCGACGGTGGCGCGCTGCATCGCCCGGCTGATCGATCCGACGGCGGGCGAGATCCTGATCAAGGGCCACGACGTGGCGACGCTTTCGACCCGCGCGCTGCACCCGCACCGCCGGCGCATACAGATCGTCTTCCAGGACCCCTACCGCTCGCTCAACCCGCGCCGCACCGTCGGCGCGTCCTTGATCGAAGGTCCGGTCAACTACGGCGAGGCGCCGAGCGCGGCGCTGGCGCGGGCGCGCGAGATGCTGGGCTTCGTCGGCGTCGATGCGACCGCGATCGACCGCTACCCGCACCAGTTCTCCGGCGGCCAGCGCCAGCGCATCTGCATCGCCCGGGCGCTGTTGATGGAGCCCGAGATCCTGATCGCCGACGAGGCGGTCTCCGCCCTCGACGTCTCGGTCCAGGCCCAGGTCCTCGATCTGTTGGAGCGCATCCGCGAGCGGCTCGGGCTCGCCGTCCTCTTCATCACCCACGATCTGCGGGTGGCGGCGCAGATCTGCGACCGCGTGGCGGTGATGCGCCGGGGCGAGGTGGTCGAGAGCGGGCCGACCTTCGACGTCTTCCAAAACCCTCACAATTCCTATACTAGGACTCTGATCAAAGCCGCCCCCGGCCGGTCCTGGAGCTTTCAGCGTGAAGCGTCGTGACCTCCTCGCCTTCCTTCTCGTCGCCCTCGTCTCGCCCGCCACCGCCGCCGCTCCGCTGAGCGACGGCCTCGCCGCGTTCGCCGACGGTCATGCCGAGCGCCTGGGCGACGTCGATTTCGTCAACGGGCCGGTGTCGGGCTGCGGCGAGGCTTGGCACGTGGAGACGGACGTGTTGGCGCGGCCCGCCACCGGCCCGCTCGTCCTCGACCACGGCGAGCCGCGCGAGCACGCCGTCGTGCTGATCCACGGCCTCAGTGACAGCCCGTTCTTCATGTGCGGGCTCGCCCGCGCCTTCTTCACGGCCGGCGCCAACGTGGTTCTGCCGCTGTTGAGCGGCCACGGCCTCGCCGAGCCGCTGCCCGACGCCCACGCGCCCGAGCTCGCCGAGCGCTGGAAGGCGGAAGGCGAAGCGGCGCTGGCGTTCGCGCGGACCCGCGGCGCGCGCGTCTCCGCCGGTGGCTTCTCGACCGGCGGCGTCCTGGCGGTGTGGCTGCGCACGCACCGACCGGAGCAGGTCGACGGCGGCGTCATGCTGTTCTCCGCGGCCTTCGACTTCGCCACCAAGCTCAGGCTCGCCGCGCGCTGCAGCGGCAGCCCCGAGGCGCGCGCCCGCAACCCGCTGCGGCGGTGGTGTCACGCGGCGTTGGTCCGGTTCGCGCAGGCGGCCGACCGCTACGGGCCCTGGCGCGGACGCAATCCCTACCGCACCCGGCTGTCGGAGTACGGCGCGCTGCAACTCGGCCTGCTCAGGCGGGCGACGCTCGACGCCCTCGCCCGCCGGCCGCTCGACGCGCCGCTGTTCGTGGCGCATTCGCTTCACGACCGGACGGCGCCGATCACCGGCATCGAGCGGCTGACGGCGATGCACGCCGCACCCGGGCGGATCGAGCGGTTTCTGATCGACGACAGCCGCGCCGAGAACTGCCGCACGCTCGAGAGCGACTGCGTGAACGCGGCCCGCACCACGCCGCCCTGCGGGCTCCCCCATGCCGGCGTCGTGCTCGCCACGCCGATCCGCCCCGACGGCGCCGCCGCCGGCTCGATCTGCGAGGTGGCGAACCCCCGTTTCGACGAGATGGCCGCGCGCGCCGTCGCCTTCTTGCGGCGCTTGCCCTGATCCCGTGGCGACTTGACGCCGCGCGTCGGCTCCCGGACGTTGACCACGGCGTGAGCGGAAGGGCGGCGGATGACCGAGCGAGAACGAGGCCGTAGCGAGGCGGTCGCGCGCATGCTCGCCGGCGCGGCGGCCGTCGTCGGCGCCGGTCGCCGCGCCGCCCGCGTGCGCCCGACGCGGCGGCCGCGGGAGGCCCGGCCATAGCGATCGGCGCCGTCACCATCCTGCTCGTGCTGCTGCTCGTGGCGAACGGTACCCCGGTCGTTCTCGCCCGGCTCCTCGGCGACGCCGGCGCGTATCCGATCGACGGTGGCCGCCGCTGGCGCGACGGGCGGCCGCTGTTGGGGCGGTCGAAGACTTGGCGTGGCCTCGTCGGCGCGGTCGCCGCGACGACGCTGGCGGGCTGGCTGCTCGGGGTCGGCGCCGGGCTCGGCGCGGTGGTCGCGCTCACCGCGCTCGTCGGCGACGCCGCCTCCAGCTTCACCAAACGGCGCCTCGCCGTGCCGTCGAGCGGGCAGGCCGTCGGGCTCGATCAGGTCCCGGAGTCCCTCTTGCCGGCGCTCGTCGTAGCGGCGCCGCTCCGGCTCGGGGTCGCCGACGTCGTCGCCGTCATCGTCATCTTCTTCGTCGGCGAGTTGGCGCTGTCGCGGGTGCTCTACCACCTGAACGTGCGCGACCGCCCCTACTGAGCCTCGCCCCGCTCGAGGACGTGGAGGGTGATCTCGGGCGGACAGTTGAAGCGCACGGGCACCACGCAGGCGCCGCAGCCCACCGCGGTGTAGCCGGCGAGGCCGTGGTGCCGCCAGGCGCCGCGCCCGAGCCGGCGGGGCAGCTTCGCGCTCAAGAACACCGGAACGCCGCCCGGCAGGCAGATCTGCCCGCCGTGGGTGTGCCCGCTCAGCATCAGGTCGATGTCGCTGTGCGCCGCCTGTCGCCACAGCTCCGGGGTGTGCGAGAGCAGGATGGTGAAGGCCTCGGGCGGGACGTCGGCGAGGGCGTGGTCGAGGCTGTCCATGCGGTAGAAATGGGCGTCGTCGACCCCGGCGAGATGGATCGCGTCGCCGCCGCGGTCGAGCGCCACCGATTCGTTGACCAGACAGCGCACGCCCATCGCTTCCAACGGCGCCACCATGTCGATCGAATCGTGGTTGCCGAGGACGCCGTAGACCGGCGTCGGCAGCGCCGGCAAGACACGTTCGACCTCGCGCAACGCGACCTCGAACGGCCCCGCGGTGGCGCCGCGGAAATCACCGGTGAGCACGCACAGGTCGGCGCCAACCCCGGCGGCGAGTTCGGCCGTGCGGGCGAGCGCCGGCCCGCTCATGTCGGCGTGGAGATCGCTCACCTGCAACAGGCGGAAGCCGTCGAAGCCGGCCGGCAGCCGCGGGCTCGCGACGCGGTGGTGGCGCAGTTGCACCGCCGTGGCGTTGCGGCGGCCGCGGCCCTCCAGCATCGACAGCCGGATCACGCCGGCGATCAGCCCCTTCAACAGGCGCGCGTTCTCGATGTTGAAGCCGGTGCGGCTCTGGCCGAAGATCTGGGCCTCGTGGTCGCGCTCGACGCCTCGTCGCCGCGCGACGTAGCGCGGGTCGAGGCGCTCGCCCGCTGGCGCCGGCCGGGTGTCGAGGCGGGCGTGGGAGACCGCCATCGTCGGCTCAAAGCGCCGACTTGGCCAACAGGCCGTGGATCCCCTTCTCGCCGTCGACGAGCTGGGTGACCCGGAAGTCGGCGGCGAGGCTGGCGAGCACGTAGGCCTCCTCGCGGGTGCGCTCGGTCCGTTCGCAGATCAAATCGATCATCCGGCGCACCGCGGTCTTGGCGGCGTCGTCGAGATCGGCGTCGAAGCCCATCGCGATCAGATGATCGGCGGTCTCGGCGAACGGCAGATCGGCCGCGAGGTCCTTGCGCACGGTGAGGCGGAAGCGACCGGTGAGCGAGGTCTCCAGGCCGGTGACGCAGACCTCGCCGTCGCCCTGCAGGCCGTGGCCGTCGCCGGCCGAGAACAGCGCCCCCTCCTGAAAGACGGGCAGGTAGAGCGTCGCCCCCGGACGCAGCTCCTTGTTGTCCATGTTGCCGCCGTGGGCGCGCGGCTGCGCGGTGTCGATCGCGCCCCACGCCGCCGGCGGCGCCACCGCCAGCACACCGAAGAAGGGAGCGAGCGGCAGCCGCGTGTGCCAGGGCAGGACGGCTTCGCCGGCATCGCGGTCCATGTCGACGAACCAGCGCCCGAAACGGCCGAAATCCTCGGGCAAGGTGCCGAGCAGCGGGATGATCTTGGCGAAGCCCCAGTCCTGGCGCGGCCAACTCTCCAGAATGTCGACCTGGAGCACGTCACCGGGGGCGGCGCCGTCGACGTGCACGGGACCGTTCATGAGGTGGACGCCGGGCCCCTTGGCGGGTTCGAGCCCTTCGAGCGTGGCGCGGTGCTCGGGCAGGCAGCGCGTGGTGTCGGGGTGGAGGTCGTCGACCCCACCGGCCGGCAGCGCCTCGACCGTCACCTCGTCGCCGCTGGCGACGTGCAGGACCGGTGCGGTGTCGGCGGCGAAGAAGCCCCAAAAGCAGGTCTCGGGCGACGCGGGCAGGACGTGATGCGCCATGGCGACCTCCGGCGACAGCGGTCGGGCGCATCCAACGGCAAAGCGCCGCCCCCGTCCAGCGCCGTTGTGCGGCGCGGCAAGGGCGGCGTACGCGGACGCGTCAGCGCTCGAAGCGCCGCCGCGCCTTCTCGAAGCCGTCCTCAAGCTCCTTCCACGCCTTGTCGAAGCGCTTGCGGAGTTCGCCCGAGGCGTCGCGGCCCTGGTTCTCCAGCTGGTTGAGGCCGTCTCGCGCTTGATCGACCTGCTCGCGCAGGCTCGCCAGTGTCTCGCGCGCGTTCTGCTCGGCCCCGAGCTTCTGCTGGTCCAACTTGGCCTGCCACGCCTCGAGCCGGCCTTTCCATTCGCGCAGCTGCGCTTCGGCGCGTTCCTTCAACAGCTCGGTATCGCGGTTCATCGTGCACCTCCCGCAGCGTGTGTCGAGAAAACGCACCGCGGCGGCGACGGGTTGCGGGACGCTTTTCAGCCCGGCGTCGACACGCCACGGTGCGCACGGTAGCGACGGAGGGAGACCGACATGGCGACGGACTGGCGCAGGCTCGCCCCGGCCGCCCGCGAAGCTCAGCTCAACCCCCGCCTCGCCGTCGGCGACGCCGTGGCGCAGAGCTACCTCGCGGGCTATGCTCAGCGCTCGCGCGCCGCGCGGCTGCGGCTCGCCGGCACCCGCGACCACCGCTACGGCCCCCAGCCGAAGGCGACCTTCGATCTGTTCCGGCCGGCGACGCCGCCGCCGCACCCGGCCTTCGTGTTCCTTCACGGCGGCTACTGGCGGGCGCTGGACAAGGACGAGCACAGCTTCGTCGTCGAGCCCGCGGTTGCCGCCGGCTTCGCCGGTCTGGTGGTGAACTACGACCTCTGCCCGCAGGTGACGCTGGACACCATCGTCGCCGAGATGCGCGCCTTCATGGCCCATCTCGCCGACCACGCCCGCGAACTCGGCCTGCGCACCGACGGCATCGCGCTCGCCGGTCACAGCGCCGGGGCGCATCTGGGGGCGATGCTGCTGCACGATCCGGGACCACGGGGCCGGCTGCCGATCTACTGGGCGGAGCTGGCGAGCGGGATCTACGAGCCCGAGGCGGCGCTCGACCTCGGCATCAACGACGAGATCCGGCTCACGCCCGAGGTGGCGCGGCGCAACAACGCCCTCGACTACCCGCCGAGCAGTCCGCTGGCGCTGCGCGTCACCGCCGGCGCCGCCGAGCCACCCGCCTGGCGGGCCCAGTCCGACGCGTACGCCGAGCTCGCCCGCTGCGCGGGCTGCGAGGTCGAGCGCACGGACGTGGCCGCCGCCGATCACTTCTCGCTGCTCGACGCCGCCATCGTCCCGCCGCGCAAAGCGCGCCTCTGAGCCGTCGCCGCCGACGCGACCAGGCGGCCCGGCCGCACCGCCGCGAGCCGCGAGGCGAACGTCGCCCGCCCGGCCACCGTTGACCGGCGCGGGCGCCGGCCCTAGCGACGAACGATCCGACGACGGCCCCGGCTGCGATGACCTACGTCCTCACTCGTGCCCGCCTCGCGACCATGACCGCCGGGGGCGGCGCGTACGGCCTGATCGAGGACGGCGCCGTGGCGGTCGACGCCGGCTGGATCGACTGGGTCGGCCCGCGCGCGGCCTTACCCGCCGCCTACCAGCGCTGGCCGGAGTGGCGCGTCGACGACCGGCTGGTGACGCCGGCGCTGGTGGACTGCCACACCCATCTCGTCTTCGCCGGCGAGCGGGTGCGCGACTTCGAGCAGCGCCTCGAGGGCGTCCGCGAGGAGGACATCGCCGCCGCCGGCGGGGTGGGCACCGTCGTCGCCGCCACCCGCGCCGCCTCGCAGCACACCCTTCTCGACGCCGCCCTGCGCCGGCTCGATCGCCTGATCGCCGAAGGGGTCGGGACCGTCGAGGTGAAGAGCGGCTACGGCCTCGATCTCGACACCGAGCGCCGGATGCTGCTGGTCGCGCGCCACCTGCCCGAGCACCGCGCGATCCGCGAGCGCACCACCTTTCTGGGCGCCCGGGCGGTGGCGGACGAATACGCCGGCGACGCCGACGGCTACCTCGACTTCGTCGTCCGCGAGGTGCTGCCGGCGCTGGCCGACGACGGGCTGGTGGACGCCGTCGACGCGTGCTTGCAGCCGGGCGCCTTCGACGCCGGGCAGGTGGCGCGCCTGTTCGCCGCCGCCCAGACCCTGGGGTTGCCGGTGAAGCTGCACGCCGATCAGCTCACCAACGGCCAGGGCGGCGCGCTCGCGGCCCGGTTTCAGGCGCTCTCCGCCGACCACCTCGAGCATCTCGACGACGCCGGTGTCGCGGCGATGGCCGCGGCCGGCACGGTCGCGGTGCTGCTGCCCGGCGCCTTCTACAGCTCGGGTGCGACCCGCAGGCCGCCGGTGGCGCGGCTGCGTGCGGCCGGTGTGGCGATGGCGGTGGCGACCGACTGCAATGCGAGCTCGTCGCCGCTCACCTCGCTCCTGCTGGCGATGAACATGGCCTGCACGCTCTTTCGCCTGACGCCGGCGGAGGCGCTCGCCGGCACCACGCGCATCGCCGCCGACGCGCTCGGTCTCGGCGGCGAGCTCGGCACGCTCGAGGACGGCAAGCGGGCGGACCTGGCGATCTGGGACGTCGACCACCCGGCGGAGCTGGCCTACCGCATCGGCTTCAACCCGCTGCACGAGCGGATCCTCGGCGGGCTGGCGTGAGCGCGCCGGCGCCGGGACGGCGCGACCTCGCCGCGCCGAAAGCCGTGGCCGACGCTCGCCGCGCGGCGCTGCGGGCGCCCCGTCGCGACACGGTGGTCGTCAGCGCCGCGGGCGGGGCGGCTGCGGCGCCGGGTGCCGTCACCGCGACACCGGCTCGAACATCGCCTCAGAACGCCACCCGCTCCGCCGCGGCGCCGATGGCGCCGCTGACCGGACCGGCGAGCAGCGGCCCGGCGACGGCGGCGATCTGCGGCAACTGCTGGCTCGGCTCGAAGGAGAGCCCGCGGGCGGTGAGCCAGTCGCGGCGCTCCGCCTCGGGGATGCCCTGAGCGTCCATCACGCCGCGGGCGAGGTCGCTCAGCCGAAGCCCCATCGGCAGATAAAAGCTGGCGATCATCAGGGTCGTCGCCGCGCCCCAGTAGAGCGTCACCGCCACCGCCACGAGGTCGAGGGCATGGTCGGCGTCGACCGCGAGCGTCGCCCCGGCGAGCTGCGTCCACGCCCCCATGTGGAGGATGCCGGCCACCAGGATCGCCGCCCCGATGGCGACGACCTGGCGGACCTGGCGGGCGCGGTGCACCAGCGCGACCTCGCTCCAGCCGCCGACCGGCGGCAGCGCGGTCGCCACCGCGGCGGCGAGCACCAGGGCCGGTATCAGCACGCTCAGCCCGTTGATCGTCGCGACCACGGCGCGCACCACCGTCACCTGCGCCGACCCGACCGCCGGCTCGGCGATCAACGCCTGCAGCGTCACCCCGAAGATGCCGTAGAGCGCGGGCTCCATGCGGTCGACGACGCCGAGATGGACGAGGCCGGCGAGGGCGACCGCGGCTAGGAAGATCACGAACGGGCGCCGGGCGCGGCCCCGCACCCGCTCGGCGACCATCCGCCAGGCGATCCAGCCGGTCCCCGCGGCGACGACGAACCAGACCACCGCGAACGCCGCCCAGGCCAAGAGCGCCGCCACCACCACGGCCTCGCGCCGGGGGTCATCGCCGCCCGGTGCCGCGGCGACCAGGCCGGCGCCGACGCGGGCGTAGCCGCCGCCGGTCAGATCGAAGACGAGGTGCGCGAGCACCAGGACCAGGAGCGGCGGCGCGCTCCACCAGAACCGGCGGCGCTCGGCCGCCGACAGCGGCGCGGTCCGCACGCGCGCGGGCGAGTCGGTCGACATCGCCCGACCTTGGCGGCCGCCCCGTCGACCCGCAAGCTTGCGGTCGCGCCACCGTCGGCGCACGCTGCCGGCGGTCGAACGGGAGGTCGAAGCCATGACCACGCTGCGCGTCGCCGTCGCCGGGCTCGGCGCGATCGGCTGGCCGGTGGTGCAGCGCCTCGACCAGGGACTGGCCGGATGGCGGCTGGTCGCCGTGAGCGCCTCCGACAGGGCCCGGGCCGAAGCCCGGGTGGCGTCCCTGGCGACCCCGGTGGCGGTGCTGGCGCCCGACGCCCTCGCGGCGCATGCCGACGTCGTGGTCGAGGCCCTGCCCGCGGCCGTCTTCAGAGAGGTCGCCGTACCGACGCTGGAGGCCGGCCGCACCTTGGTGACGCTCTCGGTGGGCGCGCTGTTGGCGAACGACGACCTGGTCGAATTCGCCCGGCGCGCCGGCGGACGCATCCACGTCCCCTCGGGCGCGCTCGCCGCGCTAGACGCCGTGCGCGCCGCCTCCCACGGCACCATCCACCGCGTCATCATGCGCACGCGCAAGCCGCCGCAGGGCCTCGCCGGTGCGCCTTGTTTGGAGGAGCGCGGCTTCGATCCGGCGGCGATCACCGCGCCCACCCGCGTCTTCGCCGGCAGCGCGCGCGAGGCGGCCAAGGGCTTTCCCGCCAATGTCAACGTCGCCGCCGCCTTGGCGCTCGCCGGCATCGGCCCGGATCGCACCACCATCGAGATCTGGGCGGATCCGAGCGTCACCCGCAACATCCACAGCGTCGAGGTCGACGCCGACAGCACCCGCTTCACGATGACCATCGAGGGCGTGCCGAGCGAGGATAACCCGCGCACCGGCAAGCTCACCCCGCTCTCGGTCCTGGCCACACTCGAGGGCATGGTGGCACCGTTGCACGTCGGCACCTGAGCCAGGACGGAGAGCCATGGACGAACTGACGGACAAGGTCGCCGTGATCACCGGCGCCAGCCGGGGTATCGGCGCCGCCACCGCGCGGGAGTTCGCTCGCCGGGGTGCGAAGGTGGTGCTGACCGCGCGCCGCGCGGACGCCATCGACGCGCTCGCCGACGAACTCCGCGCGGCCGGCGGTGAGGCGGAGGCGCATGCCGGCGACGTCACCCGCTACGCCGACGTCGCGGCCGCGGTCGCCCGCGCCGGCAACACCTTCGGACGGCTCGACGTCATGGTCAACAACGCCGGTGCGATCGAGCCCATCGCCCACCTCGCCGACGGCGACCCCGAGGCCTGGGCCGAGGGCTTCGACGTCAATGCCAAGGGGGTCTATCACGGCTTGCGCGCCGCGCTCCCGGTGATGCGGGCGGGGGGCGGCGGCACCGTGGTCAACGTCAGCTCCGGCGCCGCGATCAACGCGCTCGAGGGCTGGAGCCACTACTGCGCCGGCAAGGCCGCCGCGCTCATGCTGACGCGATGCGCGCAGCTCGAATACGGCGGCGACGGCATCCGTGTCGTCGGCCTCAGCCCCGGCACCGTCGCCACCGACATGCAGGACACGATCCGCGCCTCCGGCATCAATCGGGTGAGCCGACTCGACCCGGCGGTCCACATCCCGCCGGAATGGGCGGCGCGCGCCATCGCCTGGCTCTGTACCGCCGCCGGCGCGGCCTACGCCGGTCGCGACTTCGAGTTGCGCGAGGACGAGGATCGCCGACGGGTGGGCCTGATCGACTGACGCCGCCGTCGACGCTCCGGCGACGGCCGACGCCGGCCGCGCGGGCCCTCAGTCGCGC
>JAAAPF010000228.1 GCA_009908425.1 Alphaproteobacteria bacterium
CCGGGGTGTCGGGGCCGCGCGCCTTCAGCGCGTCCAGCACGGTGCCGTGGGTGAGCAGGCCGCACGGACGACCGTCGAGATCGCACACCGCGAATTCCTGATCGCCGCTGCGGAGCCGGCGCTCGACGGCGTCCTCGAGCCGGGCGTCGCGACCGAGCCGGGCGATCTGCGTGCGCATGGCGTCCGCGCAGCGGATCCCGGCCGCCGCCGCGCGGGTCGTGGCCATGCGGTTCTCCGCCCCGGCCGCGAGAAAGATGAACGCGGCGACCAGCACGAGCAGGAGGTTGCCGCCGCCGAGGCCGAGCAGAGCGAGCAGGATGGCGAAGCCCTGCCCCGTCCGGGCGGCGATCAGGGTGCCCCGCGCGGGGCCCTGCCACAGCGTCAGGAGCGCGCGCAGCACGCGACCCCCGTCCATCGGAAAGGCCGGGACCAGGTTGAAGGCCGCGATGAAGAGGTTGGCGTAGAGCAGCCGGCCGGCGAGACCGCCGGTGGTGGGCTCCAGCGTGTCGGCGAAGCTCGGCAGCCCACCCATGGCGACGACCAGGACCGCCGCGATGACGACGTTCACCGCCGGGCCGGCGAGGGCGACGACGATCTCCTGACGCGGCGTCTCCGGCATGCGTTCCATCCGCGCCACCCCGCCGATCGGCAGCAGGATCACGTCGGGGGTGCGCACGCCGTAGCGCCGCGCCGCCAGGATATGGCCGAACTCGTGGAGGAGCACACACCCGAACACCGCGGAGATGAACGCCACCGCCGCGACGCCCAACCCGGCGCCGCCCTGAGACCAGGCCAGCCCGCCGAGCACCGCCAGCAGCGCGAGAAACGTCACGTGGAGGCGAACGGCCGTGCCGAACAGGCGCCCGAGGGTGAGCGAGAAGCGCATGGATCAGACCTTTCGCCTCACAAGCGGGGTGCGACCAGCCGCGCCCATCCCGCCGCGCGCCGCCGCCGTCAGACCGGGTTCTGGGCGGCGACGAAGAACCGGAGGGCGCCGTCCTCGTCGAAGATCGGCCGGATGCGCAGCCGATTCATGAAGGGCGTGCCGTCCTTCCGGTAGTTCAAAATGTCGATCGAGAAGACGGTGCGGGCCTGCAGGCCTTCACGGATCGCTTGCACCGCGTGCGGGTTGGTGTCGGGGCCCTGCAGGAACCGGCAGTTCCGGCCGACGGCCTCGGCCGCCGAGTATCCCGTCTGCTTCTCGAATTCCTCGCTGACGTAGATCATCGGGTTGTCGGGCAGCGAGGGGTCCGAGAACACGACGCTCATCGCGACTTCGTCCGCGTCCAAGAGGCTGCGGAGTTCGTCCTCGCTCGGTGCCGATGACGCCACGGGGGCCTCCTTCTTCGGCTGGCCATAGATCTGCGCGCGGCACCCTAAGAAGGCGGCAGCCGCGAGCAAGCGTTTTGACGGCGCGGCGCGAAAGCCGGTGTCGCCAGCGCGGCGAGCGCCGGCGACGTCACAGGTGCACGACGCGCCAGTCGCCCGGCCAGGCGCCGGCGAGATGCGCCGCCGCCAACCGGCGGTGGCAACGCGCGGCGTCCGCTTCGCTGCACAACAGGCACGCCCGCTCGAAGCCGGCCGGATCGAGCCGGGCCGCGACCCGGCGCTCGCCCAGGCTCGCCTCGTAGGTTGCGGCATAGGCCTCCCAATCGAGCGCGCCCCGACGGTAGCCCGCGAACGCGGCGGGGGCGGGCGCGAGCAGCGGTTCCACCCGACAGGCGATGCCGCTCACCCGCTCCAGGAAGAAGGCCAGATCGGGCTGCTTGGCGAAGCCGGCGAGCTGGGAGCGCGTCTTCAGCCGGACGTCGACGACGGCGCACACGCCCGCGCCTTCCAGCCGTTGGAAGAACGCCGCCGCCGTCGTCCGCGTGAAGCCGATGGTGAAGAGCGTGGCGCTCACCGCCGCACCGCCGTCAGGCCTCGTCGTGGCGCAGGGCGCCCCGCGTGCGCCCGAGCAGCTTGGCGTTGATCGCCACCACCACCGTGCTCAGCGACATCAGCGCCGCCCCCACCGCGGGTGACAGCACCACACCCCAAGGCGCGCCGACGCCCGCCGCGAGCGGGATCGCGACCACGTTGTAGCCGGTCGCCAGCCCGAAGTTCTCGATCATCTTGCGCCGGGTGGCGCCCGCCAGCGTCATGACGCCCACGACGTCGCGCGGATCGTCGCGCACCAGCACCACGTCGGCCGAGCCCACCGCGACGTCGGTGCCGGCGCCGATGGCGATGCCGAGATCGGCCTCCAAGAGCGCCGGCGCGTCGTTGACGCCGTCGCCCACCATGGCGACGCGCCGGCCGCCCTGCTTCACCTCGCGGACCTTGGCCGCCTTCTCGTCCGGCAGCACCTCGGCGAAGACCTCGTCGATGCCGAGCTCCGCGGCCACGGCCTCGGCGACCGCCCGGCCGTCGCCGGTGAGCATCAGGCAGCGGATGCCGGCCGCCTGCAGCTCACGCACCGCCTCTTTGGCCGACGGGCGCACGGCGTCGGCGAGCGCGAACGCGCCGGCGAGCGCGTCGTCGACGACCACCAGCACGACCGTCTTGCCGCCCTCCCGCAGCGCCGCCACGCGCTCATCGTCGACGTCGAAGCCCTGCTCGGCGACGTGGCCCGGGCTCGCCACCACGACGCGCCGGCCCTCGACCGTGGCCTCGGCG
>JAAAPF010000160.1 GCA_009908425.1 Alphaproteobacteria bacterium
CGCCCGTGATCGCCGCGGCGAGCGCCTCGCCGGTGGCCGGCGCGTTCAGGATGCCCCAGACGTTGTGGCCGGTGGCGATCCAGGCGCCCGGGGCGTCGGGCCAGGGGCCGATCGCGGGCAGGCCGTCGTCGGTGGCCGGGCGGTGGCAGGCCTGGACGACGCGCGCCGGCGCGGCGGCGAGCTCGGGCGCGAGCGGGGCGAGGGCGGCGCGCAGCGCGGCCTCGTCGCCCGCGACCGGGCGGACGGCGGCCGGATCGTCCGGCAGCAGGCGGCCGCTCGGCACGCCGCAGACATAGGTCGTGCCGTCCGGGCGGGTGAAGATCTCGGGGCCGTGCACCTCGCCCGCTTCGGTCTCCACCTGCGCGAACAGCGCGTGCGGCGGCAGCGGCCGCGGGTTCTCCAGGATCAGGCTCGGCCCGGGCACGCCGTGGACCCGCGGCGCGCCGTCGCCCACGAGCGCCGACCATGGGCCCAGGGCGACGACGATCGCGTCGCCTTCGAGGTCGCCGCCATCGGTGCGCAGACCCGTCGCGCG
The DNA here is from genome assembly GCA_009908425.1 of Alphaproteobacteria bacterium. Taxonomy (GTDB): domain Bacteria; phylum Pseudomonadota; class Alphaproteobacteria; order Geminicoccales; family Geminicoccaceae; genus JAAAPF01. Next base: position 536 of record JAAAPF010000160.1, read on the forward strand.
CTCGCCGCGGCGCAGGAGGCCCTCGACCTTCGCCGGCACGACGCGGGCGCCGCGGGCGCGGGCGAGGAGGCCCTCGGTGAAGCGGCCGGGGTGGACCTGCGCCGTCGTCGTCTCGTCCCCGAGCCGGCCCTCCACCGCGACGCCCTCGGCGAGCCAGTCGAGCGCCGGCGCGCCGCGGCCGAGCCGACGGCGCGCGCTCGCCGCGACGGCGAAGGTCTCCAGCCGGCGGTAATCCCAGGGGTTATCGAAGCGCGCGGCGAGCTGGGCATGGAGTGCGAAGCTGCGTCGGGCGAGGGGGTCGAGCGCAGTACCGTCGCACCAGTCGAGCGCGAGAAACCCGCCCGCCTTGCCGGAGGCACTGCCGGCGACGGCGTGGCGCTCGACCACGACCACCTCGACGCCGCGCTCGGCGAGAAAGAAGGCGGTGGCGGCCCCGATCGCCCCGCCGCCGGCGATCACCACGCGCATGGTCACCAGCCGCCGGTGGCGAGCCAGCGCTCGAGCTGGTCGAAGCGGTCGAAGCCCCAGAAGGGCTCGTCGTCGACGATGACGTAGGGCGAGCCGAAGACGCCGCGTTCGGCGGCGGCCCGGGATTCGGCCTCGAGCCGCCGTGTGTGCGCCGGCGCCCCGACCACGCCGGCCACGGCCTCGCGGTCGCCGCCGACACGGCTCACCAGCTCGGCCAGCACCGACGGCTCGCCGACGCCGCGATGGTCGACGAAGAAGGCGTGGAAGGCGTCGCGCCCGAAGTTGCGGGCGGCCTCGGCGCCGAGCGTGTCGGCGAGCCGGTAGAAGACCACCGCCACCACCCGGGAGGGGCTGACCGCGACCTCCGGCCGACCGGCGAACGGAATGCCGTGCAGCCGGGCCGTGCGCGCCCAGTCGCGGACGTGGTAGGCGCCCTTGCGGGGATAGGCGATGGTCGGCTTCAGGCCCTCCTCGGCGAAGACCTCGCGCAGGTCGACGGGCCGCCAGCGCACGCCGCGGCCGTACGCGGCGGCCAACGCGTCGATGCGCGTGCTCGCGAAATAGCCCGGCGGTGAGCCGAAGCTGAAATAGAAGTCGACGTCGTCGGCCATGGCCTGTCCCCCGCTCGACCCCGCGCTGATAGCGCGTCCGGGCGGGTGGGTGAAAGCGGCCCGGGACGCGCGGCCGCGGCGCACGCCACGGCCCGTCGCCACCGGCGCGGGCGGCGCGGGAAGGTCGAGCGGCGTCAGCGGCCGGGGGCGGCGACGACCGCGGCGAGGTCGCCGTCGGCACGGCGGGCGGCGACCTCGCCGGTGAGCTCGCGCGCGACCTCGGGCGTCATCGCGGCGACGATCGGCGCCAGCTTGCGCTGGTTCATGGTCAGCGCGAGCGGCACCAGCACCTCGAAGTCGAGGTCGTCGAAGATCCGGGCGGCGTCCTTCGCCCGCATCTTCTCGTAGAGCTCGACCAGGCGCGCCAGCCTGGCCTCGTCGCTCGCCTCCAGCTCGGCGAGGCGGGCGTCGATCTCCGTCTTGAGCGCGCTCAGCCTGTCGACGAGTTCCTCCAGGCGCTCTTCCGCCACCTCGACGGCGAGACGGCGGACGTTGAGCGCCTCGCGTTGCCGCGCCAGGGCGCGGCGTTCGGCCAGAAAGGGCTCCGCCGCCAGCGGCGCGTCACCGGGCGGCGTCACCGCCGTGGGCAGTTGCTCGCCGCCCGCCGCCGGCGCCAGCAGCTCGTCGATCAGCCGCGCCGCGTGTGCGCGGCCGGCGTCGGCGGGCGCCGACCACGGCGCCTCCGGCACGGGTGACCCGAGGGCGGATGCGCCGCGGCCGGCGGGGACGTCGTCGGTCGCGTCGGCGGCGACGGCCGCCCTCTCGTCGACCGGGATCGACGCGACGGCGGTGGTGGCCGCTGCGACCTCGACGAGTGGGCTCGACCGGGCGGCGTGCTCGCGCGGCGCGGGCGCGACCGCGGCGAGTTGCATCGCCAGCAGGGCGACGAGCGCGGCGAGCGTCAGCGGCAGCGGCGACAGCCGGCGCCGCAGCTCGGCGGGAGAGGGCAGCTCGACCGCGCGCATCCGCCTCACCCGCCGACGGCGTCCCGGAGGGCGTCGGCGAGCCCGGTGGCGCGTCGGCCGCCGCTTCGGCCCTC
>JAAAPF010000183.1 GCA_009908425.1 Alphaproteobacteria bacterium
CGCAGGTCGGGCGCGCGCCGCGTCGGCGCCGCGGCGAGGCTCGCCGCGCGCCTCACGCCGTCCGGCCGAAGAGGCCGCGCGGGCGCACCGCGAGCACGCCGGCCATCATGAGGTAGATCAGCATCGACGCCAGCGCCGGGCCGATCTGGTTGGCGGCGGAGGGGTCGAGCACGAGGCGCAGCCCGTCGGTGGCGAGCGTGCGGCCGAGGGTGTCGACGAGGCCGACGAGCAGCGCGGCGACGAAGGCGCCCTTGATGGAGCCGATGCCGCCGATGACGATGACGACGAAGGCGACGATCAACAGGTTGTCGCCCATGCCGGGCTGGACGGAGAGGATCGGCGCGGCGATGGCGCCGGCGAAGCCCGCGAGCATCGCGCCGAAGCCGAAGACGAGGGTGAAGAGCCGACGGATGTCGACGCCCAGCGCCGCCACGATGTCGGGATGGGTGGCGCCGGCGCGGATCAGCATGCCGACCCGCGTGCGCATCACCAGATACCAGAGCCCGACGGCCACCAGCAGCCCCGCCGCGAGGATCGCGAGCCGGTAGGTCGGGTAGAGCAGCCCCTCCATCAGCACGAAGGAGCCGTCGAGCCATTCGGGGGCGGGCAGGGTGAGCGGCACGGCCCCCCAGATCACCTCCACCGCCTCGTTCAAGAAGAGGATGATGCCGAAGGTGGCGAGCACCTGATCCAGGTGGTCGCGGCCGTAGAGCCGGCGGAAGACCAGCACCTCGAGCACGAGCCCGACGACGAGCGCCGCGGCCAGCGCCAGCACCAGTCCGGCGGCGAAGTTGCCGGTGAGCGCGTGGAAGTGCACGGCGAGATAGGCGCCCAGCATGTACTGCACGCCGTGGGCCAGGTTGATGAAGTCCATGACGCCGAAGACGAGGGTGAGGCCGGCGGCGATCAGGAACAACAGCACACCGAGCTGCAGCCCGTTCAACAGCTGGACGACGAGAAGCGCCGTGGACATCGACCGATCAGCGTTGCGCCCGTGGGCTCACTCCATCGGGCAGTCGGCGTGGTAGGCGTCGGCGTAGTCCTCGAACACGCGCTCGGCGATGGTGGTCTGGAAGCGGCCGTCGGCGCGCTCCTCCACCTCGAGCAGGTAGAAGTCCTGGACGGGGAAGTGGTTGTTGTTGAACCGGAAGTCGCCGCGCAGCGAGGTGAAGTCGGCTTCGGCGACGGCCGCCGCGAACGCGTCGGTGTCGGCGAGATCGCCCCCGACCGCGGCCACGGCGGAGTCGAGCAGCATGGCGGTGTCGTAGCCGAACATGGCGTAGACGCCGGGGATGTAGCCGTAGCGGTCGTCGAAGGCGGCGACGAAGGCGCGGCTCGCGTCGTCGTCGAAATCCGGCGCCCAGGCCCCACCCCCGAAGAAGCCGCGTGCCGCGGCGCCCTGCGCCGGCAGCGTCGTCTCGTCGACGGTGAAGGCGGAGAGGAAGGTGACGTCGTCGGCGAGGCCGGCCTGGCGGAACTGCTTGACCAGTCGCACCCCCATGCCGCCGGGCATGAAGGTGAAGAGCGCCTCCGGGTCGGCCGCCGCGATGCGCGCGATCTCGGCGGAGAAGTCCTGGTGTCCGAGCGGCACGTAGAGCTCGTCCTCGATCTCGCCGGTATAGTGGCGCTTGAAGCCGGCGAGGCTGTCGCGGCCGGCCTGGTAGTTGGGGGCGAGCAGGAACACGCTCGCCATGCCCTCGTCCTCGGCGTAGCGCCCGAGCACCTCGTGGTTCTGGTCGTTCTGATACGACACCGCGAAGAAGTGCGGATGGCAGTTGCGCCCGGCGAAGGTGGACGGCCCGGCGTTGGGGCTCAGCAGCACCCGGTCGCTCTCGATCACCGGCTTGAAGATCGCCTGCAGCATGTTCGAGAAGATCGTGCCGACGACGACGTCGACGCCGTCGCGCTCGATCAGCGCGCGGGCCTTGGTCTGCGCGACGTCGGGCCGGAGCTCGATGTCCTCGACCAGGACCTCGGTCTCGACCCCGCCCAGCTCGCCGCCGAGATCGTCCATCGCCAGCATGAAGCCGTCGCGCGCCTGCTGACCGAGCGCCGCCGGCGGGCCCGACAGCGTCAACAGCATGCCGACGCGGATCGGCTCGGCCGACGCGGTGCCGGCGGTGGCGAGCAGCCCGGCCGCGAGGGCCGCGAGCACGGGACGAGACATGGACGACGATCCTCCGTGGTGGCGGCGGCGGCGCCGCTCGCGCCGCGCGTCCGTCGTCGGCGAGCCCCGCAGCGCTGTCAAGCGGCCCGGCCGGGCGGCGGCGGCGGGACTGGCATCGCCCCGACGCGGCGTGCACCTTGCCGCGCGAGACGACCACCCCGGAGGCCGCCCGCCATGCCGCCGCGCCTCGCCGTCGCCGGTTTCCAGCACGAGACCAACACCTTCGTGGCGACGCCGACCACGCGCGCCGACTTCGAGCGCGGCGGCAGCTGGCCGCCGCTGGTCCGCGGCGCGGCGCTGGTCGACGCCCTGGCGCCGACGGCCCCGCCCATCGGCGGCGCGCTGGAAGCCGCGCGCGCCGCCGACGTGGAATCGGTGCCGGTGGTCTGGGGCATGGCGCAGCCCTCGGGCCGCGTCACCGCCGACGCCTTCGCGACCATCGCCGGCGAGATCGT
>JAAAPF010000171.1 GCA_009908425.1 Alphaproteobacteria bacterium
CACCGCCAGGAGCGGCACCAGGACGACGTCGGGGCGCAGTCGCGGCGCCGCCACCGGTGGCTCCTCGACGTTGAAGGCGGCGGCGGTCATCGGCGTCTCGGGCGTCCAGCGTCGGAACTCTAGCGGGCGCCCCTCACCCGTCATGCGCGGCAGGAGCGCGGCGCCACCGGCGCCGTGCCAACCCTCCAGCAGCGGCTTGAGGTCGACCTCGCCGCCGAGCGGCCAGAACCCCGCCAGCGCGGCACCGCGATAGGCCCGCAACCAGGCCATGAGATGGATCCGCAGCCGCGCGCTCGCGGCCTCGCGCACCGCCGCCGGCACGGCCGCGCGCACCGCCTTGGCGCGGTGTCGTAGCTCGCGCTTCAAACGGGCGAGCTCGGGATCGTCGGGAGGGGAAGGCGCGACGGTAGCCACCTTGGCCGTTGGTCAACAATCGTCCCTGGGACCTGCAGTGCAGGTGGGCGCCGTTGTGCCGCGGCCACGACCGCGACAGGGACAGCTCCCGTTGGAACGACTTAGGCCCAGGTGCATGATGCGCGACCTGACGCACCAGGTAGCCACCGCCGCCCAGCCGCAATTAGGTCGTCTCAAGCCGTCCCGCAAGGTCCTCGATACGCCCGGCGACGCGTTCCAGTGCGGTCGAAGCCTGTGCCTCGACCTCGTCGATGCGTTTGCGCAGGCCTTCGATCTCGCCCCGGGCGTCGGCGAGCTCGTCGCAGATCAATAGGCTGGTGACCACCAGCACCCGGGCGTCGTTGCTGCCGCCACTGGCCTTGGCCGCCTCCTGGAGGCGGCGGTCGAGGTACTGCGCCACCTGCCGCAGGCGGTGCTCCTGACCGTCGTCGCATTGCAGCGTGTGGGTGCGACCCTGGATGCGGACGTCGACGGTGGCCATGGGCGGCTCAGTCCTCCAACAAAAGGTCGATTTGGGCGATGGCGTGGTCGAGCCGGTCGGCGGCGTCACGCGAGAGCGCCTTCAACTCGTCGTTTTGGCGGCGAACCTCGGCCACGGCCTCGCCAAGGTCGCTCTCGGGGGTCGGGGCCGCGCCGTCGGCGCCCTCGGCTTCGCCGTCGTCCGGGCGGGGGCGTCCGCGATGGGCCGCCAGAACGGTCTCCAGGCGGGCCAGGGCGTCGTCGAGCCGGCGCTCGGCGGCGCGCAATCGCGATTGTCGGTCATCCATGAATACGTCGTGCCCCACTTGCGCGGACAGTTGACACAAGGGCTCGGAGGCGTCAACCGAACCGCCTCACGGGCGCCCCCGCGCGGTCTCCGGCCCCGCGCGCCGCCCGCTCCGCGTCACGAACAGAATGGTCGTCGCTGATGTCCGACACCGCCACGGTCGCCGCCCCGGTGGTCCACGACCGGCTCGCCAACGCGCTCCGCTTTCTGGCCGCCGACGCGGTGCAACGGGCGAAGTCCGGCCATCCCGGCATGCCCATGGGCATGGCCGACGCGGCGACCGTGCTGTTTCGGGAGTTTCTGCGCTTCGATGCCGCCGCCCCGGACTGGCCCGACCGCGACCGGCTGGTGCTGTCGGCCGGCCACGGCTCGATGCTGCTCTACGGCGCCCTCTACCTCCTGGGCTATGCCGGCGTGACGCGCGCGGAGCTGGAGAATTTCCGCCAGCTCGGCTCGCGCACGCCGGGCCATCCCGAATACGGCCGCACCCCGGGCGTCGAGACCACCACCGGCCCGCTCGGTCAGGGCCTCGCCAACGCCGTCGGCATGGCGCTCGCCGAGCGCATCCTGGCCGAGCGCTTCGGCTCCGAGCTGGTCGATCACCGCACCTGGGTGATCGCCGGCGACGGCGATCTGATGGAGGGGATGAGCCACGAATCGGCCTCGCTGGCGGGTCATCTCAACCTCGACAAGCTGATCGTCGTCTTCGACGACAACCGGATCTCGATCGACGGCGACACCGCGCTCGCCACCTCCGACGACGTCTGCGCCCGCTTCGCGGCCTATGGCTGGCGGGTCGCCGCCGTCGACGGTCACGATCCGGACGCGCTGAGGATGGCGTTCGCCGAGGCGCGCGCCGCCGACCGGCCGGTGCTGCTGGCGTGCCGCACCCGCATCGGCTACGGCGCGCCGAGCAAGGCCGGCACCGCCGCCACCCACGGCGCGCCCCTCGGCGAGGAGGAGGTCGCCGGGGCGCGGGCGGCGCTGGACTGGCCCTATCCGCCGTTCGAGGTGCCCGCCGACGTGCTCGAGGTGTGGCGCGCCGCCGGGCAGCGCGGCCGGCACGAGCGCGAGGCCTGGCAGGCCCGCATCGCCGCCGCGCCCGAGCGCGCCGCCTTCGAGCGCGCGCTCGCCGGCGACTTCCCCGACGGCTGGGGCGTCGGCCTGGCGGCGATGAAGGCGAAGGTGCTGGCGGAGCGGCCCAAGATCGCCACGCGGGTGGCGAGCCAGTGGGCGCTGGAACCGCTGGTCGAGACGGTCCCCGAACTGGTCGGCGGTTCGGCCGATCTCAGCGGCTCCAACAACACCAAGGTCAAAGGGCTGGCGGTCGTCGGCGCGCACGGTGGCGGCCGCTACCTCCATTACGGCGTCCGCGAGCACGCCATGGCGGCGGCGATGAACGGCCTCGCCCTGCACGGCGGCGTCGTGCCCTACGGC
>JAAAPF010000165.1 GCA_009908425.1 Alphaproteobacteria bacterium
CGAACAGACCGAAGCTGTCGCCGTGCTTGAGGATGCGCGGGCGGCGTTCCGCCAGCGACGAGCGCGCGTGGACGACGTACGGCGTCGGCGTCGGGCCGCCCGCCGCGAGCACCGCGCGCATCGCCTCCTCGTTGGCCATTTCCAGCTCCCCGAGCCGCCTCACCGACGCCGCGGCGAGCCTCGCCCGCCACCGTTTCGACCGCCTATACGCGCGAGCGACCGCCGCCGCCACGGCCGGCGGCGGGGCGCTCGCTAGGCGGCGGAGACGCCGTCGAGGGTGGCGAGCAGGCGGTCGAGCTGCTCGGGGCTGGAATAGGCGATGGTGAGGCGGCCGCCGGTGCCCTTGGTCTTGAGCTGGACGTCGAGGCCGAGCCGCGCGGTGAGCCGGCGTTCCAGCGCCTCGACGTCGGGGTCGGGCTCGGCCTTGGGCGCGCTCAGCCGCGGGCGCTTGCCTTCGGCCTTCACCAACGCCTCGGTCTGGCGGACGTTGAGGCCCTTGTCGATGACGACCCGCGCCAGCGCCTCGGGGTCGTCGGCGACCAGCAGCGCGCGGGCGTGGCCGACGCTGAGTTGGCCCTCCTCCAGCCAGGCCTGCAGGCGCACCGAGAGCTGGGTCAGCCGCAGCAGGTTGGCGATGTGCGAGCGGCTCTTGCCGACGCGCTCGGCCAGCGCGTCCTGGGTGTGGCCGTACTCGTCGATCAGCCGCTCGTAGGCGAAGGCCTCCTCCAGCGGCGACAGGTCGTGGCGCTGGACGTTCTCCAGGAGCGCCACCTCCAGCGCCTGGGCGTCGTCGAGCACGCGCACGACCACCGGCACCTCGACCAGCCCGGCGCGCTGGGCGGCCCGCCAGCGGCGCTCGCCGGCGACGATGCCGTAGCGCTCGCCGAACTCGTCGAGGGGGCGGACCAACAGCGGCTGCAGGATGCCGTTGGCGCGGATCGACGACGCCAGCGCGTCGAGATCGTCGTCGTCGAAGGACCGCCGCGGCTGGTGCGCGAAGGGGTGGAGGAACTCGATCGGCAGCCGCCGGGTCTCCTCCGGGCTCGCCGCGGGGCCGTCGGCGAGCAGGGCTTCGAGACCGCGCCCGAGACCGCGCTTGGTGCTCATGCCGCGCGCCTCCGATCGGGCCCGCCGAGCCGGCCGAGATACTCCCGCGCCAGATGGGCGTAGGCGATCGCACCGGCGCACTGGACGTCGTAGCGGCCCACCGGCTGGCCGTAGCTGGGGGCCTCCGAGATCCGGACGTTGCGCGGGATCACCGTCTCGAAGACCCGCGCGCCCATGAAGCCGCGGACGTCCGCCGCCACCTGGTCGGAGAGGTTGTTGCGGCGGTCGTACATGGTGAGCACGATCCCCTCGATCTTGAGTTTGGGGTTGGAGCCGCGCCGGACCCGGTCGACGGTCCGAAGGATCATCGACAGCCCCTCCAGCGCGAAGAACTCGCACTGCAGCGGGATCAGGACGCCGTCGGCGGCGGCGAGGGCGTTGACGGTGAGCACGCCGAGCGAGGGCGGGCAGTCGACCAGGACGAGGTCGTAGGCCGCCCGCAGGGGCTCCAGGGCGTTTCTCAACCTCAGGTTGCGTTCAGCGTCCTGGGCGAGTTCGACCTCGACCGCGGAGAGATCGACCACCGACGGCAGCACCGCGAGGTTCGCGATCTCGGTCGGCTGCACCGCGTTCGCCGCCGGAACGCGGCCGAGCAGGACGTCGTAGAGGCTGACCCGCCGCTTGGCGTGGCCGAGGCCGAGATGGGTGGTGGCGTTGCCCTGCGGGTCGACGTCGACGAGGAGGACCTCGCGGCCGGCCTCGGCGACCGCGGCGGCGAGGTTGACGGCGGTGGTGGTCTTGCCGACGCCGCCCTTCTGGTTGGCGACGGCGACGAGGCGGCCAGGGGCGCCGGTCTCACCCGCGCGCGCGGGCACGGACATCGCGGATCTCCATGAGCACGCCGTCGGGGTGGCTCAGGCTCGGGTGTTCCGTCACCGTCATCATCCACCGCGCGCGCGCCTCGGTCAATTCGCGTTCCGCGCGTTCACCCTTCAAAAACAGACACGTGGTGGCCGGACCGACGAAATTACGTGAAAGCGCGAGCAGGCGGTCGAGCGGGGCGACGGCGCGCGCGGTCACCACGTCGAAGACGGGGCCGCCGAGCGCCTCCGCCCGCGCCGCCTCGATCGCCACCGGCGTCTCGGTCGCCGCGGCGACCGCCTCCAGAAAGCGGCACTTCTTGCGCCGGGCCTCGACCAGCGTGACCTCCGGCACCCCCATCATCGCCAGCACCATGCCGGGAAAGCCGGCGCCGCTGCCGAGATCCGCGAGCGTGCGGGTGCGCGCCGGCAAGAGGCGGAAGAGCTGGGCGGAATCGAGGACGTGGCGCCGCCACGGGTCGTCGAGCGTCGAGCGCGCCACGAGGTTCAAGCGCTCCTGCCACTCGACCAGCATCGCGACGTAGCGCTCGAGCCGCGCCGTCACCGCGGGGTCGAGGTCGAGCCGCGCTGCGACGTCGGCGGCCGTCAAGGGGGCGTTCACGCCGCCTTGCGGGCGTGGCGGTAGAGCAGGGTCAAGGCCGCCGGGGTCATGCCCGGCAGCCGCGCCGCCGCACCCAGGCTCGCCGGGC
>JAAAPF010000118.1 GCA_009908425.1 Alphaproteobacteria bacterium
GCTGTGGTGGCCTCGACGGCGGCGGTGCGCTCGTCCGCGAAGTCGGGATCGAACCGCGCCTCGAAATGCTCCGCGAGGATGCGCGCGATCTCGGGATGCTTGGCGAGGGTGTCCTCGATGTAGGCTTGGCTGAACGGTATCTTGATCTGCAGCATGTAGCGGCAATAGGCGCGCAGGATCTGCACCGCGCGCACGTCGAGCCCGGCGAGCAGGACGAGGCGGTTGAAGCCGTCGTCTTCGACCTCGCCGGCCCAGATGTGCGCGAAAGCGTCGTGGAAGCGCTCGCGCGTCTGCTCGACGTCGACGTCCGCGCCGCTCGTCACCGCCATGCCGAAGTCGTGCAGCCAGAAGTCGCGACCGTGGACGTCGCGGATGCGGTGGGGCTGCTCGTCGAGGACGGTGAGCCCCATGTTGGCCAGGATCGGCAGAGCGCGGGCGAGCGGGATCTTGCGGTCGGCACAGACGAGCTTGAAGCGCAACAGGTCCGAGCCCGGCGCGATCGGCCGGTAGAGGCTCAAGCGCAACGGGCTCTCGCCCTCCGCCAGCCGGGCGACGTGGTCGAGATCCGGCACCGCCAGGCGCGGCGGTACGCTCTCCTGATAGCCCGCCGGGATGCCCGTGCCGTAGAGCTGAAAGCGGCGGTGGCCCTCGGCCTCGCCCTCGGCCTCGACGAGCGCGCTCAAGAGCCGATCGGTCCAACTGCGCGACTGCTCGCGCAACTGCTGTTCGAGGGCGTCGACGTCGACCTCCGGCGTGCCGCGCTCGGGCGGAACCCGGATGATGAACAGGATGCGGGCGAGGACGTCCTCGCCGAGGCGGGTCTCGAACTGGACGTCGGTACCGCCGAGCGCCTCCTTCAGGGTGCGCTCGAAGCGACGACGGATCTCGGTGGTGTGGCGCTCGCGCGGCAGGAACACCAGGCACGAGGCGAAGCGCGCGAAGGGATCGTGACGGATGAACAGACGCAGGCGCTGGCGGTCGCGCAGGTGCAGGATGTCGAGCGCGAAGCGGGCCAGCGTCTCCTCGTCGGCCTGGAACAGCTCGTCGCGGGGGTAGGTCTCGAGCACGTTCAAGAGCGCCTTGCCGTCGTGCGAGCCGGGACGCACTCCCGAGCGCTCGATCAGCCGGCGCACCTTGCGGCGCAGGAGCGGGATGTCGCGCGGGGTGCGGTTGTAGGCGCCGGCGGTGAACAGGCCCAAGAAGCGGTGCTCGCCGACGACGCTGCCGTCCGCGGCGTAGCGCTTGACCCCGACGTAATCGAGATAGGCGTTGCGGTGGACCGTCGAGCGGGTGTTGGCCTTGGTCAGGATCAACGGCTCGCGCGGATCGGCGGCGCGCTCGCGGACTTCCGCGGGCAGCTTGGAGAAGGTCTGCGCCGTGGTGCGCTGCAGGTGCTTGAGGATGCCTCTCGTGTGGTCGGGCTCGCGCTCGAGGTGCAGGCCGTCGTCGCGCCGCACCAGGGCGTAGCGGCCGTAGCCCAGAAAGGTGAAATGGTCCTCCGCCAACCAGTCGAGGAAGGCCAGGATCTCGTCGGCGACCTCCTCGTCGACCAGCCGGCGCGCCGGGGCGAGGTCGGCGCGGGCGTCGGCGACGGCGTCGACCATCGCGCGCCAGTCCTCGACGGCGGCGCGGACGTCGGCGAGGACGTCGTCGAGGTCGTCGGCGAGGTCGGCGAGCTGCGCATCGTCGCCGAGCTGGTCGACCTCGAAGCGCATGAAGCTCTCGTGCGGCCCCTCGCCGGCGCCCGCGACGTCGACCAGGCGGCCGCCGGGGTCGCGTTCGACCATCAAGATGGGATGGACCAAGAGGTGGATGGCGAGGCCGCGGCGGGCGAACGCCGCCGTCATGCTGTCGACGAGGAAGGGCATGTCGTCGGTGACGACGGTGACGACGGTGTGGGTCGAGTGCCAACCGTCCCGCTCGAGATCGGGATTGTAGACCCTGAGGCGGTGCTGGCCCGGGGTACGGTCGCGCGCGAGGCGGAAGTGGTCGAGGGCGGAGGCGTAGAGGGTGAGCGGGTCGCGCGCGAGCAGATCGGTGTTGGCGGCGCCGGCGTAGTAGAGCCGCACGAAGCGCTCGGCGCGGGCGGCGTCGTCGGCGTTCAGCCGCTCCCTGAGCTGGAGGGCGAGGGCGGAGAACAGCTCCTCGCGCCGTTGGTCGAGATCCTCGTCCATGGTCGCCGCGCCCCCCGCTGAGCTTCGTGGTCTTTTCCCTTGTCGCCCGTGTCCTTAGCCGTTTGCGGGCGATCGAGCTACCCGTCGGCGCCGTCGGGCGGCCGGCTACGGTAGGCGCGTTCGCTCTCGCGCATCAGGCGCTCACCGCGGCGGACCATGTCGCGACCCTCCGACACCCGCTGCTCGCCGCGGCTGATCATCCGCTCGCCGTCCTCGATCATGCGCTCGCCGCGTTCGACGAGCTCGGCGCCCCGGTTCCAGGATTCGCCCAGTTGGCGAACCGTGGCACCCTCGGATTCGAGCCGCTCGCCGAAGGTGGGCGCCGTCGAGCAGGCGGAGAGGCCCGTCAAGGCCAGCAGCACGACCGCCGTGTATCTACGCATTCAACCTCTCACAAATCGTTCCTGTCGATCGTTC
>JAAAPF010000191.1 GCA_009908425.1 Alphaproteobacteria bacterium
GTGATCCCGACGGTGTCGGCCTCCTGAAAGGCGTCGTTGCCGATCATGTGGGTCGGCACCTGGCCGGTGAGGACGACCAGCGGCACGCTGTCCATCAGCGCGTCGGTGAGCCCCGTGACCGTGTTGGTGGCGCCCGGCCCCGAGGTCACCAGCACGACGCCGACCTTGCCGGTGGAGCGGGCGTAGCCTTCGGCGGCGTGGACCGCGCCCTGCTCGTGGCGGACCAGGATGTGGCGCAGGCTGTTCTGCTTGAAGATGGCGTCGTAGAGCGGCAGGACGGCTCCGCCCGGATAACCGAAGAGGTGTTCCACGCCCTGATCCACGAGCGCCTTCAGTACCACCTCGGCGCCGGTCAGGGTCGCATCGGTGGTGGGAGCGAGTTCCGTCACGTCGCTCATGGCGCTCTCCGCAGCTTCGAACATCACCGGCGGGCTCGCCGGTCGGGGTGCGTGGGATCGATCGCGCGCGACGATGAACCGTCGCCGCGTCGGAGGCCGGAAGCTAGTGCCCGGCCGGTACCCCGGTCAACCGCGGTGGCCGCCGTTTTCGCCGCACTGCGGCGTCTCGAGGGCGCGACGCCGTGCCGCGCCCCAGGGCACACCCGGCCCGCCGCGGCCCGCCGTCACACCGGGACCAGCGCCTCGCCCGTGGCGTTCACGACGTCGAGCTCGTCGAGGCGGTGGCGCAGCCAGGTGCGCTGGCGCTTGGCGTAGCGCCGGACCTTGACGATGGTGGCGCGGCGCGCCTCGGCCAGGCTCCAGCGACCGTCCAGATAGCCGGCGATCTCGCGCACGCCGTCGGCCTTGGCGAGCGGCGCGTCCGGCGTGTCCACCCGCGCCCGCCAGGCGGCGACCTCGTCGACGACGCCGGCCGCCAGCATCGCATCGAAGCGGCGTTCGATCCGCCGCGCCGTCTCCGCCGGCGGCGGCACCAGCGCCAGCCCGCCCCGCCACGGCGGCAGCGCCGGCCGGCGGCGGTCGGCGTCGCCGAAGCTGGCGATCGAGCGGCCGGTGAGCTGCAACACCTCCCAGGCGCGGACCAGCCGCTGGCGGTCGACCGGCGGGCCGCGGGCGGCCAGCACCGGGTCGCGGGCGGCGAGCTCGCGGGCGAAGGCCGCTCGACCCAGGGCCTCGAAGCGTGCTTCACTCTCGACGCGTAGGGCGGGCGGGGTCGCCGGCACGTCGGGCAGGCCGCGTAGCAGCGCCTCGAGATAGAAGCCGGTGCCGCCGACCACGATCGCGAGGCGCGGCTGTACCGCGTTCAGCGTCGCGCTCGCGAGCTCGAGCCAGCGCGCGACCGAACAGCGCTCGTCGTCGGCGAGCACGCCGTAGAGCCGGTGGTCGGCGCGGGCGCGGTCGGCGGCGGTCGGCTGCGCGGTCAGGATCGGCAGCGAGCGGTAGAGCTGGACGCTGTCGGCGTTGACGACCACGCCGCCGGTGGCCTCGGCGAGCGCGACGGCGAGGGCCGATTTGCCGCTCGCGGTGGTGCCGGCGATCAGGCAGAACCCGCCGGCGTCGCCGACCTCGGACCACAGTCGGGAGAAGGTCATGTCCACGGTCGTCTGCCTCGTCGCCCAGCCGGCGACCATGCCGCTCACCGCCGATCTGGTCGAGCGCGCGCGCCGGGCGCTACCCGAGACCGAGGTCGAGTGGCTGGCACCCGCGGAGGCGGTGGAGCTCGGGCCGCTGGAGCTCGACCCCGAGACCGCCCGGCGGCGGGTGCGCGACGCCCTCGACGCGGCGCCGGTCGACGTCTGCGCGCTCCCGTTCGAGGGCCGGCGCAAGCAACTCCTGCTCGCCGACATGGACAGTACCATCATCCAGGTGGAGTGCGTCGACGAGCTCGCCGACGCGCTCGGCATCCGCGAGCGCATCGCCGCCATCACCGCGCGCGCGATGAACGGCGAGATCCCCTTCGCCGCGGCGCTCGGCGAGCGCGTCGCCCTGCTCGAGGGGCTGGAGCAGGCGACCCTCGAGCACATCGCCGAGACCCGCACGCCGTTGAGCCCGGGGGCGGGCACGCTGGTGGCGACGATGAAGGCTCACGGCGCCGTGACCGGGCTGGTCTCCGGCGGCTTCACGCTGTTCACCAGCCGGGTGCGCGCGCGCTGCGGCTTCGACCACGACCGCGCCAACACTTTGGAGATCGCGGGTGGCGAGCTCACCGGCCGGGTGGTCCCGCCGATCCAGGATCACGGCGCCAAGGTCGACGAGTTCGAACGCCTGGTCGCCGCCCACGACCTCCTCGACGAGGACGTCATCGCCGTCGGCGACGGCGCCAACGACGTGCCGATGCTGCAGCGCGCCGGCATCGGCGTCGCCTACCGCGCGCATCAAAAGGTGCGCGCGCAGGTGCCGATCCGGCTCGACGTCGCCGACCTCACCGGCGCGCTCTACCTCCAGGGCTACCGCCGCGACGAGTTCGTCGAGGGCTGAGCGCGGAACCCGGCAGACCCGGGCGAGACTGAACTGAACCGTCCCGGGTTTCTCGGAGGCGATGTCGTTTGGTGCCTACGCCGCCAGGGCGGTGTCCTCCGGGTTGTCGTAGTAGCGGGCTTCGGCCTCGGCCGGTGGGATGTGGCCGATGGGC
>JAAAPF010000234.1 GCA_009908425.1 Alphaproteobacteria bacterium
ATGCCACGCCGCCCGCCGCGCCGAGCGCGTCGCCGGCGGCGAAGACGATGCCGTCGAGCCGTGCGCGTGTGCGCTCCGAGCGCAGCAGCGCGGCGGTCTCGTGCTGGAAAACCCCGTCGGCGAACTCGACCAGTGCGATCGCGCACCTCTGCGCCACGGCGTGGCCCAAGAGGCCCTCGAGGCCGGCCTCGATCCGCTCGAGCGGCTGGCGGTAGGTCGAGACCATGCCGACATCGGTGAAGTCCGCGACGAAGCGCGCGCCGGCGTCGGCATAGGCGTGGACGTCGCCGAAGGCGCCGGTGCCCGTGGCCTTGAGCGCCGCGACCGCATGCCCCGCCCGGGCGAGGCCGTGGGCGAGGCTGGCCACGGCCGTCGTCTTGCCCGCGTTCATCGCCGCCCCGACGACGCCCACCACGACGGGCCGGCGGCTCGCCGGGGCCGACGGCAGCACGTAGGAGGCCAGATTGAGCACGGCCCCGTCGGCGCCGGTCACGCGGCCGATGGGCGTGAGGCGGGTCGGCGCGGCGACCCGTGCGTTGCGCGCCCGCATTCGGCCGATCACCCCGCCGCCGGCCAAGAGATCCGCTCCGCCGGCGACGAGCTCGGCGACGCCTTCGAATTGATCGGAGGCGTAGCGATCGCCGCAGGCGACCACGACCAGGTCGCCTTCGTAGAGCTCGGCGAAGCGGCCCTCCGGGAGCTGCAGGCGGCGGTGCGCGCCGATCGCCTCGACGCGGGCCAGCACGAGGTCGCCGGCGACGGTGTCCTCGAAGCGTTCGTCGAGGCCGACGGCGTGCGCCCGTGGCACCCGGCGCGTGGTGAAGGCCCATTTGGCGGCGGCGGCGCGGCGGCAACGGTCGTCGATGATGTCGATCACGGTTCACCTCTCGGGGACGGGGCGAGCCCTGGCGAAGAACGGACGGCGGGCGGGGTCATTCCGGCCTCCTCACCGGCCAGCGGCAGGACGAGGCGGTCCAGTCCGCCGACCGCGACGCATTGCCGGAAGTCGTGGCCGCAGTCGGCGAGGAGGTGCAGGGCCACGCGGGGCTCGAGCCCGAACGCGCGGGCGCGGTCCTCCATCGCCTGCCGCCAACGCTGCGCGCGGTGGAGCCGCGTGCGTCCCTGCTGGGCGTCGATCGCCGGCCCCCGGCGCGTGTTCTCGTCCACGACGTCGTCGTCGGCGCCGACGGCGACGGTGATCGGCAGGGCGAGAACATCGCGCAGGTTGGCGGTGAAATGCCGGGCGAAGTCGCGCTTTCCCGAGCCGGCGCCGAGGCCGTAGGGGAAGGGCGCGGTATCGGGAAAGGTGTACCAGCCGGCGGCGGCGACGGTGAGCCGGTCGACGCGGTGCGGGTAGAGCCAGGCGAAGCGATGGGCGAACTGCCCGCCGCCGGAATAGCCGAAGAGCTCGATCCGACCGGGCTCGCAGACGCCCTCGTGGGCGAGCGCGTCGAGCAGGCCCAAGAGCGCCAGATCCGCCCGGTCGCGCCCGACCGCCCGCTGGTAGCCGGGAAAGGCGGTCTCGTCGAAGAGCGGCGCCACGACCGGTCGGCCGCGCCGGGCCGCGCGCTCGGCGAAGGCCCGTGCCTGATCCTCGGCCGCACGCAGGATGCCGTGGACGGCGACGAGCGGGACGGCGCCGGCGGCGGGTGCCGGCGGCAGCGCCAGCCAGGCGGCCGGCTCGCGCCGGCCGCATCCGGGGCGCCGGACGAGACGGAAGCCCGCCGCCGCGGCGGCGGATGCGGTGTCGGCGGCGCGCATCTCGGTCAAGCCTCCACGGCGGCGCGGTCCGGGAAGGCCTCGGCGACGCGCGCGCGCGGCAACAGATCGAAGATCATGTGGACCCGGTCGTGCTCGCCGTCGTTCACGGCCTCGTGGATCTGGTCGTTGTCGAACCACCAGAGCTCGCCTTCGCGCATCCGCACCTCTTCGTCCGCGGCCTTGAGCCAGGAGCCGTCGGTCGAGCGCAGCACGAGGTGGTAGCGGTTGCGTAGGCGGTAGTATTCGCCACGGTCGACGTGCGGATAGACCCGTCGACCCGCCGGCAGGCAGACGATCTTCGCCCGGCCGAGCAGGCTGTCGAGCTCCGTCGCCGTCCGCTCGAGGAAGTCGCGGGCGCGCGGGTAGCGCTTCGACGCCGTGGTCCAGCGGCTTTCGTGCACATCGCGACGCTTTTTGTCGCCGATGGCCGACTTCTTGAGGCCCCTGAGCGGGATGGCGCGGGCCTCGCGCTGCACCGCGATCTTGTCCTGCCGGCCCGTGACGGCGTCCCAAGCGCCGTCGATCGCGGTGATCTCCTCCAGGAAGGGGCGCGGCTCGACGTCCGCCCTGATGCACTGGAAATACTTCATGCCGTTCTCTCCGCGTGGCGCGTCCAAGCTGTGACGCCCCCCTAACGTCCGGACCTTGCCGGCTCTTCCCGTCCGCACGCGATTTTCATCACCGCCGAGTCCAGCGTTCACCAGACCGACGCGCGTTTTCATCGTTGTTTCAGGCGTTCTTGGACGCGGCGACGAGGCGGTGGCGACATGTCCCGACGGGAATAGAGCGGGCGGGCGCGCGTTGTCCGCGGATCGTCGACATCTG
>JAAAPF010000151.1 GCA_009908425.1 Alphaproteobacteria bacterium
CTGGTTGGCCCGTTCGCTCGCCGCGCCGCCTGGCGATTCGGCGGCGGCGATCAGGGCCTCGGCCTCGGTGATGCGCCAGCCGCCGAGCCCCAGTGACTCGCGCAGCTCGAGGCAGCGCCGAGCGTGTTCGAGTGCTCGAGCGCCGCGACCGCGCTCGAGCGACAGGCGGGCACGAGCGCAGGCAATGCTCGAAGCCACCGTCCGGGCGGAGCCACCCACGGCTTCGGCGTCCGCCGCCAGTTCCGCATAGGCCTGGCTGTCGACCCCCGCGTCGAGCCGGCGCTCGACATTGAGCACCGAAAGGCGGGTCTGGAGGCTGTACGGGTGACGCGCCCCGAGCAGCCCGGTCATGATGTCCCGCGATTCCCGGTAGAACGAGAGCGCTCGATCGAGCTGGCCGCGGGCTTCGGCCAGCTCGCCCTGCCCCAACAACGCCGCGGCGTAATCGGGCGTGTCGTCGCCGATGAAGCGCGCGAAGACCCCGCCGGCGCGTTCGAGCTGGGCTTCGGCCTCGTCGAGCCGGCCGCGGACGACCAGGATGCGCCCGAGCTGGAGCCGGGCGGCGGCCATGGCCCCCGAGGGCCCGTACTGGGCTTCGCGCACCTCGATTACGCGCCTGAGGCGCCGCTCGGCCTCTTCGGTCCGACCCAGCCGCCCGAGCACCGAAGCCAGGTTGGCCGTGACCGAAAGGGCGTCGCTCGAGTCGCCGCGGTCGAGGGCGAGCCACAGCGCCTCGGCGGCCTCGAGGTGACGGGCGGCACCCTCGAGTTCGCCGCCGATCATCAGCGTGGCGGCCAGGTTGTTCTCGGCGCGGGCCATGAGGGGCCGCGGGCCGGCGGAGACTTTCAGCGCCAGGTCGCGCGCCCGGCGCAGATCCGCGACGGCCTCATCCCAGCGCCCCAGGTCGCGCCTGAGTCGGCCGCGGACCTGCAGCGCATCGGACATCCGCGCAGGGTGCGTTCCGGGCAGGTCCTCGAGGATCACCACAGAGCGCTCGATGGCTTCCAGGCCATCCCGGACCCGGCCGCGACGGTGGTGAACCTGCGCCATGTCGAGCAGGGCGATCGAGCGCAGCAGCGGATTGTCGGTGCCGGCATCGCTCTCGGCGAAGTCGGCCAGCAACGGTTCGGCGGCGGCGTAGTCGTTGAGCGCGATCATGATCTCGCCCAGCACCGCATTGACCTGCTGACGAAGGTCGGGATCGTTGGCCAGCCATTCGCCCGCGACTTCCGCCGTCCGATCGAGCAACTCGCGCGCGGTCAGGTTCTCGGTGTCGTCCGACAGGCTGCCCACTTCGCGAAACAGCAGCGTGAGGTGCTCGCGCAGGGCGTTCGAGCGGGCGGCCTCGGCCCGCGCCAGGTCGCGCTCGACCTGGGCCACGCGCGCCTGCCAGCCGACCGCCGCCACCCCGCCGACCAGCAGGAACAGCGCCAGGGCGCCGAGCGCGGCGCCGACGGTGTGGCGCCTCGCCCACAGCCCGATCCGCTCGAACGGGCCGGCACGGCGGGCACGGACAAGGCGATTGTCGACGATCCGGGCAATGTCCAACGCCAGTGCATTGACCGTCGCATAGCGCATGGCCGGATCGGCGTGCGTGGCACGGGCGATCACCGCATCGATGTCGCGCCGCCGCCGAAACCCCCGCCATTCGGGGACAGGCGGGGTCGAGGCCGATCGCCCGGGCGATTCGCCGTAAACCAGCCAGTTCAACAAGGCCCCCAGGCCGTAAATGTCGGCAGCGGTGGAAACAGGGCGCCCGTCAAGCACTTCAGGCCCGGCAAAACCCGGCGTAACCGCGGCAGGCAGATCGTGCTGGACGTCGCGGTCGAGCAATCGCGCCACGCCGAAATCGAGCAGGCACACTCGCCCGGAATGATCGACCTTGAGGTTCGCCGGCTTGATGTCGCCGTGCACGATCAGTTCCCGGTGCGCGGCCGAGACCGCGTCGCAGGCTTCCCGGAACACCTCGAGCACACGGCCGGGATCGGGCGATCGCTCCCGGCACCACCGGTCGAGGGTGTCCCCCTCCACCCAGTCCATCACCAGGTAGGGCCGGCCGTCTTCGGTGACGCCCCCGTCGAGCAGGCGCGCGATGCCCGGATGATTGAGACGCGCCAGCGTCTGGCGCTCGTAGGTCAGCAGGCGCGCCAACTCCTCGCTGTGACTGCGAATCAGCTTGACCGCCACGACCATCTCGAACGCGCCGTCGGCGCGCTCGGCCCGGTAGACGTCGCCCATGCCGCCGGCGCCGACCGCCTCGATGATTTGCCAGGGGCCCAGGCGCGTGCCGGGTTCGAGCCTTCGGCCACCCGCTTCCAGGCGCGCGTCGAGCGCGTCTTCCACGAGATCGCGGGCGGACTCGTCGAGCAGGCCGCCCGGCTCCGAATGCGCATCGACGAGACGATCGAGCCAGCGTCCCAGCCGCGGCGCGCGGCTGCTGACATCGTTCAGGGCGCCGTCGCGCTCGCCGGGCGGCAGGTCGAGCAACTGGTCGAGCAGGCGATCGAGCAGCCTGCGTCGAGCCGGCGTCAGCCGCCCGCGGCCATTGCGCTCGGGCTCATCGGGC
>JAAAPF010000062.1 GCA_009908425.1 Alphaproteobacteria bacterium
AGGCACGGCCGAGGGCGCGGGCGTCGGCCGAGAACAGCGTCTCGCCCACGATCCCGCGGACGTCGTATTCCCTGAGGATGGTCGGGTGGAAATGGTGCGGGCGGGCCATGGACGGCTCCTCGGCGAGGCGGGGAAGCGGCGACGCTCAGTCGTAGCGCTTGAGGATCGAGGCGAAGCCGTCGGCGAGATCCGGCCGCCTCAGCGCGGCCGCCACGATCGCCTCCAGATAGCCCAGCTTGTCGCCGCAGTCGTAGCGCTCGCCCGAGAAGACGTAGCCGTGGAACGGGCGCGCCCCCAACATCTGCGCCATGGCGTCGGTGAGCTGGATCTCGCCCCCCGCCCCCGGCTCCTGGCGGTCCAGATGCCCGAAGATCTCGGGCAACAGGACGTAGCGGCCGATGACGGCGTAGCGCGACGGCGCCCGCTCGGGCTCCGGCTTCTCCACCATCGCCTTGGCCTCCACCAGCCGGCCGTCGATCTCGCCCGGATCGAGGATACCGTAGCGCTTGGTGTGGGCGTGCGGCACCTCCATGGTCGCGACGATGTTGCCGCCGGTGCGGCCGTGCGCCTCGGCGAGTTCGCCCAGACAGGGGCTGTCGCCGAGGATCAGATCGTCCACCAGCGAGACCGCGAAGGGCTCGTCGCCGACCAGGTGGCGCGCGCACCAGACGGCGTGACCGAGCCCCAGCGGCTCCTGCTGGCGGGTATAGGTGACCTCGCCGGCCTTGGGGATGCCGGCCTCCAGCTCGGCGAGCGCCTCGGACTTGCCCTTGGCGGCCAGCGTGTCGAAGAGCTCGACCGCCCGGTCGAAATGGTCCTCGATCAGCGTCTTGCCGCGACCGGTGACGAAGATGAACTCCTCGATGCCGGCGGCGCGGGCTTCTTCCAGCGCGTACTGGATGATCGGCTTGTCGACGACCGGGAGCATCTCCTTGGGGAGCACCTTCGTCGCCGGCAGCATGCGGGTGCCGAGCCCGGCGACGGGAAAGACGGCCTTGCGGACGGGGCTCACGGTCATCCTCCCAACTCGTGGATGCATCGAGGGTGGCGCTGGTGCCGCTGCTATACGCAGCGCATCCGGCCGGGGGCAAGGGTCAGCGGCGGCTTCGGCGCCCTAGAAGGCACTCGCGTGCGGCGTTCAGCTGCGCCGCCAGATAAGCCGACCCGCCGCGGTCGGGATGCACCTGCGCCATCAACCGGCGGTGTGCCGACTTGATCGCCGCCTCGTCGGCGCCGGGCTCGAGCCCGAGGATCTCGAGCGCGCGCCGCTCGGTCATCCCGGCGCCGTCGTCGGCCTCCTCGCCGGCGTGCGCACCGGCGTCCCCGCCGGCGGCCCCCTCGGCGCGCCATCCGGGATGGCGACGGTCGAGAAAAGCCTCCAGCAGCGGCTCGCTCTCGGGATCGTCGCGCCGCACCTCGGCCAGCAGATCCAGGAGCCGCGCCAGCGGCAACGCGGTCAACCGCCGACCGCGCAGGCGGCCGCGGCGCACCTCGCCGTCGAGCGCGCCGGTGGCGGGGTCGAGCCGCATCGCCAGTGTCGCCGTGGTCACGCTCGGCTCGTCGTCGTGGGCGGCATCCGTGTCCTCGGCGGTCTCGAACGGATCCGGCGGCCGCCGCCCCTTGTTGAAGGCGTGGATGGCGTAGGCGGTGGCGCCGAGGGCGGCGACGGCGAAGCCGAAGCGGCCGGCGTAGATCAGCCCGGAGCCCAACAGCGCGGTGAAGGTGGCGGCGAAGGCCTTGGCGGCCTGGGCGAGGTCGTGCGGCGAGGCGCGCACGAACCCGCGCACGAGGACGACCGCGACCGTCACCACGGCCAACAGCGTGAGAAAGCCGAACCACGCCATCGCCGTCAGCTCTTGGTGAGCAGCCGGACCCGGTGCTGCTGGCGGCGGTTGGCGTCCTCCAGCGCCGCCACCCCGCCGGCGGCGTAGGCCGCGACCGCGCCCAGGAGCTGGCGCAGCTCGTCGGGGCTGGTGGAGCTCAACTGGCAGTGCGCGCCGCCGGTGAGCTTGGCGATGTCGCGAAAGGCCCGCGTCGCCACCGGGTCGTGCCCCTCCTGGAAGACGAAGGCGCGCACCCCGCGCGCACCGAGCTGGCCGGCGAGGTGGCCGAGACGGTCGACGTCCTCCTCGCAGCAGTCGCCGACATAGACCAGCGCGTCGACCGGCGCCTTGGTCATCAGGTCGACGAGCGCCCGCGGCTCGCGCACCCACTTGCTGGCGCGGCATTCGTCGAAGCCGCGAAAATAGACGAGCTGGACGTCGAGCCCGCCCTGGGCCTGGGTCTCCAAAAACATCTGGCCCTGGACCTGGACGGCCCGGTCCCAGCTCGGCTCGCGCGAGGCGGTGGCGTCCATCGCGAAGACGAGCCGACCGCGCCGGCCGCGGTCCCCCCGCGCCGGCGTGTTCTCGACCTCTTCGAGAAAGCGGGCGACGTCGCTCGCGCCCGGCTTGGTGACGTCACGCTTCGACATGGCACTCATGTGGGTGCGGGCACGGCCACGTCCAGCATCCGGCCGCGACGTCGGCCCCGTGGCG
>JAAAPF010000022.1 GCA_009908425.1 Alphaproteobacteria bacterium
ACCACGACCAGCCGGTTGCGCGGCAGATCGACGTCGATCGACTTCAGGTTGTGCTCGCGCGCGCCGCGAACGCGGATATGATCGTCCATG
Source organism: Alphaproteobacteria bacterium (assembly GCA_009908425.1). Taxonomy (GTDB): domain Bacteria; phylum Pseudomonadota; class Alphaproteobacteria; order Geminicoccales; family Geminicoccaceae; genus JAAAPF01. Next base: position 91 of record JAAAPF010000022.1, read on the forward strand.
CGCTGTGCCGGTCGCTCCGTCTTCGCCCTTCGGGCAATATGGCGCACGGGCCGCCGCGCGGCCAGAGCCGACCGCCGGGCGTTCACGGGCGGTTCAACGGCCGAGCGGCAGGGCTGCGTCCGCCAGTTCGGAGGACCCGCGCGATGATGCGCTCGATGTTCGCCGCTCTCGCCGCCCTCGCGGCGGTGACGGTGCCCGACCCCTCGCTCGCCGCCAAAACCGAGGATTACCGCCTCGAGGCGGAGATGCGCTTTCTCGGCATGAGCGTCGGCCGGGTCGAGCTCGAGGCGGCGGCCAACGGCGACACCCGCGACCAGCGCCTCGCCATGGCGACCACCGGCCTGGTCGAGCGGCTGACCGGCTTCGAGGGCGAGCTCACGGCGCGCTCGCGGGCGGGCCAGGGGGCGCCGGCGACGCTGGATTTCCGCAGCTTCACCCGCACCGATCGCGCCACGCGCGAGGTCCAGCTACGCTACGACGGCGCCGGCCGGGTGACGGAGGTCGCCACCTTCAAGCGCGGCGAGCCGCGCGGCACCGAAGTGCCGGAGGCGCTGCGGGACGGCACGATCGATCCGCTCACCGCGCTCGCCGCCGTCCGCGAGTGGTTGAACACGGTGCGCGACGACGCCCCGGCGGCGACGACGCTGGCGATCTTCGACGGCCGTCGGCGCTACGATCTGCGGGTGCGGCTGGTGGACCGGCGCGTCGCCGAGTTCGCGAGCGGGCCGACCCCGATCCTGGAGGTCCGCCTGGAGAGCGAGCCGATCGCCGGCTTCGACGAGCCGTCCGACTCGCGGCGACCCATCACGGTGCTGATGAGCGACGACGAGCTGCTCGTGCCGCTGGTCATGCGCACCGAGGTGATGGGCGATCTCACGGCCGCGCTCTACACCACGCGGGTGTGCGCCGAGGCGTCGGCGGAGCGCTGCCGCGAGTACCGCTACTGAGCCCGACCGGCGGCGGCGTCAGTGGGCGATCAGCGCGCGCGCCTGCTCGACCCAGTTCTCCCGCTCGAAGCGCCCGCTGAAGCCGAGCTTCTCCTCCAGCTCCTCGATCTCCTTCGGCGTCAGGCTGGCGAGCTTCTGATAGCTCCGGATGCCGTGCTCCTTGAGGGTCTGGGCGAATTTCGGCCCGATGCCCCGGATCTGGGTGAGGTCGTCGTCACCGGTCGCGTCGACGGGCGTGGCGGCCGCGGTCTCGGGCTCGTGCTCCGCGCTCGTCGCCTTGTCCGCGGCGTCGTGGATGGCGCTGTGCGACGGGTCGTTGGCCGGCGCCGGGGCGGCCGTCGCCGGCGGCGGCGCGTCGACGTCCGATTCCGCCTTCTTCTTCGTGGTCGGCGTCGGTTCGACCGGGCGCGGTTCCTGGTGCGGCATGTCGGCCGCGGGCGAGTGCCACTTCTCGGTCTTCGCCGTCGTCTCGGCCGCCAGCTTCTCGGCCGTGGCGGTAGTCTCGGCGGCGAGCTGGGTCCAGCGCTGCAGCATCCGATTGACGTATTCCTGCTGGAGCGACACCAGCGTCATCGGATCCCGGCAGCCGAGCGCCCTCACGCTCGTCTGCACCGTGTCGAGCTGCTGGTCCTGCAGCAGCTTCATCAGCTGTTGGGGGGACGTCATCGGTTGACGCATCACGTCGAAAAACGGGTTCTTCACCGGAGGCCTCCAACGGTCGGGCACGGGTCGACTCGTGCTCTTGCTGCGCTGCAACAACTCTGTAACATATCGTCGTCAAGCCGCGGAAGGCGGTCGTCAAGCGTCAATTGGTGCGACGATTTAAACCAGGGCATCGATGGCGTCCCCGACTTCGAGCCAGCGTTCCTCCAGCCGGGCGAGCCGTTGCTCGACCTCGCGTAGTTCGCGGCCCGCCGCCTCCGCCGTCGTCGACTCCGCGAACGTGGCGGGATCGGCCAGGGTTGCGGCCAGCTCGCCCTTGCGACGCTCCAGCGCGTCGAGCTCGCGCTCGACTTGTTTGAGCTCTTTTCGAAGCGGCGCGAGCTGCTGGCGCCGCGCCGCGGGATCGGGGCGGTTCTTCGAGCCCGGCGCCGGACCCGGCCCCGCCCCCGCGCCGCCGGCGGTCGCCCGGGCCGTGACCTGCGGCGGCGCCGGTGTCGTGCCATCCTTCAAGAAGCGGCGGTAGTCCTCCAGGTCACCGTCGAAGCGCTCGACCCGGCCGTCCTTCACCAGCCACAGCCGGTCGGCGGTGAGCTCCAGAAGCTGCAGATCGTGGCTGACGATGACCACCCCGCCGGGGAACTCGGCGAGGGCTTCCACCAGCGCCTCGCGCGAATCGATGTCGAGGTGGTTGGTGGGCTCGTCCAGGATCAGGAGCTGGGGCGCGTCCACGCACAGAAGGCACAGGGCCAGACGGGCCTTCTCGCCGCCGGAGAGCTGGCCCGCCGGGGTCTCGCACTTCTCCGCGCCGAGGCCGAAGCGGGCGAGCTCGGCGCGGATCGCCTGCTCGCGGGTGTCCGGGCGCAGCGCGCGCAGATGCGCCAGTGCGCTCGCGGTCGGATCGAGGTCCTCGATCTGGTGCTGGGCGAAGAAGCCCACCCGCAGGTCGCGCGCCCGCACGACCTCGCCGTCCATGGGCGCGAGCCGGCCGGCGAGCAGCTTGGCGAGCGTCGACTTGCCGTTGCCGTTGGCGCCCAGGAGCGCGATGCGGTCGTCCGGGTCGAGCCGGAGGTTCAGCTTCCGCAGCACCGGGCGGCCGTCGTAGCCCACCGCGGCGTCTTCGAGGGTGATCATCGGCGGCGAGGGGGGCGTCGGGTGCGGCAGCTTGAAGACGACCTCGGGCTCGGGCGGGCGCAGCTCCACCTCGCCCAGCTTCTCGATCATCTTGAGCCGCGCCTGGGCCTGGCGCGCCTTCGAGGCCTTGTAGCGGAAGCGGTCGACGAAGGACTGCAGATGGGCCTTGCGGGCCTCGATCTTCTCCTTCTCCTTCGCCTGCAAGGCGTCCTGCTCGGCGCGCTTTTTGGCGAAGGCGTCGTAGTTGCCGCGGTAGAGCGTGAGCCGGCGCTGGCCGAGATGAATGATCTGCTCGGGCACCTCGTTCAAGAGCGCGCGGTCGTGGCTGACCAGGATGAGCGTGCGCGGGTAGCGCTTGAGGTGCTCGGTGAGCCACACCGCCGATTCGAGGTCGAGATGGTTGGTGGGCTCGTCGAGCAAGAGCAGGTCGGGCTCGCGAAAGAGCACGGCACCCAAGGCGACGCGCATGCGCCAGCCGCCGGAGAAATCCGCGAGCGGGCGGGCCTGGGCGGCGTCGTCGAAGCCGAGGCCCTTGAGGATGCGCGCCGCCTTCGCCGGCGCGGCGTCGGCGCCGATCTCGTGCAGCCGCGCCTCGACCTCGCCGATGCGCATCGGATCGTCGCCGCGCTCGCGCTCGGCGATCAGCGACGCCCGTTCGGCGTCGGCCGCGAGCACCGCGTCGAGCGGCGTCGTCGACCCGCCCGGGGCCTCCTGGGCGACCGAGCCGACGATCAGGCGCTCGGGCATCGACAGCGTGCCCTGGTCGGGCTCGATCTCCCGCGCGAGCAGCCGCAAGAGCGTGGACTTGCCGGTGCCGTTGCGGCCGACGAGGCCGTAGCGGGTGTCCGGGGGCAGCCGCAGGTTCGTGCCCTCGAGCAGCGCGCGACCCTTGATGCGGACGGTGACGCCCGAAAGCGTGATCATCGCGCGGCGCTCAGCCCTCGACGTCGCCGGCGACGCGCATCGACCGGATCTTGTCCGGGTTCGCCGGCGGCTCGCCCTCCTGGAGGGCGTCGACGTGCTCCATGCCGGACCTCACCTGGCCCCAGACCGTGTACTGGCCCTTCAGGTGCGGCGCCGACTGAAAGCAGATGAACCACTGGCTGTTGGCGCTGTTGGGATCGGCGGTGCGCGCCGCCCCGCAGGTGCCGCGCTCGAACGGCAGCTTGGAGAACTCGGCCTGGAGGTTCGGCTTCTCGGAGCCGCCGCGGCCGGTGCCGGTAGGGTCGCCCGACTGCGCCATGAAGCCCGGGATCACCCGGTGGAAGACGACGCCGTCGTAGAAGCCCTCGCGGGCGAGTTCCTTGATCCGCGCGACGTGGTTCGGCGCGCTCTGGGGCATGAGCTGGATGACGACCCGGCCGTGGGCGAGGTCGAGGTAGAGGGTGTTGTCGGGGTCGAGGTCGGCCACAGTGGTCTCCTGCGTCGAGGGGGAGCGATCAGCTGTCGGCGGCGTCGGCGCCGACCCGCATCGAGACGATCTCGGTGGGATCGGACGGGGGCTGGCCGGCTTCGATGGCGTCGACGTTCGCCATGCCGTCGACCACCCGGCCCCACACCGTGTACTGGCCGTTCAGGTGCGGCGCCGGCTCGAACATGATGAAGAACTGGCTGTTGGCGCTGTTAGGATCCCGGGTGCGCGCCATGCCGAGGGTGCCACGCTCGAACGGCACGTCGGAGAACTCGGCGTCGAGGTCGGGCAGCTCGGAGCCGCCGCGGCCGGTGCCTGTGGGGTCGCCGGTCTGTGCCATGAAGCCCGGGATCACCCGGTGGAAGATCATGCCGTCGTAGAAGCCCTGGCCCGCCAGCGTCACGATGCGCTCGACGTGGTCGGGCGCCACCTCCGGCAGGAGCTCGATCACCACCGGTCCGGTCTCGAGCTCGAGCAGCAGGGTGTCCGCCCGTTCCTGGGCGGAGGAAGCGGCGGCGGTGAGGCCGAGGGCGATCAGCGGGGCGACGAGCCGGGCGGCGAAGCGCATGGGGGCTTCCTTCGTGCGAATTCGATGCTCAGGGGCCACAGTCCGGCGACGCGCGCAAGACCGGCGGCGTCAATCGCCCGCCGCCGGCTGGGCGCCGCCGCCCGGCGCGGGCGCGCGGGCCGTCGTCGCCAAATCGAGATCGTGCAGGATCGCGAAGGCGCAAGGGATCACCAGCAGCACCAGCACGGTCGACGCCAACAGACCGAAGGCGAGCGAGGTCACCAACGGGATCAGCACCTGCGCCTGCAGGCTGGTTTCGAACAGGATCGGGGTGACACCGGCGATGGTGGTGATCGAGGTCAGGAGCACCGCGCGAAAGCGGTCGCGGCTGGCCTGCTTGGCCGCGGCGACGACGTCGCCGAACTCAACCGCGCGTAGTTTAACGAAGGTGACCAAAAGGATCGAGTCGTTGACGACGATGCCGGCGAGCGCGGCGAAGCCGAGGACCGACGGCATCGAGAGGTCGAGGCCCAGCGCCAGATGGCCGCCGACGACACCGATGGCGGCGGTGGGGATCGCCAACAGCACGATCAGTGGCTCGGCGTAGCTGCGAAACAAAAAGCTCAACAGCACGAACATCGCAAGAACGCCGATCAGGAAGGCCCGGCGCATCGAGGCCCCGGTCTCCGCCTGCTCGGCGCGCTCGCCCTCCAGGTCGACGCCGAGGTCGGGATAGCGGCGCTCCAGTTCCGGCACGATCTCCGCCAGCGCCGCATCGAGGAGTTGGTTGACGTTGAGTCGGGTGCGGTCGACGTCGCCGGTGAGCGTCACCACGCGCTCGCCGTCGACGCGGTTGATCTGGGCGAGGCCGCGGTCCCAGTCGAAGCGCGCGATCGCGCCGAGCGGCACCATCTGGTCGTCGGGCAGGTGGATCGGGAAGGTCTCGAGATCGGCGACGGCGTCGCGACCGGGATCGCTCAACAGCACGTTGACCTCGACCGTCTCGCGGCCGAGCTGCAACTCGGTGGCCATGTCGCCGGTGAGCGCCGCACGCACCTGGGTGGCCAGGGTGCGGCTGTCGAGGCCGAGGGCGCGGGCGCCCTCGCGCAGGCTCAAGCGGATCTCGGGCTTGCCCTCGCGCAGGTCGTGGTGGAGGTCGCTCACCCCCTCGAAGCGACCGAGCCAGCCTTGCAGCTCGTCGGCGGCGCGGCCGAGGGTGTCGAGGTCGTCGCCGCGGATCTGGATCTCGATGGCGCGGCCGCCGGGACCGATGATCGGTTCCTTGAAGGTGACGACGCTGGCGTCCGCCACCGTGCCCACGGCCTCGCGCCAGCGGCGCAACAGCTCCGGGACCGGGACTTGGCGCTCGCGGTTGGGAATGAGGTCGACGACGACGCTCGCCAGATGCGCGCCGGTCTCCGTGACGTCGGCGTTCTCGCCCATCCGCACGAAGCGGGCGCGCACCAGCGAGCGGCCGTCGGGATGGGTCGCGGTGGTGGCGGCGTCGAGCTCGTCGAGGCCGTCGAGGATGCGGTCGACGACCTCGCGGGTACGCGCCAGGGGCGTGCCCTGCGGCATGAGCACCCGCGCCTCGATGGTGTCGCCCTCGAGGTCGGGAAAGGCGCGAAAGCCGAGCTGGCCGCCGACCACGAGCGAGACCGCGCCGAGGACGACGAACGCGACCACGCCCAGCATCAGATAGCGCCACTCCACGGCGCGATCGATCAACGGCCCGAGCACGTTCTCGCGCGCTTGATCGAAGCCTGCGCGCACCAGGCGGTGAAAGCGCGAGGGACGGTCCCGCTCCAGCGCACCGGCGACGTGGTGCGGCAGGATCAAGAACGCCTCGATCAGGCTGAAGACCAGCACCATGATCAGCACCACCGGCACCGCCGAGAGTACCTTGCCGATATTGCCCTCGAGGAAGGCCAAGGGCGTGAACACGCAGATCGAGGTGGCGAACGAGGCGAAGACGCTGGGGACCACCTGGCGCGCCCCGGCGACCGCGGCGTCGAGCGGGGCCATTCCCTCCTGGTGCTTGGCGGCGATGTTTTCGGCGATGACGATGCTGTCGTCCATGATGACGCCGATGGCGATCAACAGGGCCACCATGGTGATCATGTTGATCGAGTAGCCGACGACCACCATCGCCGCGCAGGCGGCGAGGAAGGTCGCCGGAAGCGCCATCGCCACCCAGAAGGCGAAGCGGAACGAAAAGACCGCCCACATCACCGCGAAGACCAGTGCCAGGCCCAAGAGGCCGTTCTCGACCAACAGGTCGACGCGGTCCTGCACCACCGACGCGGTGTCGCGGGTGATGACGTGGCGCACGCCGGGCGGCGCGGTGGCACGCTCGCGCTCCAGAAAGCGGTCGACCTCGGCCTTGAGGTCGAGGGTGTCCTGGTCGTCGTTCTTCTTGATCTCGAGCACGGCGGCGCGCTCGCCGTCGAGCTCGATGCGCACCGCGTCGTCGTCGTAGTCCTCGGTGATGCGGGCGAGCTGACCGAGCCGGACTTCGCCGCCGGACTCGCCGCCGATGACGACGAGATCGGCGAAGCGCTCTGGCGTGCGGCGCTTGTCGGCGAGCCGCACCAGCAGGTCCTGGCCCTGCGTTTCGACGGTGCCGGCCGGCAGGTCGAGGCTCTGGCGGCGGACGATGTCGGCGACCTCACCCAGGTCGAGGCCGAAGCGCCGCAGCATCGCCGGGTCGAACTGGATGCGGATCTCCGGTACCGCGAAGCCGCTGATGTCGACGGTGCGCACGGCGGTGGTGCGCAACAGCCGGGTCTTCAGGTCCTCGGCGTAGCGCTTGAGGTCGCGCTCGCCCATCGGGCCCGTCACCGCGACCGAGACCACCCGGTCGGTGAGGTTGAGCTCGCGCACCACCGGCGGCTCGGCGAGCTCGGGAAAGCTGTCGATGGCATCGATCTCGGTGCGCACGTTGGCGACGAAGCGCGAAAGATCGCCGCCGTCGCGCATGTCGGCGGTGGCGGTGACCACGCCCTCGCGCGCCGCGCAGCGCAGCTCGTCGAGATCGACCAGCCCCTCCAGTGCCTCCTCGATCGGCAGGCAGATGGCTTCCTCGCCCTCGGCGGCCGAAGCCCCGGGATAGGGGACGGTGACGGCGACGGCGTCGGCCTCGAATTCTGGGAAGGTGGCCCGCTCGAGCCGCGGCAGGCTGACCGCGCCCACCACGATCATCAGAGCCATCAGCAGATTGGCGGCGGTGGGATGGCGTGCGAACAGCCCGATCACGGCCGGGCCTCGCTCAGCGCCGTCGGCTCGGGCGGGGGCTCGCGGACGGTGATGTCGAGCGCCATGCCGGCGACCGCGGGTTGGAGGTCGCTGACCACCACCCGTTCGCCGCCGTCGAGGCCGTCGGCGATGACGGCGTGCTCGTCGATGACCGGGCCGAGGATCACCGGGCGGATTTCGAGCCGGTCGTCGGCGTCGGCGAGGTAGAGCGCGGCGCCGCGGTCGCGCCGGCGGACGGCTTCGAGGGGCACCACCAGGCGGTCGGCGAGGGGGCGGCCCTCGAGGACGACCTCGACGAACATGCCCTTGGTGAGCGGCGGGCGGTCGCCCGGCCGCGCCATCGAATAGGGGTCGTCGACGGCGACGATGAGACCGAAGGTCCGGGTCTGAGCGTCGATGCGGTCGCTCGGGCGTTCGAACCGCGCTTCCCACACGACGTCGAGATCGCGCTCGCTCAAGCGCACCTTGGCGTCGAAACCGAGCCGCCGGGGGAGCTCGGCGAGGCTGCGGATGTCGAGTCGGCCGAGCTCCAGGTCGTCGGGGATCAGCGGACGCAGCTGGGAGAGGGCGAACTGGGCGTCGACCTCGGCGCGCTCGACGGAATCGAAGCGGGCGACCACGGTGCCCGGGCTGACGTATTCGCCCTGTTCGACCGCGACCTCGGCGACCCGGGCGTCGAACGGCAGGTAGATCTCGGTGCGTTCGAGGTCGAGTTCGGTGTCGCCCAGCTCCGCCCGCCGCACCTCCAGATCCGCCTCGCGCACGTCGATCTCCGGCGCGATCTCGGCCAAGCTGGAGCGCACGTTCTGCAGCTGCTCGCGCCGGATCAAGAGCTCGGTCTCGGCCTGGTCGACGGTGGCCTCGCTGGTGTTGCCGCGCTCGAAGAGTTGACGCTGCCGCTCGAGATCGGCTTCGGCCAGGCGCACCGCGCGCTGTTGGATCTCGAGCGAACGTTGCAGGTTCTCGCGGCGGACCTCCAGCTGCTCGATCTGAGCCTCGAGGCGGCGGATCTCGGCGCGGGCGCGGGCGGCGGCGAGCTCGAAGTCGCTGCGCTCGATCTGCGCCAGTAGGGTGCCGGCCGGGAGCAGGCGGCCGCGTTCGAGGCGCTCGTGGCGTTCGACGATCCGCCCGGGCACCTCGGCGGTCGCACGCCAGGTCCGCGCCGGCGCGACCGTGCCGTAGCCCACCGCCCGCGGCGTCAGCGCCCGCGGTTCGACCTCGACGACCTCGACCGCGACCCGCCGCTCGCTCGCCACCGGTGCGTCGGGAGCGCGGTCGGCGCGGATCTGCCAGGTGAGCAGGGCGACGCCCAGGAGCAGCGGCGGGAGGAGGAGCAGCCGGCGCCAGCGGCGGGGCGACGGCGGGGCGGGGGCGGACATGGCGGCGTCGGGTGGTGGCACGGTCGCGTTCATCGTCGTGCGCTCGCCGTGCAGGTCAAGGGCGACCTCGGCGCGCCATGGCCGGCGCGCCGGTGCTCGCTTGACACCGACCGGGGCCGCCGCAATCGTCGCGCCGTCTCGCGGGGATCATCCCGGTCATGGACCTCTACCTGCCGATCGCCGAGATGTCGGTGAACGCCCTGCTCGTCCTCGGGCTGGGTGCGGGCGTGGGCTTCCTGTCGGGCATCTTCGGCGTGGGCGGCGGCTTCTTGATGACGCCGCTGTTGATCTTCATCGGTATCCCGGCGGCGGTGGCGGTGGCGACCCAGGCGGCGCAGATCCTGGCGTCGTCGGTTTCCGGGGTGCTGGCGCACACCCGCCGCCAAACGGTCGACTTCCGCATGGGCTGGGTACTGACCGCGGGCGGCGCCCTCGGCTCCACGCTCGGCGTGTTCGTGTTCTCGTGGTTCAAACAGCAAGGCCAGGTCGACCTCCTGGTGGCGGTGCTCTACGTCGTGTTCCTGGGCATCGTCGGCGGCTTCATGCTGTTCGAGAGCGTGGCCAGTTGGTGGCGTTCGCGCCGCGCCGGCGGGCGCTTCGTGCGCGAGCGCCGCCGTCGGCACTGGAGCCACTACCTGCCGTTCAAGGTGCGCTTTCCGCGCTCGCGGCTGCACATCAGCCTGGTGGTCCCCATCACCGTCGGGTTCGGGGTCGGCATGTTGGGCGCGATGATGGGCGTCGGCGGTGGCTTCATCATCGTGCCGGCCATGATCTATTTCATCGGTATGCCGACCGCGGTCGTCATCGGGACATCGCTGTTTCAGATCACCTTCGTGAGCGCGCTCACGACCTTCCTCCACGCGGTCAACAACGGCACGGTCGACGTCATCCTGGCGGCGCTCCTCATCGTCGGCGGCGTCGTCGGCGCCCAATGGGGCTCGCGCATCGGCGCCTTTTTACGCGGTGAGCAGCTCCGCGTCCTCCTCGCCCTGCTCGTCCTCGCGGTCGCGGGCAAGCTCATGGGCGATCTGGTCATCGAACCGCGCGACCGGTACTCGATCTCGCGCGAGGCGTGAGCGTCAGACCCCGATATCGGGGACCTCTTCCAGGACACAACCGTCGATCCGCCAGCTGCCGTCGTCCTGCCGTTCCATCAGGTAGTTGGCGATGACGGGCTCGCCGTCGGATCCTACCACGTAGACCCGCTGGGTGATCCGGCCACGGTAGCGCACCACGTTACGAAACTCGACCCGCCGGGGCCGGTAGACCGGGGCGTAACCGCGCTCCACCATGGCCATGAACCGTTCGGGAGTCTCGAACATCCGGCGGATCCCCGGCGACGCGTGGCCGAAGGCTTCGGTCGCGGCGTCACGCCGGAACGCGTCGAGCTGGGCTTGGACGACCGCGCCGATGGCGCTGCGCTCGGCGGGAGCGAGGTCGAGGGCGGCCGCCGGGGCGACGCCAGCGACGGTCAGCAGGACGGCGAGGGCGAGGCTGCGCATGGCCAATCTCCCGGCGATGGCTCACCGGAAGAACTAGCGCCCGGCCGCGGCGTGACCACCGTCGCCCGGTTCAGCGGGTCGGAACCGGCACCTCGCCGCGATAGTCGTAGAAGCCGCGCTTGGTCTTGCGCCCGAGCCAGCCCGCCTCCACGTATTTAATCAACAGCGGGCACGGCCGATACTTGCTGTCGTTGAGCCCGTCGTAGAGGACCATCATGATCGACAGACAGGTGTCGAGGCCGATGAAGTCGGCGAGCTCGAGCGGTCCCATCGGATGGTTCGCACCAAGCTTCATCGCGGTGTCGATGCTCTCGACGTTGCCGACCCCCTCCAGGAGCGTGTAGACGGCCTCGTTGACCATCGGCAGGAGGATGCGGTTGACGATGAAGGCCGGAAAGTCCTCGGCGGTCACCGACTCCTTGCCCATCTTGTCGGCGACGGTGCGGACCGCGCGGTAGGTGTCCTCCTGGGTGGCGATGCCGCGGATCACCTCGATCAGGTTCATCCGCGGCACCGGGTTCATGAAGTGCATGCCGATGAAGCGCTCGGGACGATCGGTCGTCGCCGCCAACCGGGTGATCGAGATCGACGAGGTGTTGGTCGCGATCACCGCCTCGGGGCGCAGCACACGCAACAGCGACTGCAGGATCTTGCGCTTGATCTCCTCGTTCTCGCTCGCCGCCTCGATGACCAGTTCGACGTCGGCGAACATGTCGTAGTCGAGGCCGGTGCGGATGCGCGCCAGGCTGGCCCGCACCTCGTCGTCGCGGATCACCTCGCGCTTGACGAGGCGCTCGAGGCCGTCGCGAACCCGCCCCAGGGCGTCGTCGAGCCGGGCCTGATCGACGTCGAGCAGGCGGACGTCGAAGCCGCTCTGGGCCGCCACCTGCGCGATCCCGCCGCCCATCTGTCCGGCGCCGACGATGCCGATGCGGGCGATCTCGGGAATCGGTGGGTGTTCGTTTTCGGCCTCGGCAACCATGCGGATCCGTCCTCGCGGGCGTGTCAGGCCGCCTTGCTCTGCTTCAAGGCGTCGGTGAGCTGCGGCACCAACTGGAACAAGTCCCCGACCAAGCCGTAATCCGCGACCTGAAAGATCGGCGCTTCTTCGTCCTTGTTGATCGCCACGATGATCTTGCTGTCCTTCATCCCGGCGAGGTGCTGGATGGCGCCGGAGATGCCGACCGCGATGTAGAGTTCGGGCGCCACGATCTTGCCGGTCTGGCCCACCTGGTAGTCGTTGGGGACGTAGCCGGCGTCCACCGCCGCGCGCGAGGCCCCGACCGCGGCGCCGAGCTGGTCGGCGAGCCCTTCGACCACGGCGAAGTTCTCGCCGGAGCCGAGGCCGCGGCCACCGGACACCACCACCCGGGCCGAGGTCAGCTCGGGGCGCTCCGAGGCCGACACCTCGCGGCCGAGGAAGCGGGCGAGCTCGGTCGGCGCCACCGCCTGGATGGTCTCGACGGTGGCGGCACCGCCGCTCTCCGCCGCCGGCGGGAAGGCGGTCGTCCGCACGGTGATCACCTTCTTGGCGTCGACCGTCTTGACCGTGGCGAGCGCGTTGCCGGCGTAGATGAAGCGCTTGAAGGTGTCGTCGCCCAGGATCTCGACGACGTCGGAGATCTGCGCGACGTCGAGCAATGCCGCGACCCGCGGCATCAGGTTCTTGCCGAAGGTCGAGGAGCCGCCGGCGATCACGTCGTAACCCTCGGCCATCGCGACCACCAGCGCGGCGAGGTCTTCGGCGACGGGGTTCTCGTACATCGCGTCGTCGACGTGGACGACTTTGGCGACGCCGTCGACCGCGGCGGCGGCCTCTGCGACGCCGCCGGCGCCGTGACCGGCCACCAGCACGGTGACGCCGCCCATTTGCGCGCCGGCGCCGACGGCGTGGAGCGTGGCCTTGTCGAGCTTGGCGTTGTCGTGCTCGGCGACGACCAGGACCTCGGCCATCAGATCACCCCCGCTTCGGTCTTGAGCTTGGTCAACAGCTCGTCGATGTCGGCGACCCGCACGCCACCTTGACGCTTGGGCGGCTCTTCCACCCGAACGTACGTCAGCCGCGGCGACGTCTCCACCCCGAGTTCCTCGGGCCCGAGCTGGTCGATCGGCTTCTTCTTCGCCTTCATGATGTTGGGCAGCGAGGCGTAGCGTGGCTCGTTGAGGCGCAGATCGGTGGTCACGATCGCCGGCAGCTTGACCGCGACCCTCTCCAGCCCGGCGTCGATCTCGCGGGTCACCTCGAGCCCGCCGTCGTCCACCGCCACCTTCGAGGCGAAGGTCGCCTGCGGCCAGCCCAACAGCGCCGCGAGCATCTGGCCGGTCTGGTTGCTGTCGTCGTCGATCGCCTGCTTGCCCATCAGGACCAGATCGGGCTGCTCGCGCTCGACCACAGCCCGCAACAGCTTGGCGACGGCCAGCGGCTGAAGTTCGGTGTCGGTGCGGGCGTCGGTGGCGACGTGGATCGCGCGGTCGGCCCCCATCGCCATCGCCGTGCGCAGGGTCTCCTGCGCCTTGGCCTCGCCGATGCTGACCGCGACGACTTCGGTCGCGTTACCGGCCTCCTTCAGCCGGATCGCCTCCTCGTTGGCGATCTCGTCGAAGGGATTCATCGACATCTTGACGTTGGCGGTCTCGACCCCGCTCCCGTCGGCCTTCACCCGCACGGTCACGTTGTAGTCGACGACCCGTTTGACGGGCACGAGGATCTTCATCGGCGCCACCCCAGCCCGCACCACACGCGGGCAACTGTCCTCACTTTATGCTGCGCTGCGCGATAGCGCTCCGCTCGAGGGGTTGTCAATCGCGCCCCCTGCCGCGCTCAGCGATGCGCCCCCGGAACCCAGAGCACGTCGCCGGCGCCCTTGTCGTTGAGATAGCGCGCGGCGACGAACAGATAATCCGATAGCCGATTGAGGTACCGCACCGCCACCGGTGAGACGACCTCCTCGGCCGCCAGCGCCGTCACCAGCCGCTCGGCGCGGCGCACCACGGTGCGCGCGAAATGCAGCCGCGCCGCAGCGGCCGAGCCGCCGGGCAGCACGAACGAGGTCAGCGGTTGGAGCACCTCGTTCATGTTGTCGATCTCCTCCTCGAGGCGCTCGACCTGGCCCTCGCTGACCCGCAGGCCCTGGTCGTCGTCGCCGGGCCGACAGAGGTCCGCCCCGAGGTCGAACAGGTCGTTCTGGATCCGCGCCAGCATGGCGTCGACGTCGCCGACGGTATCGAGCCGGGCCTCGCCGATGACGGCGTTGGCCTCGTCGACAGTGCCGTAGCTCTCCACCCGCAGGCTGTACTTGGCGACGCGGGAACCGTCGCCGAGCGAGGTTTTGCCCTCGTCGCCGCCGCGCGTGTAGATCTTGCTCAGCGTGACCATGTGCTCAGCTCCGGCTCAGCAGGAAGAGGACGAGCAGGATAAGCGTCACGCCCTGGCTCACGACCCGCGCCCGCATCAGGACGTTGCCGTAGCGGCGGTTGAACTCGCCGCCCCGATAGAAGCCGGTGATGCCTACGAGGAGGATGATCGCCGTAATCGCCATCGCGGCGATCGTGAGGTATCCGAGCGTGTTCATGGCATCTTCCTAGCCGAGCGCGGTGCCGCGATAAAGGGTGCGGCTGGACGATGGCCGCGGGCCGGGCCGCCTGCCGCCAGGCAGGAAAGCCGAGCGTGAACAAGATCGATCCGGTCGGCCCGTTCCGATCAGCCTACGACGACGCCGAACGGATCACGATGAGGGGTACAGGGTGGCCGAGGCGGCGCCGGTCTCGGCGTAGAACGCCTCGATCACCGGCGCCATGTTCGACCCGTCGGGCGGATCGGCCACCTACCGCGCCGCGGCGGTGTCGGCGACGGCGCGCGCGGCCGCGTCCCGCACCGCCAGGTCGGCGCTCACCACCACCCGCACGCCGACCTCGGCGAGCTTGCGGCGGAAGTTCTCGCCGGCGCTGCCGACCACGACGACGTCGACGCAGAACAGCGGGTGCGGCCGCGAGCGCGGCCAGCCGTGCAGCGTCATCGCCTTGGGCAGCTCGTAGCGCCCGGCCTCGGCGACGGTGCCGTCGGCGTCCGCGGTGAACAGCAGGAAGCGCCGGGTGCGCCCGGCGTGCGGCGTCACCGTGCGGGCGTTCTGGCTGGCCACGGCGATCAACAGCGGGCGCGGCCCGTCGTCGTCGTGGTGGTCGTGGTGATGCGGGGCGTGGTCGCTCATCGAAAGCACTCGCGCAGCGGTGGCGCCGACGGCCCGCGGTGTGCACGCCCGCCCGTACCCCACCGGCGGCGGGCGTATCGACCGGGTGCCGAGGACGCCGCGGGCGCCGGCCCCTCGACCCGGCGGCGATAGCGCGGTCGCGGGCGCGGCCGAAGCGCCACGTTCGACCAACCGCACCGTCCCGCCGCCGACGGCGCTCCCCCCCCCC
>JAAAPF010000136.1 GCA_009908425.1 Alphaproteobacteria bacterium
GCCCTGGCGGCCTTGCGCGCGGACGACGCCGACGGCGCCGCCGCGCTCGTCGATGCCGCGGAAGGCGCGCGGCCGGCGGTCGCCGGCCGCCGCGGCGACGTCGCCTTCGCCGATTGGCGCGACCTCGACGACATCCTCGCCGGCGTGCTCGAGGTCGTCACCTCGACCGGCAAGTACTACTGGGTCCCCTTGGAGCGGGTCCGCCGGCTGGCCTGCGAGCGGCCGGCGCGGCCGCGCGATCTGGTGTGGCGCAAGGCCAGCCTCGAGGTCGCCGACGGGCGACGGCGTGGTCTACGTCCCGGCCCTCTACCCGGCGACGCCGGCGCAGGCGGACGACGACGCCCTCCGGCTCGGCCGCGCCACGGCCTGGAGCGAGGAGGCCGGTCCGGTGCGCGGCGGCGGCCTCAAGATGTTCCTCTTCGACGACGACGATCTCGGCGTGCTCGAGCTCGACGAGGTCCTCGTCGACGACCCCGCGGCAGCGCCGCCATGAGTCGACCCGCGCCCGACCAGCCGCTCGGCGCCAGCCTCCTGGACCGCCTGCTGGACGCCGAAGCCGCGCCCGGCGGTGAGCGTGCGCCGCGGCTCGACGACCTCAAGCGGGCGGTCAAGCGGGATCTGGAGATGCTACTCAACAGCCGCTGCCGCAGCCCGCGCCCGCCGGCGGAACTCGATCAGCTCACGGTCTCGGTGGTCGGTTACGGCCTGCCCGACTTCACCGGCCTCGATCTCGCCACCGAGAAGCAGCGCCGCGCATTCGTCGCACGGATCGAGCAGACCATCCGCCGCTTCGAGCCGCGCTTCGTCGCCGTCGAGGTCACCAAGCTGGAGAACGTCGACGCCCACGACCGCACGCTCAGGCTGCGGATCGAGGCGCTGTTGCGCGCCGAGCCGGCGCCGGAGCCAATCGTCTTCGGTTCGGCGCTGGACCCGCTCTCCAACACCTTCACCGTGGCGAGCGGCGACCATGTCTGACGACCTGCTCAAGTACTACAACAGCGAGCTCGCCTTCGTGCGCGAGCTCGCCGGCGCCTTCGCCGAGGCGCATCCCGCCGTCGCCGGCAAGCTCAGGCTCAGCCGCGACGCCGTCGACGACCCGCACGTCGAGCGGCTGATCGAGGCCTTCGCCTTTCTGACGGCGCGGGTGCGGCGTAAGCTCGACGACGACTTCCCCGAGCTCGCCGAGGCGGTGCTCGAGATCCTCTACCCGCACTACCAGCGGCCGATGCCGTCCTGCACGATCCTCGGCTTCACCTCCGATCCGGAGCTCACCGAGCCCTACCGGCTCGCCGCTGGCACCGAGCTGGAGAGCGAGGCCGTCGACGGCACTCCGTGCCGGTTCCGCACGGTCTATCCGGTGACGCTGTGGCCGGTGCGCCTGGCCGAGGCGACGCTCGCAGAACGGCCCTACGCCGCCCCGCCGGAGACGGGCGATGCCGCCGCCGGCGCCGTGCTGCACCTGCGGCTCGAGACCCTGGGCGACGGCGCCGGCTTCACCGACCTCGCGCTCGACCGCCTGCGGCTCTTTTTGCGGGGGCCGCACCACCAGACGCTGCCGCTCTACGAGTGCCTGACGAACCGCTGCCTGCGGGTGGCGGTGGCCACGGGCGTCGACGATCCCGAAGCGGTGGTGCTCGACCCCGAGGCCGTCCGGCCGGTCGGCTTCGAGCGCGACGACGGGCTCGTGCCCTATCCGCCCAGCGCCTTTTCGGGCTATCGCCTGCTCAGCGAGTACTTCGCCTTTGCGGAGAAGTTCCTCTTCGTCGACCTCGCCGGCCTCGAGGCCAAGACGCTGCGCGGCGTCGGCGGCAGCCTCCACCTCTTCGTCTTCTTGAGTTCCGCTCCGGCGGAGCTCGCGCGCGTGGTCTCGGCCGAGAGCTTCGTGCTCGGCTGCACGCCGGCGGTGAACCTCTTCCGCCAGCGCGCCGAGCCCATCCGCCTCGGCGGCGGGCGCAGCCGCCACCGCGTCGAGGCCGACGCCCGCCGCCCCGCGGGCGTCGAGGTCCACAGCGTCGACCGCGTGACCGCGACGCGCCCGGACGGCGGGCGGGTGGCCTACGCGCCGTTCTACGGCGTCAAGCACGACGCCCGCGGCGACGGCGCCGGCTACTGGCTGGCGACGCGCAAATCGAGCGCGCCCGGCCGCGGCGGCAGCGAGGTCGAGCTCGCCCTCGTCGACGCCCAGCTCGCGCCGGCGGGCGGCGACGACGCCACGCTGTCGGTGGAGACGACGTGTTTGAACCGTGATGTGCCAGCGCGGCTGCCGTTCGGCGGCGGGCATCCCCGTTTCGGGCTGGCCGGCGGGGCGCCGGCGGTGCGCGCCGTCGCCTGTTTGACGCCGCCGACGGCGACGCTGCGGCCGCCGCTCGGCGAGGGGCTGCGCTGGCGGCTGATCTCGCACCTGGCGCTGAACCACCTGTCGCTGATGGGGGAGGGCGCGAGCGAGGCGCTGCGCGAGATGCTGCGCCTCTACGACGTCCGCGAGGACCCCGACACCCGCGCCGCCATCGCCGCGGTCACAC
>JAAAPF010000093.1 GCA_009908425.1 Alphaproteobacteria bacterium
CCCGACCGCGCGTTCGACGGGCATCGAGGAGCATAGCTCAATCGGTAGAGCACCGGTCTCCAAAACCGGGGGTTGGGGGTTCGAGTCCCTCTGCTCCTGCCAACCCGCGCCACGTCGCCACGCGTCCAGCCCTGCCGACGTTTCAAGGATCCGACGGAGCCCTCCGCCCATGGCGAAGACGTCACCCGCCCAGTTCGTGCGCGAGGTCCGTCAGGAACTCTCGAAGGTCACTTGGCCGTCGCGCCGCGAACTGACGGTGACGACGATCAGCGTGTTCGCGATGGCGGCGTTGATGGCGTTGTTCTTCTTCCTCGTGGACCAGATCATCGCCTGGCTCATCCGCCTCATTTTGGGGATCGGCGGCTGATGACCGAGGCCAAATGGTACATCATCCACGCCTATTCCGGCTTCGAGAAGAAGGTCGCGGAATCGATCAAGGACCAGGCCGAGCGCAAGGGGCTGAGCTCGCTGTTCGAAGAGGTGCTCGTTCCGACCCAGGAGGTGGTCGAAGTCAAGCGGGGTAAGAAGATCTCAGCGGAGCACAAGTTCTTTCCGGGCTACGTGCTCGTCAAGATGCACCTCAACGACGAGAGCTACCACCTGGTGAAGCAGACGGCGAAGGTGTCGGATTTTCTCGGCGCCGGGGGGCGGCCGGTGCCGATCTCCGAGGCCGAGGCGGAGCGGATCCTCAAGCAGGTGGAGTCGGGGGTCGACACCACCCGGCCGGCGGTGACCTTCGTCTCCGGCGAGCAGGTCACCGTCACCGACGGCCCGTTCAGCTCGTTCGCGGGCGTGGTCGAGGAGGTCGACGAGGCCAAGGGCCGGCTCAAGGTGTCGGTGTCGATCTTCGGCCGGGCGACCCCGGTCGAACTCGAATATTCGCAGGTCGAAAAGCAGTAGCGCCGGCCTGCACCACGGCGGGAGCCGCCGGGCTCGCGGGCGCCGGCGGCGGTCGTACCGCCACATCGAAGGAACGCCCCGATGGCGAAAAAGATCGTCGCGTACATCAAGCTGCAGGTGCCGGCGGGCAAGGCCAACCCGTCGCCGCCGATCGGACCGGCGCTGGGCCAGCGCGGCCTCAACATCATGGAGTTCTGCAAGGCCTTCAACGCCGCGACGCAGGACCGCGAACCGGGGATGCCGATCCCGACGGTGATCACCGCCTACGCCGACCGCAGCTTCACCTTCGTGACCAAGACGCCGCCGGTGACCTTCTTCTTGAAGCGCGCCGCCGGGATCCAGAAGGGGACACAGACCCCGGGTCGCACCCGGATCGGCACCATCACGCGCGATCAGGCGCGCGAGATCGCCGAGGCCAAGATGCCCGATCTCAACGCCTACGACGTCGACGGGGCGGTCGAGATGGTGATCGGCTCGGCCCGCTCGATGGGCCTCGAGGTGGTGGAGTAGGGTGATGGCGAGCAAGCTGAGCAAGCGCCTCGACGCCGCGCGGTCGAAGGTCGACCGGGCGCGGGCCTACCCCGTGGGCGAGGCGGTGACGCTGATGAAGGCGGTCGCGTCGGCCCGGTTCGACGAGACCATCGAGGTCTCGATCAACCTCGGCGTCGATCCGCGTCATGCCGACCAGATGGTGCGCGGCACCGTCGACCTGCCGCACGGCACCGGCAAGACGGTGCGGGTGGCGGTGTTCGCCCGCGCCGACAAGGCCGACGAGGCCCGCGCCGCCGGCGCCGACGTGGTCGGCGCGGAGGATTTGGCGGAGACCATTCAGGGCGGCACCATCGAGTTCGACCGCTGCGTCGCGACGCCCGACATGATGCCGGTGGTGGGCCGGCTCGGCCGCATCCTCGGCCCGCGCGGACTGATGCCCAACCCCAAGCTCGGCACCGTGACCCCCAACGTCGCCGACGCGGTCCGCGCCGCCAAGGCCGGCCAGGTGCAGTTCCGGGTCGAGCGCGCCGGCATCGTGCACGCCGGCGTCGGCAAGGTCAGCTTCGACGAGGACGCGCTCGCCGCCAACGTCAAGGCCTTCGTCGACGCGGTGAACCGCGCCAAGCCGAGCGGCGCGAAGGGCACCTATCTCAAGCGGGCGCATCTGAGTTCGACGATGGGGCCGGGCATCCGCCTCGACGTCGGATCGCTGACGGCGTGACGCGCGAAAACCCTCTTGCCTCGAAACGCAACATGACTATGGTCGCGCTTCCAAAGTTCGAACGGGCTGCAGCCGGGGCGGGGCTGCGGTCCGTTGGTCGTGCCGCCGTGTCGCTGCCGACCCGAATCTCGTCGCACAGGGCGCGCATGGCGCGCGAGCGGAGGCCGTCGTGCTGAGAGCGGAGAAGACCGACGTCGTCGCGTCGCTGCGCGATACGTTCGCGGACGCGGGGGTCGTGGTCGTCACCCACTACCAGGGGCTGAACGTCGCCGAGATCAGCGGTCTGCGCCGTCAGATGCGCGAGGCCGGCGCCGGTTTTCGGGTCGCCAAGAACCGGTTGGTGCGACTCGCCATCGACGGGACCGACTTCGAGCCGACGGCGGATTTGTTCACGGGCCCGACGGCGATCGGCTATTCCGCTGATCCGACGGTGGCGCCCAAGGTGCTGACCGAGTTCGCCAAAAAGAACGGCAAGCTCAAGATCGTCGGCGCCGGCTTGGGTGGCTCGCTGCTCGACGCCGAGGAGGTCCGGGCGCTCGCCGATATGCCCTCGATCGACGAGCTGCGCTCCAGGCTGATCGGCGTGCTGAACGCCCCCGCCGCGAAGTTGGTCGGTCTGCTGGAGGCTCCGTCCACCAAGCTCGTCCGCGTGCTCGCCGCGCCGAACCAGAAGGTCGTCGGCGTGTTGCGGGCGAAATCACAAGCCGAATGAACCCAGCGCCGGCGGGAAGCGTCTCCGCCGGCCGCCGCTCAGAACGACAGGAGTCATTTTCCATGGCCAATCTGGAGCAGATCGTCGAGGACCTCTCCAACCTGACGGTGCTCGAGGTCGCCGAGCTCGCCAAAATGCTCGAGGACAAGTGGGGCGTCAGCGCGGCGGCGGCGGCCCCGATGGCGATGCCGATGGCGCCGGGCGCCGGCGGGGGCGCTGCCGCGGAGGCCGAGCCCGCCGAGGAGCAGACCGAGTTCGACGTCATCCTCGCCGGCGCCGGCGACAAAAAGATCAACGTCATCAAAGAGGTCCGCGCGATCACTGGCCTCGGCCTCAAGGAGGCCAAGGACCTCGTCGAGGGCACGCCCAAGCCGCTGAAGGAGGGCGTGAACAAGGAGGAGGCCGACAAGATCAAGGCGCAGCTCGAGGACGCCGGGGCGACCGTGGAGGTCAAGTAATCCTGCGGATGCCGAGGCGCATCGCCGGCGGCGGGGCGTACGCCGTCCGGCTGCCCGGGTGGAACCGGAGCCGCGATCTCCGGTTCGGGTCGATCGTGCGACGAGGCCGGAGGGGCGCTTTGCGGCGCGTTCCGGCCCGTTCGTCGTTGGCGGAACGTCGGCGAGGCGTTCCGTGTTCATCGTTCCGCTCGCCCACCGCTTCCTCTTCCTGAGTTGGGGGATTGGCCGCTCATGCCGACGTCGTTGACGGCACGCAAGCGTATCCGCAAGAACTTCGGGCACATTCCCGAAGTTACCATGATGCCGAACCTCATCGAGGTGCAGCGGCAGAGTTACGAATTCTTTCTGCAGATGCACGTCCGTCCCAACGAGCGCGGGCTCTCGGGGCTGCAGGAGTCGTTCAAGCAGATCTTCCCGATCAAGGATTTTGCCGACCGGGCGGCGCTAGACTTCGTCCAGTACGAACTGGAAGAACCCAAATACGACGTCGACGAGTGTCAGCAGCGCGGCCTCACCTTCGCCGCGGCGCTGCGCGTGACGCTGCGGCTGATCGTGTGGGACATCGACGAGGAGACGGGTTCGCGCAGCGTCCGCGACATCAAGGAGCAGGACGTCTATATGGGCGATTTGCCGTTGATGACCGACAACGGCACCTTCATCATCAACGGGACCGAGCGGGTCATCGTCTCGCAGATGCACCGCAGCCCCGGCGTGTTCTTCGACCACGACCGCGGCAAGACCCACAGCTCGGGCAAATTCCTCTACGCGGCGCGGATCATCCCGTATCGCGGCTCGTGGCTCGACTTCGAGTTCGACGCCAAGGATCTGGTCAACGTCCGGATCGACCGGCGGCGCAAGCTTCCGGCCACGACCTTCCTGATGGCGCTCGGGATGGGACCCGAGGAGATCCTCAACACCTTCTACGCCCAGAAGGCCTTCGCGCGCGCCGGCGACGGTTGGAAGACCGGGCTCGACGCCGAGCGGCTCAAGGGTCAAAAGCTGCAGGCCGACCTCGTCGACGCCCGCTCCGGTGATGTCGTGCTGGGCGGCGGCACCAAAGTGACCCCGCGCCAGCTCAAGAAGCTGGCGGAGAGCGGGGTCGAAGAGGTGTTCTACACCACCGACGACATGGTGGGGCTGTACGTCGCGGAAGACCTGATCGACGAGAGCACCGGGCTGGTGCTGGTCGAGGCCGGCGACGAGATCACCGGCGAGACGCTCGGACGGTTGGTGGACAACGGGGTCGAGACGCTACCGGTGCTCGACATCGACGGCGTCACCACCGGCGCCTATATTCGTAACACCCTCGCGGTCGACCGTTGCCAGACGCGGGAGGACGCGCTTCTCGACATCTACCGCGTGCTGCGGCCGGGCGAGCCCCCGACACTGGAGACCGCGGACGGGCTGTTCAACGGTCTGTTCTTCGACAAGGAGCGCTACGACCTGTCGGCGGTCGGTCGCGTCAAGATGAACATGCGGCTCGATCTCGAGACCGAGGACAGCTTGCGGGTGCTGCGCCGCGAGGACATCATCGCGGTGCTGACGACGTTGTTGGAGATCAAGGACGGTCGCGGGGAGGTCGACGACATCGACCACCTCGGCAACCGCCGGGTGCGCTCGGTCGGCGAGCTGATGGAGAACCAGTTCCGCGTCGGCCTGTTGCGCATGGAGCGGGCGGTGCGCGAGCGCATGAGCTCGGTCGACATCGACGCCGCGATGCCGCACGACCTGGTCAACGCCAAGCCGGTGGCGGCGGCGGTGCGCGAGTTCTTCGGCAGCTCGCAGCTGTCGCAGTTCATGGATCAGACCAACCCGCTCTCCGAGATCACCCACAAGCGCCGGCTGTCGGCGCTCGGCCCGGGCGGTCTGACCCGCGAGCGGGCGGGCTTCGAGGTCCGCGACGTCCATCCGACCCACTACGGCCGCATTTGCCCGATCGAGACGCCCGAGGGGCCGAACATCGGCCTCATCAACAGCCTCGCCACCTATGCGCGGATCAACCAGTACGGCTTCATCGAGAGCCCGTACCGACGCGTGGTCGACGGCCGGGTGACCGCGGAGGTCGTCTACCTCTCGGCGATCGAGGAGGGGCGCTACAAGATCGCGCAGGCGAACGCCGAGCTCGACGACGAGGGCAGCTTCGTCAACGAGTTCGTGTCGGTGCGCGTCGGCGGTGACTTCACCATCGTGCCGCCGGCGGACATCGAGTTCATCGACGTCTCGCCCAAGCAGCTGGTGTCGGTGGCGGCGGCGCTGATCCCGTTCCTGGAGAACGACGACGCCAACCGTGCGCTCATGGGCTCCAACATGCAGCGCCAGGCGGTGCCGCTCCTGCAGGCGGAGGCGCCCTTCGTCGGCACCGGCATGGAGGACGTCGTCGCGCGCGATTCGGGCGCCGCGGTGGGCGCCAAGCGCACCGGCATCGTCGACCAGGTGGACGGCTCGCGCATCGTCATCCGCGTGACCGACGAGGCCGCGCGCGCCGACCGCGTCGTCGACATCTACAACCTCAGGAAGTTCCAGCGCTCCAACCAGAACACCAGCATCACCCAGCGCCCCCTGGTGAAGGTGGGCGATCAGGTCACCGCCGGCGAGATCATCGCCGACGGGCCGTCGACCGAGCTCGGTGAGCTCGGCCTCGGCCGCAACGCCCTGGTCGCGTTCATGCCGTGGAACGGGTACAACTTCGAGGACTCGATCCTCATCTCCGAGCGGATCGTCCGCGACGACGTCTTCACCTCGATTCACATCGACGAGTTCGAGGTGATGGCGCGCGACACCAAGCTCGGCCCGGAGGCGATCACCCGCGACATCCCGAACGTCTCCGAGGAGGCGCTCAGGAACCTCGACGAGGCCGGGATGGTCTACATCGGCGCCGAGGTGAAGGCGGGCGACATCCTGGTCGGCAAGGTCACGCCGAAGGGCGAGACGCCGATGACGCCGGAGGAGAAGCTTCTGCGCGCCATCTTCGGCGAGAAGGCCGCGGACGTCCGCGATACGTCGTTGAAGGTGCCGCCGGGCGTGACCGGGACGATCGTCGAGGTGCGCGTCTTCAACCGCCGCGGCGTCGACAAGGACGAGCGCGCGGTGCAGATCGAGCGCGCCGAGATCGATCGGCTCGCGAAGGACCGCGACGACGAGCGCCAGATCCTCGAGCGCAACGTCTACTCCTCGTTGCACGAGCTCCTTATCGGCCAGACCGTCACCACCGGACCGAAGGGGGTCAAGAAGGGCCAGGAGATCACCCAGGAGCTGCTCGACGGCCTCGCCCGCCGGCAGTGGTGGGAGCTCGGCGTCGACGACGCCGCCAAGATGGTCGAGATCGAATCGCTCAAGCGCCAGCTCGACGACGGCCTCAAGCACCTGCAGGACCGCTTCGACAACAAGGTCGAGAAGCTCCAGCGCGGTGACGAGCTACCACCCGGCGTGCTCAAGATGGTCAAGGTGTTCGTCGCGGTGAAGCGCAAGCTGCAGCCCGGCGACAAGATGGCCGGTCGGCACGGCAACAAGGGCGTGATCTCGAAGATCGCGCCGATGGAGGACATGCCGTTCCTGGAGGACGGCACGCCGGTGGACGTGGTGTTGAACCCGTTGGGCGTGCCGTCGCGGATGAACGTCGGCCAGATCCTGGAAACCCATCTGGGCTGGGCGTGCGCCAATCTCGGCCGACAGCTCCGCGACATGCTGGACGCGCTCGACGGCGACGACGGTCTGCAGCAGATCCGTTCCCGCATCGGCGACATCTACGGTGCCGAGGTCGGTGACGAGGTCGCCGGCTACAGCGCGGACGAAGTCCGTGAACTGGCGGGCAACCTCACCCACGGCGTGCCGATCGCGACGCCGGTCTTCGACGGCGCCAACGAGCCCGACGTGGTCGAACTCCTGGAGAAGGCGGGCTGTCCGACCTCGGGGCAGATGACGCTGGTCGACGGGCGCACCGGCGAGCCGTTCGATCGCCCGGTGACGGTGGGCTACATCTATATGCTGAAGCTCGGCCATCTCGTGGACGACAAGATCCACGCCCGCTCCGTCGGCCCGTACTCGCTGGTCACCCAGCAGCCCCTGGGCGGCAAGGCGCAGTTCGGCGGGCAGCGCTTCGGCGAGATGGAGTGCTGGGCGCTGCAGGCCTACGGCGCCGCCTACACCCTGCAGGAGATGCTGACGGTGAAGTCCGACGACGTGTCGGGCCGTACCAAGATCTACGAGGCGATCGTCCGCGGCGAGGACAACTTCGAAGCGGGCATCCCCGAGAGCTTCAACGTGCTCGTCAAGGAGCTCCAGGCGCTGGCGCTGAACGTGAACCTGAAGGAAGGCCGGTCGCAGACCGGTGGCGGGGATGCGAGCGTACCGCCGCTCGAACTCCCCAATCTCGACGACGAGTTGAGTGCCGCCGAGTGACCGGCCGACCGGGAGGCCTCTGGCCATGATGAAAGAACTCGTGAACTTCTTCGCCCCGCAGAGCGGCGCCCCCAAGTTCGACCAGATCCAGATCTCGATCGCCAGCCCGGACCAGGTGCGACAGTGGTCCTACGGTGAGGTCAAGAAGCCGGAAACCATCAACTATCGCACCTTCAAGCCCGAGCGCGAGGGCTTGTTCTGCGCGCGGATCTTCGGGCCGGTAAAGGACTACGAGTGCTTGTGCGGCAAGTACAAGCGGATGAAGTACAAGGGCATCGTCTGCGAGAAGTGCGGGGTCGAGGTCATCCAGTCGAAGGTCCGGCGAGAGCGCATGGGCCATATCGAGCTGGCGGCGCCGGTGGCGCACATCTGGTTCTTGAAGTCGGTGCCTTCGCGGATCGGCGTGCTGCTCGACATGACGCTGCGCGACCTGGAGCGCGTGCTCTACTTCGAGAACTACGTGGTGGTCGAGCCGGGCATGACCACGCTGAAGCCGCGCGAGCTGCTCTCGGATGAGCAGCTCAACCGGGCGAAGGACGAGTTCGGCGACGACACCTTCACCTACGGCATCGGCGCCGAGGCGGTGCGCGATCTGTTGATGCAGCTCGACATGCCGACCGAGCGCGAGCATCTGCGCGCCGAGCTGGCGGAGACGACCTCCGAGGCCAAGCGCAAGAAGATCGTCAAGCGTCTCAAGATGATCGAGACGTTCCTGGAGAGCGGCAACAAGCCGGAATGGATGATCCTCGCGGTCGTGCCGGTGATCCCGCCGGAGCTGCGGCCGCTGGTGCCGCTCGACGGCGGCCGCTTCGCGACCTCGGACCTGAACGATCTCTATCGCCGGGTGATCAACCGGAACAACCGGCTGAAGCGGCTGATCGAGCTGCGCGCACCCGACATCATCGTGCGCAACGAGAAGCGCATGCTGCAGGAGTCGGTGGACGCGCTGTTCGACAACGGCCGGCGCGGCCGGGTGATCACCGGCGCCAACAAGCGGCCGCTGAAGTCGCTGTCCGATATGCTGAAGGGCAAGCAGGGGCGCTTTCGCCAGAACCTGCTGGGCAAGCGTGTCGACTATTCGGGCCGCTCGGTCATCGTGGTGGGCCCGGAGCTCAAGCTGCACCAGTGCGGCCTGCCGAAGAAGATGGCGCTGGAGCTGTTCAAGCCGTTCGTCTACGCCAAGCTCGAGCTCTACGGTAAGGCGCAGACCATCAAGGCCGCCAAGCGGATGGTCGAGAAGGAGCGGCCCGAGGTCTGGGACATCCTGGAGCAGGTGATCCGCGAACACCCTGTGCTGTTGAACCGGGCGCCGACGCTGCACCGCCTGGGCATCCAGGCGTTCGAGCCGGTCCTGATCGAGGGCAAAGCGATCCAGCTGCACCCGTTGGTGTGCACGGCCTTCAACGCCGACTTCGACGGCGACCAGATGGCGGTGCACGTGCCGCTGTCGCTGGAGGCCCAGCTGGAGGCCCGCGTGCTCATGATGTCGACCAACAACATCCTGAGCCCGGCCAACGGCAAGCCGATCATCGTGCCGACCCAGGACATCGTCCTCGGCCTTTACTATATCTCATTGATGCTGGAGGAGCAGCCGGGGGCGGGCATGGCCTTCGCCGGCACCGACGAGCTCTTCCACGCCCTTGCTAACGGCATCGTCGGCCTGCACGCCAAGGTGACCTGCCGGATCGAGGTCGCCCAGCCGGACGGCACGATCACGCCCGAGCGCATCGAGACCACACCGGGGCGGCTGTTGATCTACGAGATCCTGCCGAAGCATCCGCGGGTGAGCTTCGCCGAGCTGGTCAACCGGGTTCTCCGCAAGCGCGACGTCTCGAATCTGATCGACGAGGTCTACCGTCATTGCGGGCAGAAGGAGACCGTCATCTTCGCCGACCGGCTGATGAACATCGGTTTCCGGCGGGCGGCGCAGGCCGGGATCTCTTTCGGCAAGGACGACATGGTCATCCCGACCGAGAAGGCGAAGCTGGTCGGCGAGACCCAGGAGCAGGTGAAGGCCTTCGAGAAGCAGTACGCCGACGGTCTCATCACCCGCGGTGAGAAGTACAACAAGGTCGTCGACGCCTGGCAGTCCTGCTCGGACAAGGTGGCCGAGCGGATGATGGCGGCGATCCGCGGCGAGGAGGATCCCGACTCGGCCAAGAAGCAGCCGAACTCGATCTTCATGATGTCCGACAGCTCGGCCCGCGGCAGCCCGGCCCAGATGAAGCAGCTCGCCGGCATGCGCGGCCTGATGGCCAAGCCGTCGGGCGAGATCATCGAGACCCCGATCATCTCGAACTTCAAGGAAGGCCTGACCGTGCTCGAGTACTTCAACTCGACGCACGGCGCCCGTAAGGGCCTGGCCGACACCGCCTTGAAGACGGCGAACTCGGGCTACCTGACCCGCCGGCTGGTCGACGTCGCGCAGGACTGCATCGTCTACGAGGAGGACTGCGGCACCGAGGAGTCGCTGCGGGTGACGGCGGCGGTGTCGGGCGGCGACGTGGTCGAGGCGCTGGGCGAGCGGGTGCTCGGCCGGACCGTGGCCGAGGACGTGCTCGACCCGGCGACCGGCGAGGTCGTTGTGGCGAAGGACACCCTCGTCGACGAGCGCGACGTCGTCCGGATCGAGGCCGCCAAGGTCGACGCCGTGCAGGTGCGCTCGGTGCTCACCTGCGAGACCGTCGGCGGCGTCTGCGCCAAGTGCTACGGTCGCGACCTCGCGCGGGGGACGCCGGTGAACGTCGGCGAAGCGGTCGGCGTCATCGCCGCGCAGTCGATCGGGGAGCCCGGCACCCAGCTCACCATGCGCACCTTCCACATCGGCGGCGCCGCCCAGGCCCAGACCGAGGAGAGCACGATCGACGCCGTCGTCGACGGCACCTTCGAGCTGGTGCGGCCGTCGCTGGTGAAGGACAGTGAGGGCCGGCTCATCGTCATGGGTCGCAACTCGGAGCTGGTGATCTACGACGCCATGGGCCGGGAGAA
This sequence comes from Alphaproteobacteria bacterium, assembly GCA_009908425.1. Taxonomy (GTDB): domain Bacteria; phylum Pseudomonadota; class Alphaproteobacteria; order Geminicoccales; family Geminicoccaceae; genus JAAAPF01. The sequence goes on from JAAAPF010000093.1 coordinate 10,670, forward strand.
GGCGCGGCACAAGCTGCAGACCGGCACGCGGCTGACGCTGGAGCCCGGCTCCGAGATCCAAAAAGGCCAGCGGCTCGCCGAGTGGGACCCGCACACCCTCCCGATCGTCACCGAGATGGCGGGGCGGATCGCCTATCAGGACATGATCGAGGGGACGACCTACAAGGAGGTCATCGACGAGGCCACCGGCAAGGCCTCGAAGGAGGTCATCACCCCGCAGACCGCGCGGTCCGGCACCTTGCGCCCCTCGCTGTTGCTGCAGGACGAGCAGGGCAACCCGCTCAAATTCGCGAACGGCAACGAGGCGCGCTACTACCTGCCGGTGGCGGCGATCTTGACCATCGAGCACGGCGCCGACGTCCAGGCCGGTGACGTGCTCGCCCGGATCCCGAAGGAAGCCTCGAAGACCCGCGACATCACCGGCGGTCTGCCGCGCGTCGCCGAGCTCTTCGAGGCCCGCAAGCCCAAGGACCCGGCGGTGATAGCCGAGATCCAGGGCCGCATCGAGTTCCAGAAGGACTACAAGGCGAAGCGGCGGCTGCGGATCGTGCCCGACGAGGACACGTTGGCCCCGGGCCAGCCGGCCGAGCCGCGCGAGTACTTGATCCCGAAGGGCCGCCACATCGTGGTTCAGGACGGCGACATCGTGGCGCCGGGCGATCCGATCGTCGACGGCAATCCGGTGCCGCACGACATCCTGCGGGTGCTGGGGGTGCCGGCACTCGCCGATTACCTGTGCGCGGAGATTCAGGAAGTCTACCGTCTGCAGGGCGTCAAAATCAACGACAAGCACATCGAGGTGGTCGTCCGCCAGATGCTGCAGAAGGTCGAGATCACCGAGCCCGGCGAGACCACGTTCCTGGTCGGTGAGCAGGTCGACCGGCTGGAGTTCATCAAGACCAATGAGCTGATGAAGCGCCAGGACAAGCGGCCGGCGGGGGCGATCTCGGTGCTGCAGGGGATCACCAAGGCGAGTCTGCAGACGCCGTCGTTCATCTCGGCCGCGTCGTTCCAGGAGACCACGCGGGTGCTGACCGAGGCGGCGTTCGCCGGCAAGAGCGACGACCTGCTGGGGCTCAAGGAGAACGTCATCGTCGGCCGGCTCATCCCCGCCGGGACGGGCGGGGTCCTGCCGCGCCTGCAGAGCCGACTGGGGGAGGACGAGCGGTTCGCCCCGCCGGAGTTGGACAAGGAGCCGGAACCGCTACGGCTGCCAGATCTCGGCGACGACTGACCCGGCGGCGGGTTCACGGGGTTACGGGCCGCGGCCCGTAACCCCGCTTCCGGCCCGGCTCCGCCGCGGAAAGCCTTGACGGGCCGTGGGGGCGCGCGTAGACACGGCGAGCACTTTCTTTGGGGCGGTGGTGGTGGCTCCACGCGAGCCAGACGCTTCGCCGGGGCCAAAGTGATACAATTCGGGGTAGCGCGGTGTACCCACCCCAAATCCGGGGTGTGGTCCGTCGTCGTTGCCGTCTTCGACGACCTGAGCGAGAGGTTCGAGGCGTCCATGCCGACGATCAATCAGTTGGTGCGCAAAGCGCGCGAGAAACCGCCGACCCAGAACAAGGTCGCGGCAATGCAGAGCTGCCCGCAAAAGCGCGGGGTCTGCACGCGCGTCTACACCACCACGCCGAAGAAGCCGAACTCGGCGCTGCGCAAGGTGGCGCGGGTGCGGCTCACCAACGGCTACGAGGTGACCAGCTACATTCCCGGCGAAGGCCACAACCTCCAGGAGCATTCGGTCGTCATGATCCGCGGCGGGCGGGTCAAGGACCTGCCGGGCGTGCGCTACCACATCATCCGCGGCAGCCTCGACACCAAGGGCGTGACCAATCGACGCCAGCGGCGCTCGAAATACGGCGCCAAGCGGCCGAAGTAAGGAGCGAGCCGATGTCGCGTCGCCACGCCGCCGAGAAGCGCGAGGTCCTCCCGGATCCCAAGTTCCACGACACGGTCTTGGCCAAGTTCATCAACAACCTGATGAACGACGGCAAGAAGTCGACGGCCGAGCGGATCGTCTACGGGGCGTTCGACAAGATCCAAGCGCGTACGAGGAGCGAACCGCTGCAGGTGTTCCACGACGCGCTGGAGAACGTCAAGCCGACCCTGGAGGTGCGCTCGCGGCGCGTCGGTGGTGCCACCTACCAGGTGCCCGTCGAGGTGCGCCCGGAACGGCGCCAGGCGCTGGCGATCCGGTGGATGATCCAGGCGGCGTCGAAGCGCTCGGAGAAGACGATGACCGACCGGCTCGCCGGTGAGGTGATGGACGCCGCGAACAACCGCGGTGCCGCCTACAAGAAGCGCGAGGACACCTTGCGGATGGCGGAAGCCAACCGCGCCTTCTCGCACTACCGCTGGTAACCGGAGACCGGACCCGAGCCATGCCGCGCGACATCCCGCTCGAGCGCTACCGCAACATCGGCATCATGGCGCACATTGACGCCGGTAAAACGACGACGACGGAGCGCATCCTTTACTACACCGGCAAGTCCTACAAGATCGGCGAGGTCCACGAGGGCTCGGCCGCGATGGACTGGATGGAGCAGGAGCAAGAGCGCGGCATCACCATCACCTCGGCCGCGACCACGACCTTCTGGCGGGACCACCGCGTCAACATCATCGACACGCCCGGCCACGTCGATTTCACCATCGAGGTCGAGCGCTCGCTGCGCGTGCTCGACGGTGCGGTCGCCGTGTTCGACTCGGTCGCCGGCGTCGAACCGCAGTCGGAGACGGTGTGGCGGCAAGCCGACAAGTACGGCGTGCCGCGCATCTGCTTCGTCAACAAGATGGACCGGATGGGGTCCGACTTCCTGCGCTGCGTCGGCATGATCGAGGAGCGGCTGGGCGCGGTGCCACTGGTGCTGACGCTGCCGATCGGGCGCGAGAGCGATTATGTCGGCAATGTCGACCTGCTCCGCAACGAGGCGGTGGTGTGGGATGGCGAAGCGCTCGGTGCGACGTTCCACCATCGCCCGATCCCCGACGAGTACCAAGCCCAGGCGGAAGAGTATCGCCAAAAGCTGATCGAGGCCGCGGTCGAGCTCGACGACGACGCGCTGGAGAAGTTCTTCGAGGGCGAGGAGCCGGACCACGCGACGCTGCTGAAGCTCGTGCGCCAGGGCACGCTGGAGAGCAAGTTCGTCCCGGTGATGTGCGGCTCGGCATTCAAAAACAAGGGCGTTCAGCCACTGCTGGACGCGGTCGTCGAGTTTCTGCCGTCGCCCATGGACGTCGAGGGCTGTCGCGGCGTCGTGCCGAACACCGAGGAGGAGGTGGTTCGCAACGCCTCCGACGGCGAGCCCTTCGCCGCGCTCGCCTTCAAGATCATGAGCGATCCCTATGTCGGGTCGCTCGGCTTCGCGCGGGTCTATTCGGGGGTCATCGAGGCCGGCTCCTATGCACAGAATTCGGTGAAGGGTAAGCGCGAACGGGTCGGCCGCATCCTGTTGATGCACGCCAACTCGCGTGAGGAGCTCAAGGACGCCCGCGCCGGCGACATCGTCGCCTTCGTTGGGCTCAAGGACACCACCACCGGCGACACGCTCTGCGATGCCGCGAAGCCGGTCGTGCTCGAGCGCATGGAGTTCCCCGATCCGGTGATCGAGATCGCGGTCGAGCCCAAGACCAAGACCGATCAGGAAAAGATGGCGATGGCACTGAACCGCCTCGCCCAGGAGGACCCGTCGTTCCGGGTGTCGACCGACCCGGAGAGCGGCCAGACGGTGATCAAGGGGATGGGCGAACTCCATCTCGAGATCATCGTCGACCGCATGAAGCGCGAGTTCAAGGTCGACGCCAACGTCGGTCAGCCGCAGGTGGCCTATCGCGAGACGATCACCCGCCCCGCCGAGGTCGACTACACCCACAAGAAACAGACCGGTGGTTCCGGTCAGTTCGCGCGGGTCAAGGTCAACTTCCGGCCGGCGGAGCAGGGCGAGGGTTTCGTGTTCGAGAGCAAGATCGTCGGGGGTGCGATTCCCAAGGAATACATCCCGGGGGTGCAGAAGGGGCTGGAGAACTCGATGTCGTCGGGGGTCGTCGCCGGCTTCCCGATCGTGGACCTGCGTTGCGAACTGGTCGACGGCCAGTTCCACGACGTCGACAGCTCGGTGATGGCGTTCGAGATCGCGGCGCGCCAGGCCTTCCGCGAGGGCATCCCGAAGGCGGGACCGCAGCTGCTCGAGCCTGTGATGAAGGTCGAGGTGGTGACGCCCGAGGAGTACATGGGCGACATCATCGGCGACCTGAACAGCCGGCGCGGTCAGGTCACCGGCATGGAGCCGCGCGGGATCGCGCAGGTGGTCAACGCGTTCGTGCCGCTCGCGACGATGTTCGGCTACGTCAACACGCTGCGCTCGCTGAGCCAGGGGCGCGCCCAGTTCACCATGTTCTTCGACCATTACGAGCCCGTGCCGCAGATGGTCGCCGAGGAAATCAAAGCCAAGTACGCCTGATCAAGCGGCGGGTGGAGTTACCAGATGGCCAAGGAAAAGTTCGATCGCAGCAAGCCGCACGCCAACATCGGCACGGTGGGTCACGTCGACCACGGCAAGACGACACTGACGGCGGCGATCACCAAGGTGCTTTCG
>JAAAPF010000259.1 GCA_009908425.1 Alphaproteobacteria bacterium
GCGACGACGGTGCCGGCGTCGGCGGCGCCCGGGTCGAACGGCAGCGGATCGTCGGCCTCCAGCCCCAGCGAGGTCGCGTTGACGACGACGTCGAAGCCGGCGGGATCGGGCGGCCCCGCGGCGGCCGCGACCGCCGGGAACACGCCGCGGACGCCGGCGGCGAGCGCTTCGGCGCGGGCGCCGTCGCGGTTGGCGACGACCAGGCGGCCGACGCCGGCCTCGGCCAGGGCGTAGGCGATGGCCTTGCCGGCGCCGCCGGCGCCGACGAGCAGGACGTCGCGGCCCGCGGGCGGCCGGCCCGCGGCCTCGAGCCCGGCGACGAAGCCGAGACCGTCGAAGTTCTCGGCCTCGAGCCGGCCGTCGTCGCTGCGCCGGACGACGTTGGCTGCGCCGACCCGCGCCGCCTGCGGGCCGACCGCGTCCACCAGCTCGAGGATCGCTTCCTTGTGGGGGAGGGTGACGAGCACGCCGCCGAGGTTGGCGAGGGCCCGAAAGCCGTCGAGCGCGCGGGCGAGGTCGCCCGGCCGGACGTGGAAGGGGACGAGCACGGCGTCGCGTCCGCGCTCGCGAAAACGCGGGTTGAAGGCCTCGCAGGCGCGGACGTGCGCGATCGGGTCGGCGATGACCGCGAACAGGCGCGTCGTCCCGGTGATCTCGCCCGCGGTCATGGCCGGCCCTCGTGTCGTGGCGCGAAACCCCAGCCGTAGAAAGCCGGCGTCGCGGGGACAAGCCACAGCGCGGCAAGGAGGCCATGCGCGGCGTCGCACCGGCGCGGCGTCGATGCTAAGACAAGCGGCGCCGTTTCGCCTCGGAGTTGTGCCCGCATGCGCCCGATCACCCTCGTCGCTTCGCTGCTCGCCGTCGCCGCCGGCCCCGCCGCCGCCTTCGAGGCCTGTGTCGCCGACCTCGAGCGCGCCGCGATCGCCCGCGGCGTTCCCGCCGACGTCGCCGCCGCCGCCTTCGCGGAGGCCGAGCGCGACGACCGCGTCCTCGCCCTCGCCGACCGCCGGCCCGAGTTCACCCTCGAGATCTGGGACTACATGGCCTTTCTGGTCGACGCCGAGCGGATCGCCGACGGCCGCGCCGCCCTCGCGGAGCACCGCGAGCTGCTCGCCGAGATCGAGGCCGCCTACGGCGTCGACCGCCACGTCGTGCTCGCGATCTGGGGGATCGAGACCGACTACGGCCGCCGCACCGGCGACCACTTCCTGCCGCATTCGCTCACGACGCTGGTCTGCGCCGGCGAGCGCCGCCGCGACTTTTGGCGCGGCGAGCTGATGGCGGCGATGGAGCTCGTCGCGGCGGGCGATCTCGCCCTCGACGCGCTCTACGGCTCGTGGGCCGGCGCCTTCGGCCACACCCAGTTCATCCCCACCAGCTACCGCCGGCTGGCGGTCGACTTCGACGGCGACGGCCGACGCGATCTGGTGGACTCGATCCCCGACGCGCTCGCCTCGACGGCGAACTATCTCCAGCGCGCCGGCTGGCGCACCGGCGCTCCGTTCATGATCGAGGTGACCGTGCCGGAGGGCTACGCCGGCCCCGCGGGCCGCGACGCCGACGCGCCCCTGGCCAGCTGGGACGCCCGCGGCGTGCGCCGCGCCGACGGCGCCCGGCTCGCCGGTGAGGGCGAGGCCGGGCTGTTGCTGCCGGCGGGTCCGGACGGGCCGGGCTTTTTGGTGTTCGCCAATTTCGACGCGATCTACGCCTACAACCACGCCGAGTCGTACGCCCTGGCGATCTCGCACCTGGCCGACCGCATCGCCGGCTATCCCCCGCTCAGGACACCCTGGCCCACGGACGATCCCGGCCTGTCGCGGGCCGAGCGTCGCGAACTGCAGGAACGCCTGATCGCCGCCGGCTTCGAGGTCGGCGAGGTCGACGGCCTGATCGGCCCGAACACGCGCGCCGCCATCCGCGCCGCGGAGGAACGCTTCGGCATGGAGCCCACCGGCCGTGCCGGCCGCCGCATCCTGGAGGCGCTCGGGGGCTGACCGGCGCGCGGCCGCTTGCGCGGCCGCGGCCAACGGTCGACATTGGTGCGGGTCCGCGGCGGTCGCGGCGGAGAGCACGGTGCGTCTGTCCGAGTTGACGTGGAGCTTTGCCAACGACTTCGAGCGGCCGGCGTTGCCGACCGCGATCGTCTTCGTCCACGGCTATCTGGCGCCGCTGCCCAACGCCTACTGGGTGGGCTCCTTGAAGCTCATGCACGACCTCAAGCGGCGCGAGGTCGACCTGCGGGTCGTGCGCGCGCCGGTGACCGCGTCGGTCACCGAGCGCGCCGCCCGCCTCGCCCACGAGGTCGACGCCACGCGCGCCGAGCGCATCGTCCTGGTCGGGCATTCGATGGGCGGGCTCGACGCCCGCTACACCGCCGGCCACTTCGACCCGGCGCGACGCGTGAGCGACGTCATCACCCTCGGCACGCCGCACCGCGGCACCATGCTCGCCGATCTGGTCCACCGCCTGCGCCACCGGCTACCGGCGCCGCTGCGGGAGATCGACCGCGGCGGGCTGGCCGATCTCACCCGCGCCGCGGCGCGGCGGTTCAACGACGCGGTGCCCGACCGCGGCGACGTCCGCTACCACGCCATCTGCGGGCGGATCGCGCCGCGCGCGGTGCCCATGCTGTTGCAGCCCTTCGCGCGCCGACTCGCCGCCCACGAGGGCGACAACGACGGTCTGGTGTCGGTGGACTCGGCGCGCTGGGGCGACACGCTGGTGGTCGACGACGCCGACCATTGGGCGCTGATCGGGCTGGAATGGGTCTCGGGCACCGACCTCCGCCACCGCTTCGCCCGGTTGCGCGACACCCGGCGCCCGCTGGCGCTCTTGCGGCGGCGGCTGCGCCTCATCCTGGCGACGCCGCCGTGAGCCTCAGCTCGCCGCGGCGGCGACGCGGTGGACCGCCTGCGGCGGGATCAGACCGAGCTCGCGGATGACCTCGGCCATGTCGGCGGCGGAGGGGCTGAGCACCAGCCGTGCGCCGGCGCCGGCGAGCCGCCGCTCGAGGGCCCGGATGGCGCGCTCGCGGCGGGCGGAGCGGGCGAGGTCGCGGATCAAGACGCAGCGCACCCGGCCCGGGAAGTCCTGGACGATGCGGGCGTAGGTCTCGGCGTCCTCCTGCCCGCTGTCGCCGACCAGCACCACCGGCAGGTTCGGCGTCACCGCCAACACCCGCCGGATCAGCCGGCTCTTGTGCTCGGGATCGTGGCGGGCGAAGGGGTGATGCCAGCGCACCCCCCACTCGCGCAGGAACAGCACCGCGTCGCGGGGCATCCGTTGGAGGCGCAAGAAGGCGTCGAGCGTCTCGTAGATCGTCCATGGCGCGCGCGAGACGAAGACCACGGGGTTGCGGTCGGCGCCGTCGGGGCCGCGGTTCAGGGCGCGGTAGAGATCGGCCACGCCGGGCACCGGCAGCCGGGCCCCGGGGCCGCGGGCGAACAGGCGCCACAGCATGACCACGCGATTGGCGACGCCGGTCTCGACCACCGTGTCGTCGATGTCGCTGACGACCACGCAGCGGCTGGAGCGGGCGTGCACCAGCACCCGCGCCATCACCGTCACCTCCGGGCGCGCGGTGAGGTGGACGTCGACGTGATGCCAGCCGCCACGCTCCAGCGGGGTGTCCTCGAGATCGAGTTCGAGGTGGAAGTAGCCGTCGCGGTCGGTGCGGGCGTCGGCGCGCGCCTCGCCGAAGACCGCTGCGACCTCGGCCGCCGCGACGCCGCGGCGGAACAGCCGCCTGAGCACGTCGACGACGTCGCGCGCCAGCCGATCCCGGGGGCTGGGCCCTTTGGGCTGGCGCAGGACGCGGCCGATCAGCAACAGCCGTTCGGGTGAGCCGAAGCCGCGATAGGGCTGAATGACGAGATCCCGCTCGCGCCGGCCGCGCCGCACCGGTCGGGCCAGCAGCCAGACCAGGTTGCGGGCCCGGCGAGCGAGGCGCGCCAGCGGCGCGCCGCGCCGCGGCGACGGGGGCGCGGGCGGGGGTCTCGACGTCACGGCGACCGGCGGCCTCGGATCCTCTCGCGCTTCAGCAACGGTTCACCGAGTTGGCGCGGCCGAGCCGAGCTGTCCAGGCGACCAAGCGGTGATCACCGCTCGCAGTAGCCCGGCAGCGGCAGACGGGCGCCGGCCGACGTCTCGAAATGGGCGTAGCGGCCGCCCGAATAGCGCGCGCAGTCGCGGCCCAGCCCGGCCTTCACCAGCGCCGCGGCGATGTCGCCCTCGTCCGCCAGCCGGCAGACGGCGATCAGGCGGTCGTAGGAGCGGTCGCCGGTGGGCGCGCAGGCGACCCGGCGATCGCTCAGGAGATCGCGCATGAAGCGGGTGGCGGCGGTACCGCCGGGCTCGTCGACCTCCGGGGCGTGCAGCCCCTCGAGTCGGAACTTGCGGCCCGCGATGGCGATGGTGTCGCCGTCGATGACGCGCGCTTCGCCGACAAAGCCGTCCTGGGCGGCGGCGGCGCCGGCGAGCGCCAGCCCGGCCGCCAGCAGGGCGACGAGGATCCGATGGTGCATGCGCTCGTCCCTCCTGTGTGGACGGCACACTCTACCACCGGTTTAAAGACTGGGTCGAATGGTCCGCTTGGAGTATAGCTCAGGTGGTCCTGGCCGAGGCGCCCGGCGCGTTCATGCGCCAGACCTGGAAGTTGAGCGCCGAGGCGATCGTCACCCACAGCAGATAGGGCGCCAACAGCAACGCCGCGGTCTTCGAGATCGGCCAAAAGAGGATCATCGTGAGCGCGATCGAGAGCCAGAGCGTCAGCACCTCGACGAAGGCGAGGCCCGGCTTCTTCAACCCGAAGAAGATCGCCGACCAGCCGGCGTTCAAGACGAGCTGGATGACGTAGACCGCGAGCGGCAAGGCGGCGCCGGCGAGGCCGGCCTCGCGCCAGACCAGCCAGCCCGAGGCCGCGATGAGGACGTAGAGCGGCGTCCAGACCGTCGGGAACACCCAGTCCGCGGGTGTCCAGCTCGGCTTGTTCATGGCCCGATACCAGGCGTCGGGCGTGAAGACCGCGCCGCTCGACGCGGTGACGAGCGCCAACAGCGCGAACACGCCCAACCCCAAGAGCGCCGTGATGGTCATGGTTGCCGTCTCCACACAAGCGACCCCTCGCAACATGGCGAGCGGGGTGCCGCTGGTCCAGAGGTGGTCGGCGGTCGCTGGCGCTTGCCCGCGGATGGCGGATCCGATAGACGCCCGCCGTCAGGGAGCGGCAGCGGTGGGAACGAAGATGTGGACCAAGTGGCTCAAGATGCTGGCTTTGAGCGCGGTGGTGCTGGCGTCCGCGCTCGCGGACACGGCCGCTCAAGAAGGCCCGGATCCGAGCCGAGCGGTCACGCATCTCGAGCCGATGATCGCACCGGCGCGGCTCGACCTGCTGGTCCAGCCGTTGACGCAGAGCGAGTTGCTCGACGAGGTCGCGGCGTGGCAGGGGCTCTTGCAGGCGAGCGTCGCCGAGCTGAACGACGTGCAGCTGCGCCTGCGCAAGATCAACGCGATCGAGGCCGCCCGTGAGGCCGGCGAAGAGCCGCGGGCCGCCGAGCTCGTCGGGTCCGAGGTCGACGTCGCCGACCGGGAGCGCCTATCCGAGCAGGCGGGTGAGCTGTTGGCTCGGCGTTCGACGCTGTTGGACCGGTTCAAGGTCGTCGTCGACGCCTACGAGGCGAAGGGCGGCGACCCCGCCGCGTTTCGGACCTATGCCCGCGCGGTGAGCGGTGTGAAGGTCGACTGGACCGATCCTCAATCGGCCTGGAAGACGATCAGCGAGTGGGCGACCTCCGAGGAGGGCGGTCTCCGCCTGGCGCAGCGCGTCGGCGTCTTCGCCGCCGTGCTGGTCGCGGCCTACGTCGCCGGCGCGGTCATCAGCTGGATCTTCGCCGCCGGCTTCAGCTTCGCGGGCAGCGGCTCGAAGCTGTTGCGCCGCTTCGTGGTGCGCTGGTCGCGCCGCGTCGTCTTCTTCATCGGCGCGATGATCGGGTTGTCGGCGCTGGGCGTGAACGTGACGCCGCTCGTCGCCGCCTTGGGCGCCGCCGGCTTCGTCGTCGGCTTCGCGCTGCAGAGCACGCTCAGCAATTTCGCCAGCGGGCTGTTGCTCATGACGCAGCGGCCGTTCGATGTCGGCGACGTCGTCGAAGCCGCGGGGGTGACCGGGGTGATCCAGCAGGTCTCCCTCTTCAACACCCAGATCGACACCTTCGACAACAAGAAGATGGTGATACCGAACAACAGCATCTGGGAAGGCACGATCACCAACTCGACGGCGAGCGAACAGCGCCGGCTCGACATGGAGTTCGACGTCGCCGAAGGCATCGTGACCGAGGAGGCCGAGCGCACGCTGAACGAGGTCGTGTCCGGGCACGCCCAGGTGCTGGGCGATCCCGAGCCGGTGATCAAGTTCGACGGCATCGTGCCCGCGGCCTCGCTGGGCGCGGCGACCGAACCGGGCTCGTGGAAGCGCTTCGTCGTCCGGTTCTGGGCCAAGACCCCCGATCTCTACGCGGTGCGCTGGGACCTCATCCGGGCGATGGAGACCAAGCTCGGGGCGGGCGCCATCCGTCGGGTCACCTGAGCGCGACCCGCTCAGGCGGCCCGCTGGCGGGTGGCTCGGACCAGCTGCCAGTCGTCCGGATCGCGCTCGACGTCGAAGCCGAGCTGGCGGACCAGCGCGATCATCGCGGCGTTGTCCGCGAGGATGATGCCGTAGACCGTCTCGAAGCCGCGGGCGTCGGCCTCCGCCAGGAGGATCTCCATCAAGCGCCGGCCGAGGCCGCGCCCCTTCAGGTCCGAGCGCAGCGAAACCGAGTACTCGCCGACGCGCGCCGCCGCATCGCCCATCAGCCGGCAGCCGCCGAGGAGTTCGCCGGGCTCGTCGTCGCTTTCCAGGACGAAGCAGAACTCCCTGCTCTCGTCGATGGTGCAGAACTGCTCGGCGAACGCGTCGCTGAGGGCGGGGATCGGGGCGAACAGCCGCGCCCGGCGGTCCCGCAGGTCCATGCGGTCGTAGGCCCGCTGCAGGGCGTCGGCGTCGTCGGGGCGGATCGGGCGCAGCCGGTACCGCCGGCCCTCGCGGTCGGTGATCGTGCGTTCGTCGTCCATCGCTCCGCCCTCCGGCGTTCCCCCCTGTCTACGCCGCGGCGCGCGGGCGGGCCATCGACCTTTCGGGGGTGACGGTCGCCGCCTCAGGGCGCGGCGAAGAGGCCGGCGTCGAGGTCGCGCGAGCCCGCGGTCACCGCGCCCACAAGGGCGCTCGCCGGTGGCAGCACCTGGTTGGCGTAGAACCGCGCGGTGGTGCGCTTGGCGGCGGCGGCGGGATGGCCGTGGGCGGCGGCGCGATGCGCCGCGCGGGCGAGCAGAAAGGCCCCCACGGTCGGCGCCATCAGCCGCAGATAGGGCGTGGCCCCCGCGGCGACGGCGTCGGCGTCGGCGCCGTGGTCGGCCTGCAGCCAGCGGGTCGCGGCCTCGGCGCCCGCGAGCGCGTCGCGCAACGGCGTCACCAGATCGCTCCAGCCGTCGACCTCGAGGCCGCGCAGCTCGCGGCGGAACTCGGCGAAGAGCTCGACGGGCAGTTCGCCGCCGGCCATCTGCAGCTTGCGGCCGGCGAGGTCGAGCGCCTGGATACCGTTGGTGCCCTCGTAGATGGTCGTGATGCGGGCGTCGCGCAGGTGCTGCGGGGCGCGGCAGTCCTCGACGTAGCCCATGCCGCCGTGGACCTGCACCCCCATCGACGCGACCTCGACACCGAGATCGGTGCAGCCGGCCTTGACGATCGGGGTCAGCAGCTCGACCCGGCGCTGCGCCGCCGCGCGCACGTCGGCGTCGGCGTGGCGCGTGGCGGTGTCGAGCGCGGCGCCGGCGGTCAGCACCACCCCGCGCATGGCTTCGATCTGGCTCTTCATCGTCATCAGCATGCGGCGGACGTCGGGATGGCCGACGATCGCCGTCGGCCGGCCGTCGCGCCGGCCCTGCACCCGCTCGTGGGCGTAGGCGCGGGCCTCCTGATAGGCGCGCTCGGCGATGGCGAGCCCCTGCAGACCCACCGACAGCCGCGCCTGGTTCATCATCGTCCACATGCAGCGCATGCCCTGATGGGGCTCGCCGACCAGCTCGGCGACCGCGCCGTCGCCCTCGCCGAACTGCAGGACGCAGGTGGGCGAGACGTGGCTGCCCAGCTTGTGCTCGAGCGACAGGCAGCGGACGTCGTTGGGCGCACCGGCGCGGCCGTCGGCGTCGACCAGCCGCTTGGGCACCACGAACATCGACAGCCCCTTGGTGCCCGCCGGGGCGTCGGGCAGGCGCGCCAGCGCCAGGTGGACGATGTTGTCGGCGAGGTCGTGCTCGCCGAAGGTGATGTAGATCTTGGTGCCGAACAGCCGCCAGCCGTCGCCGTCGGGCACCGCCCTCGTCGCCACCGCGCCCAGGTCGGTGCCCGCCTGCGGCTCGGTCAGGCACATCGTGCCGGTCCAGCGGCCTTCGGTCAGATGGCGCAGATAGCGCCGCTGCTGATCGGCGGTGCCGTGGTGCCACACCGCCTCGATCGCGCCCTGGGTCAAGAGCGGGCAGTTCGAGAAGCCGAGATTGGCGGCGTAGAACACCTCGTTGACCGCGAAGGCCAGCGCCCAGGGCAGGTTCTGGCCGCCGATGTCCTCGGGAAACGGCAGCGCCTTCCAGCCGCCGTCGGCGAAGGTCGCGAACATCTCCCGGTAGCCGGCGGGCAGCACGACGCCGCCGTCGACGAGCCGGGCGCCGATGCGGTCGCCGGGCTCGTTCAAGGGCGCGATCTCGCCCTCGGCCAGCTTCGCGGCCTCGGCGAGGATGGGCTCGGCGAGGTCGTCGACGCCGTCGGGAAAGCCCGGCAGCGCCGCCACCTCGGCGAGGCCGGCGACGTGGCGGAGCTGGAACACGAGATCGTCGAGCGGCGCGCGGAACATGGGCGGTCGAGCTCCTTTCTCTGCGCCCTTGGATGTAGCCCGTCGACGGTGGCGAGCAAAAGCCCCGCACGAATTGACACCCCATCGCCGGTCACTAGCTTGGCGCCACGTTTCCGCGGGCTGGAGTGGGAAATGACGGCGGACCTGGCGGCGACCATCGAGGCGGCCTTCGAGCGGCGCGAGGAGGTCACGAGCGCGACCGGGGGCGAGGTCCGCGACGCCGTCGAAGAGGCCCTCGCCGGCCTCGATGCCGGCCGCTGGCGCGTCGCCGAAAAGGGGGCCGACGGCTGGCGGGTCAACGCGTGGCTCAAAAAGGCGGTGCTGCTGTCGTTTCGGCTCTACGAGATGGAGCCGATCCCGGGCGGGCCCGGGCACGCCACCTGGTGGGACAAGGTGCCGAGCAAGTTCGAGGGCTGGGACGAGGTCCGCTGGCAGGAGGCGGGCTTTCGCGCCGTGCCGAACTGCGTGGTGCGGCGCTCGGCCTACATCGCCCCCGGGGTCGTGCTGATGCCCTCCTTTGTGAACCTCGGCGCCTATGTCGACGGCGGCACCATGGTGGACAGTTGGGCCACCGTCGGCTCCTGCGCGCAGATCGGCAAGAACGTCCACCTCTCGGGCGGCGCCGGCATCGGCGGCGTGCTCGAGCCGCTGCAGGCCGCCCCGGTCATCGTCGAGGACGACGCCTTCATCGGTGCCCGCTCGGAGGTGGTCGAGGGCGTCCACGTCGGCACCGGCGCGGTGATCGGGATGGGCGTCTTCATCGGCGCGTCGACGAAGATCGTCGACCGCGACACCGGCGAGGTCTTCCGCGGCCGGGTGCCGGACTACGCCGTGGTGGTCGCCGGCTCGCTGCCCGGCACCCCGCTGCCCGACGGCTCACCCGGCCCCAACCTCGCCTGCGCCGTCATCGTCAAGCGCGTCGACGCCGGGACCCGCGCCAAGACCGCGATCAACGAGCTGTTGCGCGATTGATGGCCGACGGTGACCCGTCCGCTCTCGACGACCCGGTGGCGCTGGCGCGGACCCTGGTGCGCATCGACAGCGTCACCCCGGACAAGGGCGAGGCGATCGACCAGGTCGCGGCCTGGCTCGGCGAGCTGGGCGCCCATCTCTGGCACATCGAGGAGGCCGGGGCGCGGGTGCCCAACCTGATCGCCCGGCTGGGCCGCGGCGGCCCCAGGCTGGCCTTCGCGGGGCACACCGACGTCGTGCCGCCGGGCGACCCGGGGCTGTGGTCGCACCCGCCGTTCTCGGGCGCGATCGCGGACGGCAAGCTCTTCGGCCGTGGCGCCTGCGACATGAAGGGCGGGCTCGCCTGCGCCATCGCCGCCGCGGCGCGCGCCGAGATCCCGGGCGAGGTCTGGTTCTACGTCACCGGCGACGAGGAGGGTCCGGCCCGCCACGGCACCGCCGCCATCGTGCGTTGGCTCGCCGCCCACGGCCTCGGCTTCGACGGCTGCATCGTGGCCGAACCCACCTCGGGGGCGGCCGTCGGCGACACCCTCAAGGTCGGCCGCCGCGGCTCGCTGAACGCGCGTCTCACCGTGACCGGCAGCCAAGGTCACACCGCCTTCCCGCATCAAGCCGACAACCCGGTGCACCGCCTCGCCGCGATCGTCCACGAGCTGGCGACGGCGCCGCTGGACGCCGGCACGGCGCGGTTCGAGCCGTCGACGCTGCAGGTGAGCAGCTTCGACGTCGGCAACCCCGCGACCAACGTCATCCCCGCCCAGGCGCGCGCGGCCCTCAACCTCCGCTTCAACACCGAGCACACGGCGGCGAGCCTCGAAGGCTGGCTCGGCGCGGTCGCCGAGCGCCACGCCCCCGGCCGGGCGCGGGTGGAGATCGTCGACGTGAGCGACGCCTTCCTCGCCGACGCGCCCGCCTTTCAGCGCTGCGTCGCCGACGCGGTCGCGACCACGCTCGCCCGCAGCCCGCAGGCGAGCACGTCCGGAGGCACGTCGGATGCGCGGTTCTTGAAGGACCTGGGGCCGGTCGTGGAGCTCGGCACCGTCGGCCATTCGCTGCACCGCATCGACGAATGGGTCGGGCTGGCGGAGCTCGCCGAGCTGACCCGGGTCTTCACCGCCGTCATCGAGAGCTTTCGCGAGCCCGCATGATCCCCACCCTGGACGACATCGTGCGCTTCGTCGTCGGCGCCGGCCTGCTGTTGAAGAACGACGAGCGCGGGATGGCCGCCTTCGACGTCAGTCTCAAGGGGTTCCTGCAGAGCTTCGCCGCGGCGGTGATCGCCCTGCCGGTGTTCGCCTTCGTGCACTTCGTCCAGACCCGCCATCTCGGCATGGACGGCACGCCGATGGGCCTCGCCGTGCTCGCCTACGCCGCCCAGTGGCTCGTCTTTCCGCTCACCGCCGTCGGCCTCGCCAAGGTGATGCATCGCGAGCAGCACTTCGTGCCGTACGTCGTCGCCGCCAACTGGGCCGCCATCGTCCAGATCGGCATCGTCGCCGCGGCGGTGCTGTTGAGCACGTTGCTGAGCTCCGGCCTCGCCGGCCTGCTGATCCTGGTCGTGACGTTGGGGCTGTTGGTCTACGACTTCTTCATCGCCCGGATCGCCTTTCACACCCCGGGCATCGACGGCGGCGCGGTGGTGCTCATCCAGCTGCTCGTCGGCATGCTGGTCCAGCATCTGGTGACGGGCATGTGAGCGCGTAGTCGACGCGAGTGAGGTAGAGCCCCGCCGCCGGTGCCGTCGGGCCCGCCGCGCTGCGACGCTTCGCCGCCAGGGCGGCGGGGACGTCGGCGACGCTCCACGCGCCTTTGCCGACCAGGATCAGGGTGCCGACGATGTTGCGGACCTGGTGGTGGAGGAACGAGCGCGCCACGGCCTCGATCTCGACGAGGTCCGCCGTGCGGCGCACCGTCAGGCGGTCGAGCGTCTTGACCGGGCTCGGGGCCTGGCACTCGGCGGCGCGGAAGCTGGAGAAATCGTGGCGGCCGACGAGACGGGCGGCGGCGTCGGCCATCGCCGCGGCATCGAGCGCCGCCGGCACCTGCCAGGCTCGGCCGGCCTCCAGCGTCAACGGGGGGCGCCGGTTGCGGATGCGGTAGAGGTAGGCCCGGCCGATCGCGTCGAAGCGGGCGTGGGCGTCGGCGGGGACGCGCCGCGCCGCCAGCACCGCGACCGGGTGGGGGCGCAGGTGGTGGTTGAGCGCGTCCTGCACCTTGCTCTCGCCGTAATCCTTGGGGAGGTCGACGTGGGCGACCTGGCCCAGGGCGTGGACGCCGGCGTCGGTGCGCCCCGCCGCCTGCACCGGGCGCGGCTGGCGGCAGAGCCGTTCGACCGCGGTTTCGACCACCGCCTGCACCGCCAGGCCGTTCGCCTGCTTTTGCCAGCCGCAGAAGCCGGACCCGTCGTATTCGAGGGTGAGGAAGTAGCGCGGCACGTCAGCCCAGCCGGGTGCCCGCCGGGACCGCGCGGCCGCGGAGGAAATCGGTGGTGGCCATCATCCGGCGGCCGGCGGGCTGGACCTGAGTCGGCCGCAGCGCATCCTCGCCGCAGGCGATGGTGAGACGATCGTCCAGCACCTCGCCGGGTGCCCCGGCGCCGGGCACCACTTCCGCCGCCAGGACGCGCAGCCGCTCGCCGTCGAGCGGCAGCCAGGCGTTGGGGTTGAAGGCGCGCACCCGGCGCTCCAGCACCGAGGCCGGCGCGGTGAAGTCGAGGGCGTATTCGGACTTGTCGATCTTGGGGGCGTAGGTCACGCCCGCCTCGGGCTGGGGCGTGGCCTCGGCGCGCCCGGCTTCGAGGTCGTCGAGCAGCGGCAACAGCAGCTCGGCCGCCATCCAGGCCAGCCGGCCGCGCAGGTCCGGGGCGGTGGTGTCGGCCTCGATCGGCGTGCGCGCCGTGCGCAAGACCGGGCCGGTGTCGAGGCCCGGCTCCATCTGGAAGATCATCACCCCGGTCTCGGCGTCGCCGGCCTCGATCGCGCGCTCCACCGGCGCCGCCCCCCGCCAGCGGGGCAACAGCGAGCCGTGGAGGTTGAGACACCCCCGGCGCGGCGCGTCGAGCACCGGCTTGGGCAGCAACAGGCCGTAGGCGGCGACCACGCCGACGTCGGCCGCGAGCGCGCGCAGCTCGGCCTGCACCGCCTCGTCCTTGAGCGTCCGCGGGGTGCGGACCGCCAGGCCCAGCTCCTCGGCGGCGTCGTGCACCGGCGTGCGGCGCTCGCGGTGGCCGCGGCCGCCCGGGCGCGGCGGCTGGGTGTAGACCGCCACCAGCTCGTGACGGCTCTCGGCCAGGCGGCCCAGCGCCGGCAGGGCGAAGTCGGCGGTGCCCATGAACACGAGGCGCACGGCGGCGCTCCTCAGGCGGTCTGGCGCTCTTTCTCGCGCTGCAGCTTGGCGAGCTTGCGCAGCAGCATCTTGCGCTTGAGCGCCGAGAGGTGATCGACGAACAGTACGCCGTCGAGATGGTCCAGCTCGTGCTGGACGCAGCGGGCCAAGAGGCCGTCGGTGTCCATTTCCCGCACCTCGCCCTCGCGGTCGGTGAAGCGTACGAAGACGCGGGCGTGGCGCTCGACCTCGGCGTAGATCTCCGGCAGGCTGAGACAGCCCTCCTCGGCCACGACGGTGTCCTCGCCGCGCGCGACGATCTCCGGGTTCACCAGGCACATCGGCGCGGGCGGGCCGTCCTTGCCGGCGACGTCGAGCACGATCAGGCGCTGCATCACACCGACCTGCGGCGCTGCCAGCCCGATGCCGGGCGCGGCGTACATCGTCTCCAGCATGTCGTCCATCAGCCGCCGCAGCTCGTCGTCGACGGCCTCGACCGGCGCGGCCTTGGTCTTGAGCTTGGCGTGGGGGGCGATGAGGATGTCGCGGAGCGCCATGATCGATCGGCTCTTCAGTGGACGCCGCGACGCCGACGGGCGCGGCGGCTCGGATCAGCTCACCGGACGGCGGGCGCGCAGCGCCGCGTCGATGGTACCGTCATCGAGATAGGTGAGCTGACCGCCGAGCGGAACCCCGAGCGCGAGACGGCTGACCTGCACGCCCAACGGCTGCAGGCGCTCGGCGAGGTAGTGCGCGGTGGTCTGGCCGTCGACGGTGGCGCCGAGCGCGAGCACGATTTCGTTCACCGGCGGTTCCGCGGTCTCGACCCGGCGCAACAGATCGGGGACGCGGAGCTCGTCGGGCCCCAGCCCGTCGATCGCCGAAAGCGTGCCGCCGAGCACGTGGTAGCGGCCGAGAAAGCCGCCGCCGCGCTCCATCGCCCACAGATCGTCGACCTCCTCGACGACGCAGATCAGACCGGCGTCGCGTCGCCCGTCGGCGCAAATGGCGCAGGGATCCGTGGTGTCGAGATTGCCGCACATTCGACACGGTACGACCTCGGCGGCGACCCGGGCGAGGGCGTCGGCGAGCGGGCGCAGTTGGCGGTCGCGGTGCTTCAAGAGATGCAGCGCGGCGCGCCGCGCGGAACGGGGGCCGAGACCCGGCAGCCGGGCCAGCTGTTTGATCAGCTGGTCCAGGGCCTCGCTCGTCACCTCAGAACGGCAGCTTCATGCCCGGCGGCAGCTGCATCCCACCGGTGAGCTTGGCCATCTCCTCCTGCATCGCCTCGTCCACCTTGGTCTTGGCGTCCGCGGCCGCCGCGACGATCAGATCCTCGAGCACCTCGGCCTCGCCGGGGTCGATCAGCGACGGGTCGATCTTCACCTTCTTGATGTCGTTCTTGCCCGAGATCGTCACGGTGACCAGACCGGCGCCGGCGGTACCTTCGACCTCCATGGCGGCGAGGCGCTCTTGGACCTCCGCCATCTTGGTCTGCATTTCTTGGGCCTGTTTGAGCATGTTGCCGATGTTCTTCATCCGCTGAGCGACCCTTCCTGGCGGGGTGGTGGCGTAGGCGCGTCCACGTCGGTGCGCGTCTCGACGCCGACGATGGTGGCCCCCGGAATCTTGTCAAGCACGGCGCGGACCTGCGGCCACCGCTCGGCCTCCGCCATGCGTTCGCGCAGCACCGCCTCGTCGCGCTCGGCGAGGGTGGGCGCCTCGGAGTGCGCGCCGTCGACGCCCCAGCGCCGACCGGTGAGGGCGTGCAGCGCGCTCGCCAGCTCGCGCCCGCTCTCGGGCGGCGTGCCCGTGGTCCAGGCCAGCCGCAGCCGGCCGGGCTCCACCTCCGCCGGCCGCGCGCTCGTGCGCACGACCGCCGCGAGCCGCCGATAGCCGCCGGCGCTCAAGAGCGCGACGATGCCGTCGAGATCGCGCGGCATCGGCGGCAGGCTGGCGGGCTCGGCCTGCGCCACCGCGGGCTCACACGGGGCCGCGCCCGGCGGCGCGCCCCGGGTTCCC
>JAAAPF010000179.1 GCA_009908425.1 Alphaproteobacteria bacterium
GAGGTCCGCCGGGTGCTGGTGGACAACGCCGAGAACGGCGGCCGCACCCCGTTCCACGACCGCCTGCGGGTCGCGCTCGGCAACGGGCTGTTGAACAGCGAGGGGGAGGTCTGGGCGCGCCAGCGGCGCAAGCTGCAGCCGCTGTTCCATGCCGGCGCGCTCAAGAGCTACACGGCGATGATGGGGGCGTGCACCCGCGAGCTCGTGGCCCGCTGGCGCGCCGCCGGTGCGGGCGCCGTCGTCGAGGTCGAGCGCGATCTCTCCGGCCTCGCCATGGCCATCGTCGGCCGCGCGCTGTTCGGCGACGAGGCCGAGCACGGCGACATCTCGGAGGCCGTGGCCGTCGCCAAATTCGAGGTCGCCCGCCGCCAATTCTGGCCGGTCAACCCGCCGCGCTGGATGCCCGCGCCCGGCAAACGCCGGCTCGACGCCGCGCTCGCCCGTCTCGACGCCGAAGTCGAGGCCATCCGGCGGGCCGCCGCCGGGCGCGACGGCGGCGTCGTCGGCCGGCTGACCCGCGACGGCGACGTCCCCGCCGACCTCGTCCGCGACGAAGCCATGAGCTTCTTTCTCGCCGGCCACGAGACCTCCGCGGCGGCGCTGGCCTGGGCGGCGCACCTGCTCGCCACCCACCCGGAGGTGCAAACGGCGCTGGCGCGCGAGGCCCGCGCGGTCGTCGACGACGCCGCCGAGACCACCGCCGAGGTGCTCGATCGGCTGCCGCTCGCCCGCGCCGTCGCCGAGGAGACCCTCAGGCTCTATCCGACCGGGCCCTGGTTCGCGCGGCGTCTGCTCGCCACCGACACCCTCGCCGGCGTCGAGGTGCCGGCCGGCGCGCTGGTCATCGTCAGCCCCTGGCTCACCCAGCGCGACCCGCGCTGGTGGCCGGAGCCCGAGCGGTTCCGCGCCGAACGTTTCGGCCCGGACGCGGCGAAGCCGGAGCCGATGACCCATTTCCCCTTCGGCGCCGGTCCGCGCACGTGCATCGGGCTCGGCTTCGCCCGCATGGAGATGACGGTGGCCCTCGCGCTGATCGTCCGCGAGCTCGAACTCGCCCCGAGCGACGACCCGCCGCCGCGGCCGCGCGCGGAGATCACGCTGCGTCCCGACCCGGCGCTGCGGCTGGTGGTATCGCCGCGGCCGTGACATCCGGTGGCGCGCGCGGACCGTAGTCCGTGATGCACCCACCGGAGTCGCTCGTGCGCCGCCTCGTCGACATCACCCTCGCCCTCGTGGCCGTCGCCGCAATCGGCGTCG
Source organism: Alphaproteobacteria bacterium (assembly GCA_009908425.1). Classification (GTDB taxonomy): domain Bacteria; phylum Pseudomonadota; class Alphaproteobacteria; order Geminicoccales; family Geminicoccaceae; genus JAAAPF01. The sequence goes on from JAAAPF010000179.1 coordinate 1,258, forward strand.
CCGTCGTCCAACTGCTGGCCGCGCGCGACGGCGTCGAGATCCGCCGCGCCCAGGTCGGCGCCACCCCCGTCGAGGTGGTCCGCGACCCCGCCGCGCCGCCCGGGCCGGCGGTCCTGATCGCCCACGGCTTCGCCGGCTCCAAGCAGCTGATGCGCTCCTTCGCGCTGACGCTGGCGCGCGCCGGCTACACCGCCGTCGCCTTCGACTTCGTCGGCCACGGCCGCCATCCCGACGCGCTCACCGGCAGCATCACCGAGACCGAAGGGGCCACCACCACGCTGTTGACGCAGCTGGCGGAGGTGGCGGCGTGGGCGCGCCAGCTGGAGAGCGCCGACGGCCGGCTGGCGCTGCTGGGCCATTCGATGGCGAGCGACATCCTGGTGCGCTACGCCCAGGAACACTACGTCACCGCCACCGTCGCGGTCTCGATGTTCGCCCCCACCGTCGAAGCCGGCAGCCCCGGCAACCTGCTCGTCGTGGTCGGCGGCTGGGAGCACCGCCTCCAGGAGGAGGCCCGGCGGGTGCTCGCCCAGGTGACCGACGAGCCCGAATTCGGCGTCACCTACGGTGATCCGGGCGCGGGCACCGGTCGGCGCGCGGTGATCGCGCCGGCGGTCGAGCACGTCGGCGTGCTCTACAGCGCCGCCGGCCAGCGCGCTGCGCGCGACTGGCTGGACGCCGCGTTCGAGCGCGAGAGCGCGGCCGGCGTGGCCGAACGCGGCCCGGCGCTGCTGCTGCTGTTCGCCGGCCTGGTCGCGCTCGCGCGCCCGCTCGCCGACGTCCTGCCGCGCGGCGCCGCCCGCCCGGTCGGCGCCGGCGCGCCGTGGCGTCGGCTATGGCCGGCGCTGGTCCTGCCAGCGGTGCTCACACCGCTGCTGCTGGTGCCGCTCGACCTCCGCTTCCTGCCGGTGCTCGTCGGCGACTACCTAGCGCTGCACTTTCTGACCTACGGCGTGCTCAGCGCGGTCGGGCTGTGGTGGGTGAACCGCGGGGCGAACGCGCCGCCTGCGGCGCAGGCGCGCCCGCTCGCGCTGGTGATCGCGACGGTCCTGCTCGTGGGCTACGGCCTCGGCGCGATCGGGGCGGCGCTCGATCTCACGGTCACCTCGTTCTGGCCGGTGGGCCAGCGGGTCCCGCTGGTGGCCGCACTCGCCGCCGGCACCCTGGCCTACACCCTCGCCAACGAGTGGCTCACCCGCGGCGCCGCGGCGCCCAAGGGCGCAGGTTTGGCGAGCAAGCTGCTGTTTGCGAGCTCGCTCGTGTTCGCCGCCGGGCTCGACCTGGAGCGGCTGTTCTTCCTGTTGATCATCGTGCCGGTGATCGTGGTCTTCTTCGTGGTCTACGGCCTGTTCGCCGGGTGGGCGTATCGCAGGGTGCAGCATCCGCTGCCGGGCGCGCTCATGAACGCCATCGTGTTGGCGTGGGCGGTGGCGGTGACGTTTCCGATGGTGGCGCGTTGAACCGCTCAGTCGCGCAACGAGTCCCGCCAGCGCGCGAGCGCGCTTTCGAGTTCGTGCGCGACTTCGCGACGCTCGGCCGGCGACAGGAAAACGCCGAGGGGAATCGAGCGGCCGTGGGCGCGCAGGTAGACCCGCGGGTCGTACCGGCGACGCTCGTCGACGACCACACGCACCCAGAAGGGTTCGAGACGGTGTTCGCTCTCGGCCGTGCCGTCGGGAGCGAGGCGGCGCACCACCAGCCCGCGCGAGTCCAGGCGGACGATCTCCGCGCGCCGGGCGGAGCGGCGGGTGCGGGCGAACGCCCATCCCACCAACAGCACGTCGAGGCCGAAAAAGCCGCTGACCGGCCACGCCCCGAGGGTGGCGAACGCGGCGCCCAACACGGCACCGACCACGAGCACGATGGCCATCAACACCAGCGTGCCATGGCGCCCCAACGGCGGGTTGGGGTAGAGGATCAGGTCGAGGAGGGGCGGCTCGGCCGGGACCGCGCCCGACACCGCGGCGGCTTTGGACATGACCTTTGATGTAGACGGCTCCACGCCCGACGACCACCACCCGTGATGTCGCCCGACGCCATCGAGCAGCTGTTCGAGGCCCTCGCGCGCGAACGCCCCGAGCCGAGCACCGAGCTGGTCTACCGCGACCCGTTCACGCTCCTGGTCGCGGTGGTGCTCTCCGGCCAGGCCACCGACGTCGCCGTCAACCGGGTGACGGCCGACCTCTTCGCCGTCGCCGACACCCCGGCGAACCTGGTGGCGCTCGGCGTCGAAGGCGTGGAGACCCGGATCAAGCGGCTCGGGCTCTACCGCAACAAGGCCAAGAACCTCGTCGCCCTTTCCGAGCGGCTGCTCGCCGAACACGCGGGCGCGGTGCCGAACCGCCGCGAGGCGCTGGAAGCGCTGCCCGGGGTCGGGCGCAAGACCGCCAACGTCGTGCTCAACGAGGTCTTCGGCGAGCCGACGATCGCGGTAGACACCCACATCTTCCGGGTCGCCAACCGCACCGGCCTCGCCCCCGGCACGACCCCGGCGGAGGTGGAGCGGCGGTTGTTGGAGACGGTGCCGGCACGCTGGCTCGCGGGCGCGCATCACTGGCTGATCCTGCACGGCCGCTACACCTGTACGGCGCGCAAGCCACGCTGCGCGAGCTGCGTCATCCGCGAGCACTGCGCCTGGGCGGCGGCCCGGGCCATCCCATGACGCATTGCAGCGAGGCCGTTTTTCGCAGTGCAGAAAACTTCTCTTAATCCTATGTTCCCACCAATGGAGCCAGCAAATGGTGGAGAACTTCGATGGCCACGAGCTTTCGCGGCAAAGTTACGCAAATTGCCGGCGACCTTGTCCAAATCTGGGACGCCGGTTCCGGCCACAGCATCTTCATCGACCGGGGGCGCATCGAGGGCGGTGAGGAGCTGCGCTTGAACGACGAGGTCGCCGTGCACGGCGACGAGGCGCGTCGCCGGGCCCGCCGGATGACCGGCCCGGTCGCCCACCCCCGCAGCGCCACCGCCGCCGCCGACTGAACCGGCGCCGCACACGCCGCGGGTGCGCCGCCCACCGACCTCCACCGCCCGACGGCCGCGCCACCGATCGTCGCGGCCGCCCGAACGTGCCCGGCCGCGCGAACCTCGGCGGCGGCGCGTTGGTGTATGGCCGAAGCCTATGGTGCCGCACTGCGGCAATCCCTAGTCTGAAAGTCGATCAGGGAAGGACACGGGACCAGCAGCATGCGGCGGCCGACCGCCGACCTCGTCGAACCGCGACCGCACCGCCCACCGCGCCGCCGGCGGCGCGCGGTGGCGGGGAGCGGATCCGCGGGTGGTGTTGCGGAGCGCGCATGCGCGCGGTTGGGCGCCGCGCCGGGACGAGAGCGGTCGCGCGCCGGCGCGGTGGTCCCGTTCCCGACCACCGGGCGCAGGCGGCGACGAGGGCGGCGATGCCGACCGAGGGCGTCCGGTACCACGACCATCCGCCCGCGCCCATGGCGCCATTGGAGACGTGCGATGCCTGCTGAGACGACGACGCCGACCCTCGTAGCGCTGGTCTACGCCCGGCGGGCCGACGGCAGCGTGCTCCTGGTCGAGCGCCGGCGTCCGCCCTTCGCCGGCTGGTGGGTCGCCCCCGGCGCCGAGCTCGCCGCCGACGAAGCCCCGCTCCAGGGCGCGCAGCGCGGCCTCGCCGAGGAGACCGGGCTGAAGGCGCTGGACCTGCGCCTGCGGGGCGTGGTCCGCGAGACCTCCCCTCGCCCGGATTTCCAATGGCTGCTCTTCCTCTACCGCTGCCGCGCCGGCGGCACGCCGCGCCCCAGCGGCGCGGTCGACGACCTGCGCTGGTGGTCGACCGCCGAGCTCGAGCGCGCGCCGGTGCCGCCGGCCGACCGCTGGTGGTTGCCGCACGTTCTCGGCGACACCCCGGGCATCCTGGAGGCCACGCTCCACTACGACGCCCATCGCAACCTGATCGAGATCGAGAGCGAGACGCCCTTCTACGCCCGCAGCGCATGAGCCCCGCCGCCGCACCGGACGTGGAGCGCCTGCGCGCGGACACCCCCGGTTGCGCCGAGCGGGTCCATCTCAACAACGCCGGCGCCGCCCTGCCGCCGGCAGTCGTGCACGCCACCGTCACCGCTCACCTCGAGCGGGAGTGCCGCGTCGGCGGCTACGAGGCGGCGGCCGAAGCCGCGGAGCGGCTCGACCGCTTCTACCCGAGCATCGCCGACCTGATCGGCGGCGGGCCGGACGAGATCGCCTACGTCGAGAACGCGACCCGCGCCTTCGACATGGCGTTCTACGCCGTGCCGTTTCGAGAGGGCGACCGGATCCTCACCGCGGAGGCGGAATACCCTTCCAACGCGCTGGCCTATCTGCAGGTCGCCCGGCGGACCGGGGCGGTGGTCGAGGTCGTCCCGAGCGACCGCGCCGGCGGGCTCGACGTGGCGGCGCTCGAGCGGATGATCGACGACCGGGTCAAGCTGATCGCGCTCAACCACGTCCCGACCCACGGCGGGCTGGTCAACCCGGCGGCGGAGATCGGCGCCGTCGCGCGCCGCCACGGCATCCTCTACCTGCTCGACGCCTGCCAGTCCGTCGGCCAGATCCCGCTCGACGTCGAGGCCATCGGCTGCGACATGCTCGCCGCCACCGGCCGCAAATACCTGCGCGGGCCGCGCGGCACCGGCTTTTTGTGGGTGCGTCGGGCGCGCCTCGCCGAGCTGGAGCCACCCTTCGTCGACCAGCACGCCGCCACCTGGGTGACCGCCGACGACTTCGCCCTGCGCGAGGACGCCCGGCGCTTCGAGAACTGGGAGTTCTACGTCGCCGGCAAGCTCGGCCTCGCCGCCGCGGCGGACTACGCTTGCGCCGTCGACGTCGCGGCGATGTGGCCGCGGATCCGTGATCTCGCAGCCCGGCTCCGCCGCGAGCTCACCGCCGTCGCCGGCGTCGTCGTCCGCGACCAGGGGCCCGAGCTCTGCGGCATCGTCAGCTTCACCAAGGCCGACGAGGACGCCGCCGACCTGTCGGCGCGGCTGCGCACGCGCAGCATCAACACCTCCGTCGCCGACGGCCCCGCCCATTTCGACCGCCATCGCCGGACCTACGGCGCCGCCGTGCGGGCCTCGGTCCACGCCTACAATACCGAGGACGAGCTCGCCCAGCTCGTCGGCGCCGTCGCCGACGGCCGCTGACCGCAGCGTGGCGCCGTCGACGCGGGGGACGCGCCAGCGCTCGGAGCATGCCGCCGGCGGCGAACGCCCGATCGCGCCCCGCGGTGCCCGCCGGGGACGCGGCGCGAACGCTCCGCGCCTCGGCGGACGCGCTCACTCCTCGCCGAAGCCGGCCTCGATCTCCCACAGGTCGGCGACGCGGCGCGAGGTGGTCTCGGCGCGGCAGAGGCCGGCGAGCGGGGGATAGATCGGGCCCTCGTAGGTGCCGTAGACGGCGCAACGGGCCTCGCGCCAGTCGCGCCAGACGGCCTGGGCGTCGTCGATCACCGCCAGCCGCGGCGCCGGCTCGCGCTCCTCGAGCCGCGCCAGCGCCTCGTCGAGCAGGGTCTGCCAGGCGTCGAGCTCGCGCTCGGCGCAGGTCAGCATGTCGGGGGGCTCGCCGCCGCTCCGGCCCTGGGCCAGGCAGACCTCGCTCACCTGGCCGAAACAGGTGGTGCGCGCCGCGGCGGTCCGGCCGCCGGCGGCGGCGAGGCAGGCCTGGAGGTACTCGCGGTCGTCTTCGGCGGCGGGGGCGAGGACGGCGGCGGGCGGAGCGGCGAGGAGGACGAGGGCGAGGACGATCGCGCGCATGACGGCCCGTCAGCTGTAGGGGTCCGCCGCATCCCTAAGCCCATCGCCGACGAAATTGAAGGCGAGGACGACGAGAATCACCGGCACCACCGGCAGCATCAACCAAGGATAGAGTGCCACCGCGTTGATGTTCTGCGCCTCGGTCAACAACACGCCCCAGGAGGTGATCGGCGGGCGCAGCCCGAGACCGAGGAAGGAGAGCGCGGTCTCGCCGAGGATCATCGTGGGGATCGCGAGGGTCACGCTGGCGATCAGATGGGAGGCGAAGCTCGGGATCAGATGGCGCCCGATCACCCGCCGCGGCCGCGCGCCCATGAAGATGGCGGCCTGGGCGAAGTCCTCCTCGCGCAGGCTGAGGATGCGGCCGCGCACCGCCCGGGCCAGGCCGGGCCAGTCGACCAGCCCGAGGATGATCGTGATGCCGAAATAGATCCACAACGGGTCCCAGCTCACCGGCAGCGCGGCCGAGAGCGCCATCCACAACGGGATGACCGGAAAGCTGCGGATGATCTCGATGGTGCGCTGGATGACGCCATCCACCAGGCCGCCGACATAGCCGGCGAGACCGCCCAGCGTGACGCCGAGCACGAAGCTCACCGCCACGCCGAAGAGCCCGATGGTGAGGCTGATGCGCGCGCCGTGCAGGATGCGCGAGAGCATGTCGCGGCCCAGCCGGTCGGTGCCCAGGAGAAACGCCGTGCCGTCCTCCGGCGGGCAGAAGAGGTGCCAGTCGGCCTCGAACGTGCCCCAGAAGCGGTAGGGCTCGCCGCGGCAGAACCAGCGCAAGCGCTGCGGCTCGCTGCGGTCGACGGTGTATTCGCGCTGCATCGTCTCCATGTTGAGCTCGAAGGCGAGCGGATAGACGAACGGGCCGACGAACGCGCCCTCGTGGAAGAGATGCACCGGCTGCGGCGGCGCGTAGACGTGGCTCGAATGCCGGCTGTCGAGGGTGTAGGGCGCGAGCACCTCGGTGACGACGATCGAGGCGTAGAGCAGCGCCAGCACGACGAGCGAGACCACCGCGAGCTTGTGGCGGCGAAAGCGCATCCAGACCAGGCGCCATTGCGAGGCGGTGTAGAGCCGCTCCTGCTCGGGCGTGAGCGGCACCTCCTCTTCGGGATCGAACGGGTAGGGGTCGACGTAGCGCCTCATCGCCGCACCCCGGCGCCGAGGCGGATGCGCGGGTCCAGCGCGGCGAGCGCCAGATCGGAGATCAGCACGCCGATGACGACCAGCACCGCCTCCAGCATGACGATGCCGCCGGCGAGGTACATGTCCTGGCTCTGCAGCGCGTTCACCAGCACCGGGCCGTTGGTCGGGATCGAAAGCACGAACGCCACCAGCACCGAGCCCGAGATCAGCTCCGGCAGGAGATTGCCGATGTCGGAGACGAAGGGGTTGAGCGCCAGCCTGAGCGGATACTTCACCAGCGCCCGGCCGGGCGGCAGGCCCTTAGCGCGGGCCGTGACGACGTAGGGCTTCTCCAGCTCGTCCAAGAGGTTGGCGCGGATGCGGCGGATCATCGAGGCGGTACCGGCGGTGCCGATGACCACGACGGCGACCCACATGTGCTCGATGATCGAGCCCAGCTTGGCGAGGCTCATCGGCTCCCCGAGGTACTCCTCCGCCATGACCTGGCCGACCGACGTGCCGAAATAGATCTGGGAAAGATAGAGCAGGATCAACGCCAAGAGGAAATTCGGCGTCGCCAAGCCGAGAAAGCCCAGGAATGTCAAGAAGTGATCACCCCAGGAATATTTGTAGACCGCAGAGTAAATCGCGATGGGGAAGGCCACCATCCAGGTAAAGAGGATGGTGCCGGCGGCGAGGATGGCGGTCAGCAGAAAGCGTTCGCCGATGATGTCGAAGACCGGTCGCTGATACTCGAACGAGTATCCGAAGTCGCCACGCAGAACGATGCCGGAGATCCAGTTGACGTACTGGCGCCAGAGCGGCTCGTCCAGACCGTATTGCTCGCGCAGATACTCGATCTGCTCGGACTGCAGCTGCTCGCCCTGGGCCTCGAGCTCGGCGACGAGCGAGTCGAGGTAGTCGCCTTCGGGCAGCTGGATGATGACGAAGACGATAAAGCTGATGGCGACGAGTGTCGGCACCATCATCAACACGCGCCGGACGACGTAGCGCAGCAACGGTCCTCCTCTCCCCGCCGCGTCGGATCCTACGCCGCGGGGCGCCGGTGTCACCGCTTCTTAGGTGCCTCGCGCACAACGGCGCCACCCGCTCGGCCCCCGCGGAACGCCGTCCCGACCGAGGACGTTGCCCGCGCGACCGAGGACGCGCTCCGCCCCCGGGGCCCTAAGCGGAGGTTTCGACGATGACGCTGCGCACCGAACCGGTCGGATCGCTGCCCCGCCCGTCGCACCTGCAGCGGGCGCTGGCCGACTTCGAGGCCGGCCGCATCGACCGCGCGGCGCTGACGGCGGCGCAGGACGCGGCCTGCCGCGACACCATCGAGCGCATGGAGGCGACCGGCTCGCCGATCGTCTCCGACGGCGAGCAGCGGGCGTCGAGCTTCGCCACCTACCCGCTGGTCGACACCCTCGGCGGCGCCGGCCTCGCCGACAATCTCGACCCGCACGGCCAGGACTTCGCCATCTTCGCCGACGGCCATCACCGCCGGCTGCCGCGGCTGACGCGCGGCCCGTTCCGCTATCGCACCTACGCCGGCAGCCTGCTCGCGCGCTCGGCGCCGATGGCGACCATGCCCATGAAGCAGGCGGTCATCGCACCCTCGATGCTGTCCCTGCTCTACCCGCTCGACGAGGAGTTGCCGGACTACCCCCGCGCGCAGTTCCACGCCGATCTCGTCGACGAGGCCGAGCGCGACGTTCGCCGCTGCTTCGTCGCCGGGGCGGCGCACGTCTCGATCGACTTCACGGAGGGCCGGCTCGCGCTCCGCGACGACCCCGACAACCCGTGGACGGGACGTGGCATGCTGGCGGCGTTCATCGCGCTCAACAACGACCTCCTGCACCGCTTCGAGCCCGAGGACCGTCGGCGCATCGGCGTCCACACCTGCCCCGGCGGCGACCGCGACACCACCCACAGCGCCGACGTCGACTACGCCGACCTGCTGCCGCAGCTGTTCGAGCTCGACGCCGGCTATTTCCTCATCCAGTGCGCCGGCGAGCCCGACCGCCGCCGCGTCTACGAGCTCATCGGACGCCATCGCCGCGAGGACGCCGAGGGCGTACCGCAGGTCTGCCATATCGGCGTGACCAACCCGCAGGATCCGCGCGTCGAGACCGCCGAGGAGGTCCGCGACGCCGTCTTGGAGGCGCTCGAGTTCATCCCCGCCGAGCGCTTCGGGACCACCGACGACTGCGGCTTTTCGCCGTTCAGCAGCGACGACAAGCCCCGCCACGGCTCGGTCGACGCCGCCCGCGACGTCGCCTTCGCCAAGATCGAGGCGCGGGTGCGCGGCACCCGGCTCGCCGCCGAGCGGCTGGGGTTGATCTGAGGCCGTTCAGCGGGCGGCGAGGTGCAGGACGACGCGGCGGACCACCAGGTCCGCCGGCTTGCCGGTGGTCTTGCAGGCGCGCTCGGCGGCGACCAGGGCGGCGAGGTCGGCGCGCAGACGGCGGGCGCGGCGGCGCTCCAGCGCCCGCTTGAACGCCGGCTTGGCGCGGAAGAAGATCTTGGGTTTGGCGGCTTCGATCACGGCGTCGGCCGCTCGGCCCCGCTCGACCTCGAGCGCGAGCCGCCACAGCCGCCGCCAGTGATTGGCGAGCGCTCGCACGATGCCGACGGGCGTCTGCTTGGCGGCCAGGAGCCGATCCAGTAGATCGAGCGCGCGGCCGGTCTCACCCGCCGAGGTGGCGTGGATGAGCTGGTCGAGCTCCAGCGCCGAGCTGTCGCCGACGCACATGGCCGCGTCCTCGAAGCGGACCACGCGCGCGTCCTCGCCCAGGTAGAGGGCGAGCTTTTCCAGCGCCTGGTCCAGCACGGCGCGGTCGGCCCCGGCGTGCTCGGCGATGTGGTCGATCGCCGGCTTCTCGGCGGTGAGCCCGCGGGTGGCAAGGCCCTCGGTCACCAGCCGCGGCAGATCCCGGGCGTCGGCGCGGTAGCAGGGGATGGCGGCGGCGTGGCTCTCCTTCTCGCAGAGCTTTCTGAGGCCGGAGCTCGGCGCCAGCTCGCGCGGGGCTTCCACCAGCACCGGCGCTTCCACGCTCGAAAAGCCGAGCACCGCCTTCAACGCCTCACCCAGCCCGTCCCCCGCGTCGATGATGCGGACGGCACGGCGGCCGCCCAGCATCGAAAAGGACCGGGTCTCGTCGGCGAGCCGCGCCGGATCCTGGCGCACCTCGTCGGCGGTGAGCACGATCACCGCCAGGGCGTCGCCCGGGTCGTCGACCCAGTGGCCGAGCAGTTGCTCGCGGCGCGCTCGGATCAGGCCCTGATCCTGGCCGTAGAGCAGTACGACGTGGGCGTCCGGCGGCGGCGCCTTCAAGAAGCGGTCGACCTCGCGCGGGGCCAGCTTCAAGCCGCGGTCCGCTCGAAATGGGCCACCAGCCGCTGGCGCAGCGCCACCGCGAGGGCTTCGGCGACGCGGCGGTCGGCATCCTCCTCGGCGACGAGATCGCTGTAGGGCTCGCCGCGGATGTTGAAGCTGGCGGCGCGCTCGACCCGTCCGCGGTCGACCACCCGCCCCTCGGCGAGCTCGACCAGCTCGTAGACCGCCGACACCGTCAGGTCCTGGCGCGTCACCACGGCGTCGAGCTGGATGGCGAGGTCGTCCACCTGCCGCCTGATGCGGGTCTCGAGGCGGTAGCGCTCGGCGGCGCCGCGGCCGGTCGGGTCGAGCTGGCGTTCGAGCGCGCGGCGCAGCTCGAACCCGAACCGGCTCTCGGCGTCGGGCAGCGCCACCGCGGCGAGGTCGGCGGCGAGGGCGTCGTCGGCCGGGCCCGGGGCGTAGACCGGCTCGAACCCGCAGGCCGCGCCGGCGCCGGCGCCGGCGAGCACCGCCCGTCTAGACCACGACATTGACGATGCGATCCGGCACGACGATCACCTTGCGCGGCGGCTTGCCGCCCATCGCGCGCTGCACGTTGTCGAGGGCGAGCGCGGCCGCGCGCGCCTCGGCCTCGTCGGCACCGGCGGGCAGCGCGAGCTCGGCGCGGCGCTTGCCGTTGACCTGCACCGCCACCGTGACCGTGCCGGCGGCGAGCCACGCGGGATCGGCCGTGGGCCAGGTGGCGTCGGCGACCAGCCCGTCACGGCCGAGGCGTTCCCACAGCTCCTCGGCGAGATGCGGCGTCATCGGCGCCAGCAACCGGGCGGTGACGTCGAGGGCCTCGCGGAACAAGGCCGGCGCCGCCGGATCGGCGACGTCGAACTCCTCGAGCGCGTTGGTGAGCTCGCGGATCTGCGCCACCGCCTTGTTGAAGCGAAAGCGCTCGAGCGCGTCGCCGACCCGGTCGATGGTGACGTGCAGGAGCCGCTTCAGCTCGGCGGCCCCGTCGGAGAGCGGCTCCGGCGGCGGCGTGCCGACCGGCGCGAGCCCGTCCAGGCGCTCGTCGAACAGCCGCCAGATGCGGTTCAGGTAGCGCCACGCCCCCTCGATGCCGGCCTCGGTCCACTCCAGATCGCGCTCGGGCGGGCTGTCGGAAAGCATGAACAAGCGGGCGCAGTCGGCGCCGTAGCTCTCGATGATGACCTGCGGGTCGATCACGTTCTTCTTGGATTTCGACATCTTCTCGACGCGGCCGGCGGTGACCGCCCGGCCGCCGAGATCGACCCAGGTGCCCGCCTCCTCGCGCACCTCCTCGGGCGAGAGCCAGCGGCCGTCGGCGCTCTTGTAAGTCTGGTGGGTGACCATGCCCTGGGTGAACAGGCCGGCGAAGGGCTCGTCGATGTTCAGATGGCCGCATTCGCGCATGGCGCGGGTGAAGAACCGCGAATAGAGCAGGTGCAGCACCGCGTGCTCGACGCCGCCGATGTACTGGTCCACCGGCAGCCAGTAGTCCACCGCCTCCTTGTCGAGCGGGCGGTCCTGCAAGCCCGGCGAGCAGAAGCGGGCGTAGTACCAGGAGCTGTCGACGAAGGTGTCCATGGTGTCGCTCTCGCGCCGGGCCCGGCGCCCGTCGGGAAGCGTCACCTCGCTCCAGCCGCGATGCCGCGCCAGCGGATTGCCCGGGCTCTCGAAATCGATGTCCTCGGGCAGCAGCACCGGCAGCTGGTCGCGCGGCACCGGCACCACCTCGCCGTCCTCGGTGTAGAGCATCGGGATGGGACAGCCCCAGTAGCGCTGGCGTGAGATACCCCAGTCCCTGAGGCGGAACGTGGTCTCGCCGGTGCCCACCCCCATCGCCTCGAGCCGGACGATCACCTCGGCCTTGGCGGCCTCGATGTCGAGCCCGTCGAGGAAGTCCGAGTGGAAGATCGTCCCCGGGCCGACATAGGCCTCGTCGCCCAGCTCGAAGGTCTCCGGATCGGCCTCGGGCGGGAGCACCACCGGGCGCACCGGCCGGCCGTAGCGCCGCGCGAAGTCGAGGTCGCGCTGGTCGTGCGCCGGACAGCCGAAGATGGCGCCGGTGCCGTAGTCCATCAGGACGAAGTTGGCGACGTAGACCGGAAGCTCTTCGCCGGTGAAGGGATGGCGGCAGACCAGGCCGGTGTCGTAGCCGCGCTTGTCGGCCTTGGCGATGGCTTCCTCGCTGGTGGCGACCTTGGCGCAGTCGTCGATGAAGGCCGCGAGCGCGCGGTCGTCCGCCGCCAGCTCCGCGCTCAGCGGATGATCGGGGGCGACCGCCATGAAGCTCGCGCCGAAGAGCGTGTCGGGCCGGGTGGTGAAGACCTCGAGCGGCTCCTCCCGCCCGTCGATCGCGAAGCGGATGCGCGCGCCCTGCGACTTGCCGATCCAGTTCTGCTGCATCAGCCGGACCTTCTCGGGCCAGCGGTCGAGCCGGTCGATCGCGCCCAGCAGGTCCTCGGCGTAGGCGGTGATCCGCAAGAACCACTGCGACAGCTTGCGGCGCTCGACCACCGCGCCGGAGCGCCAGCCGCGGCCGTCCTCGACCTGCTCGTTGGCGAGCACGGTCCGGTCGACCGGATCCCAGTTGACCCAGCTCTCCTTGCGGTAGACCAGCCCGGCGTCGTAGAAGTCGAGGAAGAGCCGCTGCTGCTGGTGGACGTAATCGGGATCGCAGGTGGCCAGCTCGCGGCTCCAGTCGAGCGAGAAGCCGATGCTCTTGAACTGCTGGCGCATCTCGCGGATGTTGGCATAGGTCCAGTCGCGCGGGTGGACCTTGCGCTCCATCGCGGCGTTCTCGGCGGGCAGGCCGAAGGCGTCCCAGCCCATCGGGTGCAGCACGTTCATGCCCTGCATCCGCCGCCAGCGGGCAACGACGTCGCCCAGGGTGTAGTTGCGGACGTGGCCGATGTGGATGCGCCCCGACGGATAGGGGAACATCTCGAGGACGTAGGCCTTGGGGCGGGCGGGATCGGCCCGGCTGGTGAAGGTGCCGCGCTCCTCCCAGATCCGCTGCCATTTGGCCTCGGTCTCGCGGACGGCGTAACGCGCCATGGATGGGATCTCCGCTTGCGTCAGCCGGCGTCGATGCGCAGCTCGCGCGCGCGCGTCAAAATCGTGTTCTCGAGGTCGACCGCGGTCTGGTCGTCGACCGGGGCGTTGCGCCAGCCGCCGTTGCCGTCGTCGACCTCGCGGAAGACCGACACGTTGATGGCGTCGGCGCGGAGCTGGGTGTCGGTGATGTAGACGTTGAGCTTGAAGCGCTCGTCGTCGGTCTCGGGCGGGCGGTACCATTCGGTGATGATCACCCCGCCGAAGGGGTCGGCCGAAGCCAGCGGGATGAAGTCGAGGGTGTCGAGCGACGCCCGCCACAGAAACGCGTTCACCCCGATGCCGGCGGCCCCCTCACCCCGGCCGCGGTCGCGGTCCGGGTTGGTCGAGAAGGTGAGCGCGTCGGGTCCGAAGAGCGTTCCGAAGCGCTCGCGACGGCGCTCCTCGTCGACGTCGCGCTGGGGTACCCGGCTGGGCTGGGTCTCGACGCCGCAGGCGGCGAGCATCAGGGCGACGAGTACGACGACGGCAACGCGAGGCGAACTGGACGACATCGACCTTCGACGGGTTACTGGACCGGCTGGTGGAGTACGCGCCGGCGGCGCCCGCCGCAAGAGCGAACGCCCTCGCCGCGGCGCCGAGCCGGGCGGCTCAGAACTGGAGACGGAACCGCAC
>JAAAPF010000320.1 GCA_009908425.1 Alphaproteobacteria bacterium
GGCTTCTTGAAATATTGCTTATTATTCCTGTGAAAAACACTTCGGTATTCTCTTTTATATTCATATAATAAATTTTCTCTTATTCGAAAATATTTTTATTGGCTCTCCAGAACCCTCAGGTAGCGCCGGCGGCAACGATCGCCCGATGCGTGGCGGGTGTGATGCGGACGGCGTTTTGAAGGACGCGGGCGAAGCCGTGGGCCGGGCTCTTGGCGCGGCGGCGGTTGAAGCGGAAGACGTATTCGTCGAGGTAGCGCTGCAGGTACTTGGCGCTGACGGCGCCGTGGTGCGTGCCCAAGAGCCACCGCTTGGCGAGGCCGAAGACGAGATGGACGGCGGGCAGGCGCTGGTCGGCCTCGCCCCACGAGCGCGCGAGGTCGATGGCGTGATGGTCGTAGCCGGCGGCAGCGAGCCCCTTGTAACCGCTCCAGCCGTCGGTGGTGATCGCGGCGCGCTCGGCGACGTTGGCCGTGATGAAGCGCTCGAGGTCCGCGCCCGCCGCCGAGGCGACGGTGGCGAGCCGCAGCCGGCCGAGCTCGCGCTTTTTGGTCTGGCTCGGCGCGGCCTCGATCGCCCCCGCGACGACGGTCTTGCCGGCGGCACCGCGGCCCCGCTTGCCGGGCTTGCGGCCGCCGACGAGGGTCTCGTCGGCCTCGACGTCGCCGTCGAGTTGGCGACGGTCGGGGTCGACCATGGCGCGGCGGATCTTGTGCAGCCAGGTCCAAGCGGTGCCGTAGCTGCGAAAGCCCAACTGCCGCTGCAACTCCAGCGCCGAGATCCCACCCTTGCTGGAGGTCACCAGGTAGATCGCGAGAAACCAGCGCGCCAAGCCGGTCTTGGTCTGCTCGAAGATGGTGCCGGCAAGGATCGAGTGCTGCTTGCCGCAGGCGCGGCATTCCTCGATCAGCCGCCGGTGGTGGCTCCAGGCGCGGTCATGACCGCAGTCGGCGCAGCGGAAACCGTCGGGCCAGCGGACATCGACCAGATACGCTCGACACTGCGTGTCGGTGCGGAAGCGCGCCAGAAAGCTGGGCAGATCCCGCGGCAGGTCCTTCACGAGCGCGTCGGCCATGGCGTCCTCCGGAAATGTTCTTCCTTCGTTCGCTACGCCGCCCCGCCGAACGCGTCAACCGCGGAAACCCGCCAAACCTGAGGGTTCTGGACAGGCAGTTAACCGCATTCCGCGCGAGGGCACGCTTCGAAGCCGATCCACGCCACCACGGACCACGGGCTGGACCTGCCGCGTCTCGTTCGTTTACATGATGGGCAACACGTGCCGAAGCAGGTCCGACGCGAGCTTCGATCATGTCGTCTTTTGACGATCGATGCATACTTCCGACATTAGGAAGGCCTCTCAGCCGACTTGGGCCGTCGTGGAGCTATACGCTTCACGCTCCTTTTGACTGAATATTGCTCGTCGCCAGCGGCGAGATATCCAGCTTGTGTAAGGATTTCCAATGCCCGCGAGGCAGGAGCTCGCGGCAGCGACGGGATGGTGTCCGCATGCCCGCTTCCGGCACCCCCGACTACGGCGAGCGCCATGATCGCCACTCGACCCAAGCCGCGGGCTTCACTATGACGAAATCAGGGCCGTCTGATTGCGGCCAAATCTCGGATTGTTTCTTACGCGCCGGGTGTGGTCGTGAACACCATTTTCAATGTGCTCGCGCGAAATGGGCTGAAGTCCCCCGATGGACGTCCCCTTCATGCTTATGAAGTGATGGACGATGAGCGGCGTGAACTCGCTCGGCTCCTGGGGTTCCGGCTCGCAAGCGGTGAAATCGTCCGCTCGACCGCGATGTGGTTCGTGCTATGGGCAGCCGAGACGATCCGGGTCGAGTTCACTGGGGGACAACTGACTTGGGAGTTTTTGTTCGAGCGGCTGGGCATGCGGTACGACCGTCGCGCCGCTATTGAGTTGACGGAGCGTGGCATCGCGGCCTTCCGTCGGAAGCTTCGCTACAGCGATCACGGCCACCGCCTTTTCCTCTACACGTTGATGGTGGAGGGAGGTCTGCCCGATGCGGCGCTGACGGATGAAGGTCGTTACCGAACGGCGCTGCTCGGGTTGGTCAGGGAGGTGGAGCGGCAAGGGACGTTGGCCGACGCGTACGCCGCTCTCGCGGCGCAGAGGCGTGTAGAGGATCTTCCCCAAGCCTTTCGCAACGAGGACAGCGCAAAGCTCATGGGCGAGTTGGCGCTGGGCTTGGCCAAGTTGCGCCAGGCCGTCCCGGAGGACCTGCCGCCCCAGGCGATGGTGCAGTGGCTCGACGTCCATCGCCCCGAGTGGAGGCGGGAGCTGCCTTTGCGGTTCTCCGAGACCTCGATGGAGACACTGATCCGGCCGGCTCTGAGCGAAGAGCGCTCGGATGCGCGATCGGCGAGCGTCGCGGTGAAGCGCTGTCTGAGGCTCCGCAGCGACGGGAGAGGGTGGGCCGGCGTGGCGGTCGTCGCCGACGGCGCTTTGCTGAACCACGCGGCATTGCCTGAGACGGACCAGAGCTTGCGGCTTCGCCTCGTGCTCGACGACGGGCCAGCGCTGCTCGGCGTGCCGGCCGACGGCGGTTGGCGCCTTCAGCGCAGTGGCGGACGCGGCGACATCGTCATGCCTCTCGCGCCGCACAAGGCGGTGACCTTGTCCGCGTATTCGGATGGCCGGCTTTTGGGCGAGGCGGTGCTCGATCCGGGTCTGCCCGAGCCTCTGGAGGCTCCGAGCCTGTGGCGGCCATCCGATCCGCAAGCGCCTGAGACCCAAGAGCTGGAGCCGCTGCCGGGTCGCGGCCGCACGCGAGCCGACGTTGCTTGGCTTCTTGCAGCTACGGACGTAAGCCCCGTAGCGGAGCACGGCGTCGAGATCGATGCGCCTGTTGAAGGGCCCGGTGGCCGTATGTGGCCGATGCGGGGCGTCGGATGCGTCCGCGTCGGCGACCATTTGCTGGCACTCGCCACCGGGGCAGAAACCGACGACGCACCAGCTAGGTTGGTACCGGTGGGCCGAGTATTGGCCGGCTGGGAAGCATCCAACGGGACGCAGATCTTCAGCGGATCGCCGCGCCTACTCGGCGCGTCGGCCGACGGCATTCTGACGTCTGTCGAAAGCCGAATTCGGCGGCGTACGCTTCCACGGATCCTTTGCGGAGAGCTGGTGGAGTGGGTCGAAGATGGCGCTGTCGTCGCACGTCTACGTCTCGTGGCACTGCCGTCACAGGCCCAACTGCGCCTGCACGAGATCGAAACCGGCCGGTTGTCGCTGCGAGCGACCCACCTCCAACCGGGATGGCACCTCACGCTCTCAGCCGGATCGAGGCGCGTGGACGCGATCGTCGCTCGTGACGGCCATGTCGACCTCGATCTCCATGCCGAAGGCTCACCGCCCGGCATCGTTGCCCTCGAGCTGGCGGAGCCGAAAACCGGAAGGACACTGTCCTTATCCGGCGCTTGGCCAGCGCGGGGCGGACTTATCGTCGATCCCGCCGGCACTCGGCTCGTCCGCAATCAACCGGTATCGGTGGCACGCCTGGCCGGCTGGCGCGGATGGCTCCCGGATCATGGTGGCACCGTGCAGCTCAAGCTCGCCGGCGAAGCGGCCCACGTGGGTTTCAGGACGGCCGGCAGCATCCGCCTCGCCGCGTTCGATCCGGTCATCCGGCAAATGTTGGCGTTGGGGGGTCCGGACGCCCAGCTCAATCTCAGGCTCGTGGCCGGTGGCACCGAGACCGCACGCCTGGAGCTCGGCCGGTACGACTGGCAAGCAGAACCCGCGGGCCCGTGCCATCATCTCGGACCGGGACGAACCCGGCTGTTCGCGGTAAACCTCCACGACGAGACGCAAACCGCGGAGACGGAAGCAGAGGGGCGTATCGACCTGAGCGGCTGGCTCGGCGACGAGCCCGCTGCTTGGTTCATTCAGGGGCACAATGACACGCGCGGCGTCATGCGCCCCTTCGTCTGGTCGCCGGACCCTCTGCCACCGTCAACGCGCCGCGAACGTGTCGAAGCCTACGCTGCAACGTGGCGGCAGCTGCTCGACGCGCCCGAAGATCCGCGTTGGCACCGAATGTGGCGCCTGATCTCCACGGTCGGCGAGCATGGTAACGTCGGGGCGCTCGACCAAGTCTTCGCTTTGGCCAAGGTGCCCGCAGCAGGCGTTGCACTACTCCTGCGTGCAGGACGGGCGGACTTGGCCGAGGCGCTGGCCTTGGAGACGGCGACACCTTTGTGGTGGCCGACGACGCCGGCCGAGGCCTGGATCGAAGGCGTCGGCTCCGCGTTGCGCGCTTTGACGGGCGAACTCACGGAGGCCGGCATCGAGCACGCGGACGCTCTCGATCAGGCGGCACAAGCGATCCAGCGGAAGAGCGGGCGCATCATTGCGCTGCGGCCGGAACTGGCGGCGCATCTCGGCCATGCCCTCGTCGCCAACTCCGTTGCTCCGATCGGGTTGGACGCCAACGGGCGTGCCGTACCGTTGGCCGTCCCGAAGGCCAGAGCGCACCTGGAACAGCTCGCCGCCGAAGCGGCGAAGCGTTTCGACAGGTTGCCGAGGGGAGCGCGAGGCGTGGAAGCCTGCAGCATCACGGTGGGCGGCGCCTTATCCGACGAACTGAGACCGCTGCTCGACGCCCCCGTCGTCGCCGCGGAAGCCGCGGCCGGCTTACGATTGCCGCTCGGCCCGTCCGATACCGTCATCTTGCTCGCGCTTCGATACGCTGACCCTACCTGGTTTGACGCGGCGCTGCCGGCTGCTCTCACTCTTGCTCTGGAGGTTTCCCGGTGACCGGTGCCGCGTCTCGGCTACCAGAGGCCCTGGATCGGATCTCGCGCCGCTCGGCCAATGCCGTCACGTCGCGGGCGCGTCTGGCGCATCCCGGTTTGAACGCGGTGCTGGCCCGTCGCCTCGCCGCCGCCCCGGGCGAGCCGGACGCGCTACTCTCGGATCCCGTGTTCGAGATCGCACGTGCCTGGGCACCAGCGGACGTCACGCTCGATGACCTTGGCGGCAATCTTCTCCACCACGACCTGGTGGCAGCACTCGACGCCGACACTGCCCATCAGATGCCTCGAACCATGCGGCCCTACCGCCACCAATTGGCCGCTTGGGAAGCGTGCCTTCGAGAAGGCCGATCGGCACTGATCACCGCCGGGACGGGCTCTGGAAAGACCGAAGCGTTCCTCATTCCGATCCTCGACGACATCTTGCGCAATCCGCGCGTCGGGGGAGGTGTCCGGGCAATTCTCCTCTACCCGCTCAACGCGCTCATCGAGAGCCAACGGGAACGGCTGTCGGCCTGGGCGCGCGGTCTGGGCGGCCGCGTCCGCTTTGCGCTTTTCAACGGCGATACGCCCGAAACGGAGCGGCACGCCCCCGTCAAATCAGACGCCGTGGAGCTCCGCAGCCGCGAGGCCATTCGCGAACACCCGCCGGAGGTTCTCGTCACCAATATTACAATGCTCGAATACTTGCTGCTACGGGCTCAGGACCGACGTATACTGCAGACGTCGGAAGGCGGGCTGCGCTGGATGGTTCTCGACGAGGCCCACAGCTACGTCGGCTCTCAGGCAGCCGAAATGGCGCTCCTCCTCCGCCGGGTGCGGGCGGCCTTCGGCGTGGACCCCGATGATGTGCGGCTGCTCGCGACCTCGGCGACTATCGGCGGTGAGGAGGATGCGCCTAGCAAGCTGTGCGCTTTCGCCGCCGCACTGGCGGGGCGGCCGGAGGACGCGGTGGAGGTGATCGAGGGTGAGGCTCTCGAGCCGGAGTTGCCGACCCCCGGGGCGGAGCGGCCTCTCGACGCGAAGGGCCTTGCCGAACTCGACGGGGAGACGTGTTGGGAGCACCTCGCCGACCATCCCCGCGTCCTGGTCCTCCGGCAGAGCATGTCGAATGGGTCAGTGACGCTCGCGGAGGCGGCCGAGATCCTGTTCGAAGACCCCGCACGGCGCGACGACGCCCAGGCCGTGCTCGACGCCGTCGCTCGGGCCACCCGCAACGGCGAGCGAATGGCGGCATGGCGGGCCCATCTGTTCCATCGAGCGCAAGGCGGGGTCTGGGCCTGTATCGACCCCGAGTGTTCGTACCGCGATCCCGAGCTCCAGAAGGAGGGCTCGGCCTGGAGCTTCGGTGCGGTCCACCTGTCGCCGCGAGCTCGCTGCGACTGCGGGGCACCCGTCTACGAGGTGGTCGGCTGCAGCCAGTGCGGCGCAGTGCATCTCCAGGGGCGCCTCGTAGGTGGGGCCAAGCCGCGATTCGAGCCGCCGGATCCGGGCGATATCGACGACTTTGCCCTCGATGCCGAGCCGGACGAGGAAGAGGCGCCAGAAGCCGAGACGGACTTGGCTTGGTTGTCGCCTGGCGGTGACACGTGGATCGATCGCGACGCGCGAATTTACGACAATGCACCTCCAGCCGACACGGGCGCGCTTCCGTTCCACCTGGCCGAGCATGCGGAGGCGCGCAACTGTTGCGACGGTTCAACGACGGCTAGCCTGATGGGGCTACGGTTCGGGCCGGCGTTCTTCATGAGCAACGCCTTGCCCGAAGCGCTCGAGTTGCTGACCGAACCGCAAGGCGATCCCGGCCGCCCAGCCGCCGGTCGGCGCGCCATCACCTTCTCCGACAGTCGTCAGGGCGTGGCGCGGCTCGCCGCCAAACTGCAGCAGGAGGCAGAGCGTACGCTCACGCGTGCCTTCCTTTGGCACGCCGTCCAAGAGGGGCAAACCGCGGACCCGGCGAAAGTCGATAAACTACGATCCGAGATAACGAAGCTGCGTGCAGCAGGACTCGACGATCTCGACGAGATCGCAACCGATAAGGAGCGCGAACTTTCTCAGCTCACGGGCGACGCGCCGAAGCCAATTCCATGGGGTGAGTTGGTTCGGCGATTTGCGCAACACCACGAGTTAAACGAGTTCGCCGGCGTAGTCTGGCGCGGTCGACGCCTAGGTGAAAACATCGCCGACCATCCCGAGCGGCTGGCGGAGATGTTTCTCTATCGCGAGTTGTTCCGCCGCCCGCGCGTCCAGAACAACCCGGAGACCATGGGCCTTCTGCGGCTTTCATTTCCGGTCCTCGAAGAACGGGCACAGAGCTCGTCAATCCCGACGCCCTTGACCCAGGCCGGCGTGGACGCGGCCGGATGGACCGGGTTGGCACTCGCGGCGATCGACTTCGTCTTCAGAAATAATCTTGCCGTCGATATTCCGGTTTGGATGGTGCCGGCGATCTCACCGCGGTTCGGCGTCGTGAACAGCGTGATGCCGAGCGACACGAAGCCGTCCGATCGGCCCTCGCGCAGGAGTAGAGTCTGGCCGAGTGCGAGGCCTCTGTCCCGACCGTCCCGGCTTCAGACCCTTGTCTACGGCCTGATCGGTGGCGATCCGGATGCCGACGCGGATCAAGACCGGGCGAGCGAAGTGCTCGAGGCGCTCTGGAGCCTCATCACGGGTTCCGGCATCGCGCCGGACATGGGCGCCGGTGCGCGACGGCTCGACTTCTCGCGAGCGGCGGTCGTGCGCATCGACACCGGCTGGCTCTGCCCTATTACGCGCCGTCCCTTCGGCTATCACCTCGGCGGTCGAAGCCCTTATGATACACGGCGAGCGATGACGCAGGTCACGTTTCCCCGGCTTCCGCGCGCCAACGCCGGGGGGCTCACGGCGGAGGCGCGCGAGGAGATGGCGCGCTGGTGCGAGACGGACACCCGAGTTGCAGAACTGCGCGCCGTCGGGCTGTGGACCGACCTCCACGATCGCATCGTTGCGTACCCACCGTTTCTTCGCGCCCAGGAGCATTCGGCCCAGATCGAGAGACCGGTGCTCAAGCGCTACGAGGACGAGTTTCGGCAGGGCGACATCAACTTGCTCAACTGCTCGACGACCATGGAAATGGGTGTCGACATCCCGCAGGTGCGCCTCGTGGCCAACGCCAACGTGCCGCCGGCGTTGTCGAACTACCGTCAGCGGGTCGGTCGCGCCGGTCGCCGGGGCGAACCCTGGGCTTTCGCGCTGACGTTCTGTCGCGACCTACCGCTCGATCGCCAGACCTTTGACGATCCCGCCCGCTTTCTCACGCGACAGATCGTGGCCCCGAAGGTCTGGTTCGAGAGCGCGGCACTGGTGCAACGGCACGTCAACGCTGCACTGCTTGCCGCTTGGTTGGCGGAACGTGAGGGGCTCGACATCCGCGCCAGCATGGGATCGTTTTTGGGTGCCGGCGAGACGCTCGCCGAGCCCGTTCATCCGAATGCACCTGCCGATCTGTTCCTCGAAGACCTCCGTGGAACTTGGGGAAGCCACGACGCACGCACGGCCTTGCTCGAGCCGATCGTGCAGGGCACCGCTCTGGAGGCGCGGGCGTGTTCGGCGTTGATCGCGGTGGCGGCGGATGCCTTCGATTCCGTCGTTTCCCGCTGGCGAGACGAGCACCGCGTACTTCTCGACCGTCAGGAGGGTGCTCAAGACCCCGCCACAAATGAGGCATTCCGACTTCGAGCGAAGCGGCTTCGTGGTGAATTTCTCCTGGGCGAACTTGCGCGGCGCGGCTTTACACCAGCCTACGGCTTCCCGACGGACGTCATCGGCTTCGATCATCTTTCGGGCCGTTCCGACAAGGCGGATGGTGCCAACTTCAGCTTCCGTTCGCGGGGTGCCGCGGCGCGGGAACTACACGTCGCGATCCGGGAATACGCCCCGGGCGCGGAAGTCGTGATCGACGGCCTCGTGCACCAGTCGGAAGGCTTGCTGCCAGCGTGGAGCGCGGGCGCCGACCAATCCGGTCTCGAGGACCTCCGTGATTTGTGGTCCTGCCCTCGGTGCCATGCGCTCGGCCACGCAACGCAAAGTCCGAACACTTGCCCGCAATGCGGGGAGCGGTTGCCGGAACCTCGCAAGATCCTGCGACCCGCCGGTTTCTTGGGGCGAAAGCCGCCGCATACGGGATACGAGCGTCTGGCCTACGTGCCTCTGGAACCGGTTCGACTGTCGGCACAAGGCGGTGACTGGATCGCGCTCGCCGACCCGGCGGCTGGACGGATGCGCGCCGATCCCGCGGGCCAAGTCGCTACGACCGCGTCCGGGCCGCTCGGAGGGGGCTACGCCGTCTGCCTCGAATGCGGCCGCGCCGAGCCGATGGAGCCGCCTCAGCCGGGCTTCGCTCCGACGCTACCCGAGGCGATGACACCGCACGACCCGCTGGCGCGCGGGCGCAGCAGTCGCAAGACGTCCGACGGTCGGTGTGCGGCCAGCGACTTGCCCCATCGAATTCAGAAGAACATCCATCTCGCTCAAGTCATCCACACTGCGGCGCTCGGCCCCGCCGTTGGTCCATCGATCGGACCCGCCGGTGAGGCCAGGACGTCGGCGTTCCTGCACGATCGCGCGGCTGGCGGAGCCGGGCTCGCGGCTCGGATGGCTGAACCGGGCATGCTTTCGCTCTGTCTGGACCGAGTGGAATCGTTGTTGGATTGCCCCGAAGCGTGTCGGCGCGGTTGCCCCTCGTGCATCCTCCGCCCGGACACGAACCTGCGCGACTTACGCATGGACCGGCCCGGCGCCCTCGCGCTCGCCAAGAACCTGTCGGTCGCCTTGAACATCCCGGCTCATTTTCAGGTGTTCGGGCCGGATACGCGCCTGGTTGGAAGGCCCCTGCGGGACGAGATCGAGACGCGCGCACGCAGTCAGCGGCTTGATGCGCTCGATCTCTACCTTCAGGGACCACCGGAGGCCTGGGACCTCGCCGCTTGGCCGATCGCCGACGCGCTGCCGCGGCTTAACGGGCACGGCGTCGGTGTGACCGTCTATGTTGCGCAGACGGCGTTGGGAGCGGCGGGGCTGGACCTCGCGCGGAAGCTCGGACTTCACCGGATCGCTGCATTCGCGACGCTTCGAATGTTGCCGGAAGCGCCAACGGCCGGCGACCTGCCAATCATCGCCCGTTTTGTTCACGGCGACACGACCGAAGCGGTGGCGGCAAGCGAAGGCGAAGCCGTGCCGGACGCGCCATGGGGCGCCGGAGCCGTGGGTCCGGGAGTGATCGGGCAGGCGCCGAACATCCCTTCAGGGTCCGCCCTTTCCGCGGATCGACTGATGCAACTCGGCATGGGCAATGCGCGCCTATTGTGGCCCGCCTCTTCACTCGATGGGCCTGCCAAAGCTTTCGGTCGACGCTTTTGGAGTTACCTTGCGCGCCAAGCTCCACTGGAGGTCGAGGCGATCCGGCAGTCCGGCGTGGCGCAGCTGCACTACACCGACCGCTATCTTCTCACTCCTCTTGCCCTACGCCTTCTCGTCGAGGTTATCAATGCCGCGCCCGAGGCGAGCAATGCCCACGTCGAGATCGACACGGCGCGTGCCGATCGTCCCGCGATCACGCCCAAGTTCGTCTACGATGGTTTTCCTCACTCGAGCGATAAGCACGCCGAAGTGCTTCGGGAAATGCTGCCGCGGGCTTCAGTGAGGACGGCAGCACGCAAGACATCCTTGCCGCATCAACGAGCGCTTACCGTCGGATTGCGAGACGGACGCGATCTTCTGGTCCTCTTCGACCAGGGCTTCGGCGGGTGGCGGGCCGAGGGCGCAGTGAGCTTTGATTTCGACTTAGAGGTCAAGAAACAAGCCCGCAAACTTCAAGGGCTGAGCTTCGCCGTGCGGCTCCGCGACCTCTCGCCGCCCATTGCTGTTGGATGGGTTCAGCATCATTAGACGGGATGCGGATGAATGCGGGAACCTCCGTCGCATCGGCGTTTTGCGAGCGGCGGTCACAGTCCGGCCGTGGGCGTGATAGCGTCTGGCAATGATCTCGAACCACCTCGACGCGCTCGTCGGCCACGCGCGCGCGCTCTTGCATGCCGACGGGACTTGGCGCCGTCGGGTGCAGATCGGCTTGGTCCTGGTCGGCACGAGCGTCGTCGCCGTGGCCCAGTTGCTCCCCTACACCCTGCCGGCACCTTGGCACGGCGTCATCACCGTGGTGGGCATCGCCGGTGCGGCGGCCGCGCTCCTGGGCGGTGTGGTGCTCAACGTGATCGACCGGAACACGGCCGACGTGCTCGCCGCCGCTTTCGCGAGCGAGCGCCGAGGCGATGAACTCGAGCGGGAGGCGGACCGCGAGGCCGACCGGGCGTGGTTCAACGCGTCGCTCTATTCGATCGCCCGCACCGGCATCGAACTCGTCGAGGCGGCTCCGCGGGCGGAGACGATCGAGCGCGATGTCGCCGAGGGCCTCGCCTATGAGCTCTCCGAACTCATCGTGTACCAGAAGGGCGACCTCCTCGGCATCGGTGACGAGGAATGGAGCGTTAGCATCTTCATCTACGAGCCGCGAGCGGACGAGCTCGTGCCGGTCGTATCGCGTCGGCGCTCAGTGTCGCAGGAGCGGGCAGAGCATCGCCGCTGGCCCCGCGACGCCGGCCATTGCGGCCGCGCGTTCACGACGCGGAACGTGCTGGTCTGTCCCGACGCCACCGACCCGTCAGAGTCGCAGTACTTTCTCGCGCCCATGGGGCTGCGGCGCCAGAGCGACGCCGAGCTCTACCGCTCTTTCGCCTCGGTCCCGATCCTGCGCGGCTCGGGCGACGCAATCGGGGTGGTCGTCGCAACCTCGGATCGGGTCGGGCGGTTTCAGCGTGTGGAGACCGAGAGCGGCGAGCTGGACCGGATCGAGCCGCTGCGCCTGCTTGCCGGCATGGTCGCGCTCCTCTATGCGTACGTGGACGATGAGGAGCAATAGGCATGGCAGGAGAGCGTCGCGATACGCCCAGCCAGCGGCAGAGCCGTGCGGACGATATCGACCGCGAGATCGGAGAGGCGAGCGAGCGGCTCGTCAAGGGCAAGGACGGCGGTGTGTCACACCGCGTGCACACCCTGACCCGCGAGCGTGCCCGCCTGCTCGCGCCGTCCCGTCGTCGCAACGGACGCGTCAATCCCGCCGCGAGCTGAAGGCCGGTCAGCGCCGGCGGGAGCCGGCTACCCGATCAGCGAAACCGCCAATGGCTTCCTGAGCCTGCATCAGCCGTCGCCTACTCGCTTGCATAACCGGGTCGGCCCTCTCGGCCAGCGTCTCCGCCAACGGCTTGCGGCTCTCGATCGCCGCGGACAGCGCGCGGATCTCGCTTTGCGCCGCCCAAGGATGAACGGCATAGGCCGGAATGAGCCGCATGGCCGCGGCGGCGCGCGCAAGCTCGTCCTTCTCCGCGCGGACCTCCTCCGCGGCGGCGACGGTCTCGGCGAGAAAGACCTCGTCGTCGAGAAGGCGATCCCGCAACCAGGCCTGTTCTGCTGACAGCGGTTCGATGATGACGGCGAGCTTCCAGCCGAGTTCCTGGCGCTTGCGTTCAACAACGCGATCGAGCGCCTCGAGAAGTTGCGTCGTCGCCTCGGCGACGGCGGTCCGGTATGCGGGATCGCGCCAATCGTCGAAGGTGCGACGAGCCCTGCGAACGAGCAGAAGCGACGCCACGCCACCGACGCCACTGAAGACGACGGCGCCTGCGGGGCCGAAAATCAGCAGCCCCAGAGTGTGGCCGGTGAGCGTACCGCCGGCCGAGACGCTACCGTAGACCGCCCCGTCCAACGCGACTTCCGCCGGCAATTCGGAAAGCGGGATCCGGCCCTTCCACCAGCCGTGGAGGTTGCGGGCCGCCGAGACCGCGACGGCGAACACCGGCACGTCGAGATCGACGAGATCGACGCCCGCATCGAGCGAGCGTTGCACGATGTCGATCGTGGTTTCCCGTTCGAAGCCCTCGACGAAGAACACCCGGTCCGCCCACTCGGCGTTCGTCGCCGCGACCTCGTCGGCGAGCTCCGCGTTCGCGAAGACGGGGATCTCGGGATATCTTGCGAAGTGCTCCTCGAGAGCGGCGAGGTCTTGAACGCACTTTACCTGAAATCTGGCGCCGTCGACGACCAGGTCGTACCCCGCCTGATTGAAGTCCGACGGCAGCGACACTTGATGACCATCGGCCACGAGGCGGCTCGCCACGATCCGCTCGGCGACGAAGCCCTGGAGGTTCGCGAAGGCACCGTCCGCGGACGCGCCGTCGAGCGCGTTGCGACCAGTGGCGAAAAGGCCGAAATCGAGCAGGGAGTCGATCGTCTCGCCGTTGGAAAAGTCGGCCGCGAGCACGACCCGCGGGTCGATGGCGGCCGCCGTATAGGCCATGTCGCCGAGCGTCAGGGCGCCGACCGCGCCGGCCGCCGTGGTGCCGTTGTCGCCAGGGAACAGCGCGTCCTCCAGCTTCTGATGCGTCGCGGGGAGCGGCGACGAAGCGAGGTGGCCCGGAGGCGCGCCCGCCGAGGTCGGAAGAGAACGCCCGAGATGCCGCCGGACGCGCACCGCCTGGGCGCCGTAGGCCGCGAGGCGCCGGTCGTTGCGCACCTTCTCCGGCAGCGTTCGAAAAGCGTCGAGGCACGCGTGCAGGCCCTCCGCCTCCCCAGCGACACTCCGCAGGGCGAGCATGACCGTCAGGCCGGCCGCGAACTGCGCCTTCGCCCGGCCGGAGACCAGGGTGTTCGCGACAGCGGCCCCTCCCAAGAACGCAGGAACCGCGAAGACCGGGTTCGACAGGACGAACAGCGCGGACACCGTCGCGGGTCCGCTGAAGAACGGGATGAAGGCCGACGCTTTCGCGGCGAGAATGAAGGCGCCGAAGCCCATCAGTTCGACCGAGACGGCGAGACCGGCCAACGATCCGCCGCCGAGGAGGAGGCCGATCGACGCCAGATCGCCGTTCGCGATCGCTTGCTCGACAGCCTCGTCGCGTCGCTCGGGCGGGAGTTCTTTCATCCGCGCTCGCAAGCGCTCCAGAAGGTCGGCCTTCTCCTGCTCGTCGATCGTGCCATCACGGTCCGCCTCGGCCAGTAGACGCGACAGCTGCGCGTACACCACGGCGGAGAAGTCCGGCGCTTTCGAGCTTGCGAACACCCGCTTGAGCCGCATGGCCCACGCTGCGGCGCCCGACTTGTCTTCGGTATCGGTCTCGGAATCGCCGCGCCGAGCGAGTTGCGTGGCCGCGGCCACGCCGAGGTCGGCCGTAGCCGTCCGGGCGGTTCGCAGGGAGAGGGGCAGCATCGGCTCGACCTCGAGCGCGCTCCGTATCTCGGCCCACAACCGCAAACGGAGCACCGACGTCTCCACGCTTGACCGCTTCAGTGAGTCGGCGGTTCGAGTAATTCGTGCCTCAAAATGTTTGGCGTTCCCGCTCTTTTTGCTTGTATTTCCGCTTACACAGTCTTTGACCGCGTCCCCGAACAGATTGCCGAGAGAAACGACTTCAAAAAACGCAAGTAGATCGGCGATTTCGTTGCGCTCAATGAAACCCAAGCCGGCCAGAATTCGCCAAGGCTGCACGCGCATTGGAAGCCTGCTCCCGCCGTCAATACCCACGACCTGCACTTTGCAACGGCATGCGGGCATCGTCGCCACCGACGAAGGGCGGCTCATCTTCGCGCGCCTCACTGATGCGATCGACGGGACGGTCGGCGGCGACGAACCTTGGCGTGCGTTCCCGACGACCACCCGCATTTCCTCGCCGCGTTGATACGCCCGCGCGACCGATTCGGCGCGATCCGCACACGCCGGTTCTACACACGCCTCGCAACGCGCACGCTCGCGGGTGAGACGGCGGGCTACCAGTCCTGCGCCTTGGAACACTTCGGCGACGAGGGTTGAGCGCAAGTTGACGACGTGGGTCCCGCCAGGATCGTGCACGCTCCGGCGTAGCATGCTGGCGTGCAGCGATAGAGGCAGCGCGCCGGCGAACGCGCGATCTCCGATGGCATGGCCGGGTCGGTCCAGTGATGGAGCATCCTCGCAGGGTTCTGGAGGTAGCAGGCGCCGCGTCAATCTACTTTGCTCCGGTCACCCGACTTGAGCACGGGTCGGTCCGCGGCGGAAAATTCGCGCCGATACTGATCTGGCACCTACCCTCGCGCGTTCACCTCTGCGAGCGCGACGAGCAGTTGTTTGTAAGACATCGCTGAAGCCCGCTTCTTCAGACGGGACGCGGTGCAAAACCGCCGTTGTCACGCTCGCGTTCACCCGACCATGCACCCATCGCTCGCTTCGTACGCGCTCTGAACGCTGGAGTACGAGCCAGTGGTTCGGC
>JAAAPF010000293.1 GCA_009908425.1 Alphaproteobacteria bacterium
CTAATATACCGCGTCTCGGGCAGGGCCGGGTGCAGCGGGTGGTCGGGGCCGGCGCCGGCGGTGACGACCAGCCGGCCGCTGCGGCCGGCGTCGCGCAGGCCCTGGAAGCTGGCGGCCACCAGCGCCGCCTCGTCGACGTGGTGCGAGCACGACGCCACCGCCAGCAGGCCCTCGGGTGCGGTGACGCCGGCGGCGGCGCGGGCGAGCTTGCGGTAGGCGCGGGCGGCCGGGCCGGCGTCCTTCTTGGCGCGGGCGAAGGGCGGCGGGTCGGCGACGACGAGGTCGAAGCGGGCGTGCTCGCCGGTGAGCCGGCCGAGGACGTCGAAGACGTCGCCCGCCTCGGTCACCAGCGCGTCGCCGTGGCCGGCGGCGGCCGCGGCGCGCTCGGCGAGCGCCAGGGCGCCGGCGGCGCGGTCGACGGCGTGGACGTGGCGCGCCCCGCCGGCGAGCGCGGCGAGCGCGAAGCCGCCGGCGTAGGCGTAGAGGTCGAGCATCCGCACGCCGCGGGCGAGCCGCGCGACGATGGCGCGGTTGTGCCGCTGATCGAAGAACCACCCCGTCTTCTGGCCCGCGATCGGGTCGGCGAGCGCCGCCAGCTCGCCTTCCCGGACGGCGATCGGCACCTCGACCGTGCCCTCGACCTGCGGCGGCCGGGCCTCGAGCCCCTCGCGTTCGCGCGCGCGGCCGTCGGCGCGCACCACGAGGCCCGCCGGCGCCAGGGTCCGCCGCACGCCGTCGAGGACGGCGTCGAGCGCCGCGTCCATGCCGGCGGTGTTGGGCTGGACGACGACGACCTCGCCGTAGCGGTCGATCACCAGCCCGGGCAGGCCGTCGCCCTCGCCGTGCACCAGCCGGTAGTGCCCGCCGGGCAGAAAGCGCTCGCGCAGGGCGAGGGCGCGCGCGAAGCGGCGGGCGAAGAAGTCGCCGTCGATCGTCGCTTCGAGGTTGCGGGTGAGAAGACGGGCGACGATCAGGGCGTGCGGGTTGACGTGGACCAGGCCGTAGAACCGCCCGCCCGGCAGCGCCAGCCGCGCCAGGCTGCCCGGCGGCAGCGCGCGCAGCTCCGGGGTCATCGCCACCTCGTTGGCGAAGATCCAGGGGCTGCCCCCGCGCAGGCGGCGGTCGTGACCGCGCTTGAGCTCGAGCTTGGGGAGATCGGTCATGTCGGCGTGTCCCCGAGGCGAGGGCGCGGGTTAGACGGCCGCGGCCGGCGACACAAGGCCGAGCCGCCGTCGCCAGCGCGCCGCCGGCGCGTTAGGGTGGCGTCACCAATACCGGGAGGAGACGTCATGCGGCGTGGGTTGATCGCGGCGGCGGCCACGGTCGCGCTGAGCGCACCGGCGGCGGCGGACGAGCGCATGGTGGCGGCGGCGCATCCGCTCGCCGCCGAGGCCGGCATCGAGGTGCTGCGCGACGGCGGCAACGCGGTCGACGCCATGGTCGCCATCCAGACCGTGCTCGGGCTGGTCGAGCCGCAGTCCTCCGGGCTCGGCGGCGGCGCGTTCCTGGTCTACTACGACGCCGCGAGCGGCGAGCTCACCACCTTCGACGGCCGCGAGACCGCCCCGATGGCGGCCGACGGCGACTACTTCACGGGCATGGACGGCGAGCCGCTGCCGTTCTGGGACGCGCTGGTCGGCGGCCGCTCGGTCGGGGTGCCGGGCACGCCCAAGCTTCTCGACGTGGTCCACGCCCGCTACGGCGCGACCGACTGGGCCGAGCTGCTCAGGCCGGCGATCGCGCTCGCCGAGGACGGCTTCGAGGTGACGCCGCGGCTGGCGGGCTCGGTGGCGGAGGCGCCCGAGCTCGACCGCTTCGAGCCGACGCGGGCGTACTTCTTTCCGGGCGGCGAGGCGCTCGCCGCCGGCGACACCCTGAGCAACCCGGCCTACGCCGCCACCCTGCGCCGGATGCAGCAGGCGCGCAGCGCGCCGTTCTACGAGGGCGGCGTCGCCGAGGCGATCGTCGCCACCACCACCGACGCCGGCGGCATCCTCACGCTCGCCGATTTCGAAGCCTACGAGGTGGTGGAGCGCGATCCGGTCTGCGCCGGCCGTCGCCGAGGCGATCGTCGCCACCACCACCGACGCCGGCGGCATCCTCACGCTCGCCGATTTCGAAGCCTACGAGGTGGTGGAGCGCGATCCGGTCTGCGCCGGCTATCGCGGCCTCGACGTCTGCGGCATGGGCCCGCCGAGCTCGGGCGCGCTCACCGTCGGCCAGATCCTCGGCATGCTCGAGCACGTCGACGTGCCGCGCATGGGCTACGGCGTCGAGGCGGCGCACCTGATCGCCGAGGCGAGCCGGCTCGCCTTCGCCGACCGCGCCGTCTACATGGCCGACGCCGATTACGTGAACGTGCCGATCGCCGGCCTCTTGGATCCGGTCTACCTCACCCTGCGCACCCAGCGGCTCGACCGCGACGCCGCCGACCCCGACGCCCGCGCCGGCTTTCCGCCGCGCCGTGGCCTTACGACCTTCGCGCCGCAGGATCAGCCCGAGCCGCCCGGCACCAGCCACTTCGCCGTGGTCGACGCCGCCGGCAACGCGCTCTCGATGACGACGACGATCGAGACCGGCTTCGGCTCGCGGCTGATGGCCGAGGGCTTTCTCTTGAACAACGAGCTCACCGACTTCTCCTTCAGCCCCGAGGTCGACGGCCGCCCGGTCGCCAACCGGGTCGAGGGCGGCAAGCGGCCGCGCTCGTCGATGAGCCCGACGATCGTCATGCGCGACGGCGCGCCCTACGTGCTGACCGGCTCGCCGGGCGGCTCGCGCATCATCGGCTACACCGCGATGTCGCTGTTCGGGATGCTGGACTGGGGCTTGGAGCCGCAGCAGGCCGTGGCGCTCGGCCACGTCGTCAACCGCGGCGGCACCACCGATCTCGAAGAGGGCACCGAGGCGGCGTCGTTCGCGGCGGAGCTGCGCGAGCGCGGCCACGAGGTCGAGGTCCGCGCCCTCACCAGCCTCACCAGCGGCCTGCACGCGATCATGATCCGCGACGGCACGCTCCTCGGCGGCGCCGATCCGCGGCGCGAGGGGGTGGTGCGCGCCGATTGAGACGTGCGCCGGCGCGGCCCCGTCGATCGAAGGAACGACGGGCCGCCGCTTGCGTCGCACGCGCAACGGCGTTGACTCGCCGCCGGCCGCGCGCGACGACGCGCCGCCCGAGGCCCCGCCGGGGCGCAGGTGATGGAGCAGGGATGGACGGCTTTCTCGTCGCGGGGTGCGCGTGAGCATGGCACCCGTTTTCCCCTTCGCCGCCATCGTCGCTCAGGACGAGATGAAGCTGGCGCTGGAGATCGCCGCCGTCGAGGCGCGGGTGGGCGGCGTGCTCGTCTTCGGCGACCGCGGCACCGGCAAGTCGACCGCGATCCGCGCGCTGGCGGCGCTGTTGCCGCCGATGGCCGCGGTCGACGGCTGCCCCTACAACTGCGACCCGTCGCACGACCGCAAGTCGTGCGTGCCCGGCTGCCCCGCCGTCGAGGCCGGCCGCCGCAAGAAGCGCAAGGTGCCGGTGCCGGTGGTCGATCTGCCGCTCGGCGCCACCGAGGACCGGGTTGTCGGCGCTCTCGACCTCGAGCGCGCGCTCACCCAGGGCGAGAAGGCCTTCGAGCCGGGCCTGTTGGCGCGGGCGCATCGCGGCTTTCTCTACATCGACGAGGTCAACCTCCTGGAGGACCATCTCGTCGATCTCCTGCTCGACGTCGCCGCCTCCGGCGAGAACGTCGTCGAGCGCGAGGGCGTCAGCATCCGCCACCCCGCCCGGTTCGTGCTGGTGGGCTCGGGCAACCCCGAGGAGGGCGAGCTCCGCCCGCAGCTGTTGGACCGCTTCGGGCTCTCGGTCGAGGTCAAGACGCCCGACGATCTGCCGACCCGGATCGAGGTGGTGCGCCGACGCGACGCCTTCGAGCGCGACCCGGAGGCCTTTCTCGGGCAGTGGAAGCGCGAGGAGGTTCAGCTGCAGAAGCGCGTCTTGGCGGGGCGCGAGCGGGTGAACGACGTCGTCGTCTCCGAGGCCGCGCTCGAGCGCGCGAGCGAGCTCTGCCTCAAGCTGGGCACCGACGGCCTGCGCGGCGAGCTCACGCTGGTGCGTGCCGCCCGCGCCATCGCCGCGCTGGACGGGGATCCGGCGGTCGGCGACGACCACCTGCGGCGCGTGGCGCCGTCGGCGCTGCGCCATCGCCTGCGCCGCAACCCGCTCGATGAAGCCGGCTCGACGGTCCGTGTCGAGCGCGCGCTGGAGGAGGTCTTCCCAGCGTGAGCGATTTGGCTTCGAGCGACGACGCCGTCGCCGCCACGCTCTCGCGCTGGGGCGACGCGCTGCTGGCGGCCGCGCTCGTCGCCGTCGACCCCGCCGGCACCGGCGCCGCCGTCCGAGCTCGCCCCGGCCCGGTGCGCGAGGCCTGGCTCGACGCGCTCGCGAGCCTGCTGCCGGCCGACGTGCCGCGCCGACGGCTGCCGGCGCACATCACCGAGGACCGTCTCTTGGGCGGCCTCGACCTCGCCGCCACCCTCAAGGCCGGCAAGCCGATGGCCGAGCGCGGCCTCTTGGCCGACGCCCACGGCGGTCTCGTGATCGTGCCGATGGCGGAGCGGCTCGCGGGCGGGGTGACGGCCCAGCTCGCCCAGGCCCTCGACCGCGGCGAGCTCACCGTCGAGCGCGAGGGCCTGGGGCTCAAGATGCCGGCGCGTGTCGGCGTCGTCGCCCTCGACGAGGGCGCGGAGCCCGAGGAACGCTTGCCCGCCGCGCTCGCCGATCGCCTGGCCTTCACGCTCGATCTCACCGATCTCGCCTGGCGCGACGCCCGCGAGCCGTCGCCGCTGACCGCCGAGGACGTGCTCGCCGCGCGCGCCCGCCTCGCCGCCGTCGCGGCGCCGCCGGACCTGCCCGACGCCTTTTGCAAGGCGGCCGCCGCCCTCGGCATCACGTCGCTGCGCGCACCGCTCCTCGCCGTCCGCGTCGCCCGCGCCGCCGCCGCGCTGATGGAGAGCGACCTGGTGGACGAGGCGGCGGCCGCCGTCGCCGCGCGGCTGGTGCTGGGCCCGCGCGCCACCTGCCTGCCGCCCGCCGACGAGGAGGAGGAGGCCCCGCCGGACGAGCCGGAGCCGCCCGAGGACGAGCCCGAGGACCCGGAGGAGAAGCCGACGCCCGACGGCGCGCGCGCAGAGCGGGGCGGCGGGCGTGTCGGGGGCGCTGGCGCCGACCAACCGGCGCGGCCGGCCGATCGGCACCCGGCGCGGGGAGCCCGGCCCGGGCGTGCGGCTGAACGTGGTCGAGACCCTGCGCGCCGCCGCGCCCTGGCAGCCGCTGCGCCGGCGCGAGGCCGGGGCCGCGCCGACGCGGGTGCAGGTGCGGCGCGACGACTTCCGCATCACCCGCTTCAAGCAGCGCAACGAGAGTGCGGCGATCTTCGTCGTCGACGCCTCGGGCTCGGCCGCACTGCACCGGCTCGCCGAGGCCAAGGGCGCGGTCGAGCTGCTGCTGGCCGACTGCTACACCCGCCGCGATCACGTCGCGCTCATCGCCTTCCGCAACAAGACGGCGGAGCTGCTCCTGCCGCCGACGCGCTCGCTGACGCGTGCCAAGAACAGCATCATGGGCCTGCCCGGCGGGGGCGGTACGCCGCTGGCGGCGGGGCTCGACGCCGCGCTCGCCCTCGCCGAGGCGGTCAAGCGGCGCGGCCAGTCGCCGGCGGTGGTGCTCTTGACCGACGGCCGCGCCAACATCGCCCGCGACGGCACGCCCGGCCGCGGCCGCGCTGCAGTCGGCGACGGCGATCCGCTCGGCCGCGCTCACCGCGCTCGTGGTCGACGTCTCCAACCGACCGCACCCGGCGGCGGAGAAGATCGCCCGCGCCATGGCCGGGGCCTACCTGCCCCTGCCGCGCGCCGATGCGCAGACCCTCTCCACCGCCGTCCGCGCCGCCACCGACGGCGAGCGCGGTGCGGCCTAAGCGCGGGTTGCTGGGCCGGCTCCGCGGCGCGCATGTTCGGCGCCGGTGGGGGCGCAGAGGGTACGGCATGAACTTCTACTTCGAAGGTGAACGCCCCTTGTGGGACCGCGAGGGGCGCGACTGGCCCAACCGCGCGGCCAGCCGCTTCGTCGAGGCCGCCGGCTTTCGCTGGCACGTCCAGGTGATGGGCGAGGGCCCGGTGATCCTGCTGCTGCACGGCACCGGCGCCGCGACCCATTCCTGGCGCGACCTCGCCCCGCTCCTGGCGCGCGATTTCACCGTCGTGGCGCCCGATCTGCCCGGCCACGGCTTCACCGACCCGCCGCCCGTCGGCACGCTGACGCTGCCCGGCATGGCCACGGCCGTGCGCGAACTCTTGGACCGGCTCGGTCTCGAGCCCGCGGTGGCGGCCGGGCACTCGGCCGGCGCCGCCGTGCTCGTGCGCATGGCGCTCGACGACCAGCTGCACGCCGGCGTGATCGTCAGCCTCAACGGTGCGCTCATCCCCTTCGGCGGCGAGGCCGCGGGCCCGATCGCCTCCTCGCTCGCCAAGCTGCTGTTCTTGAACCCCTTTACCCCACGGGTGTTCGCTTGGCGCATGGGCGACCGCGCCGCGGCCGCGCGCATCGTCGAGCGCTCGGGCTCGATCCTGGAGCCCGAGGCCCTCGACCTCTACGCCAGGCTCGCCCGCCGTCCGGCCCATGTCGGGGCGGCGCTGGGCATGATGGCCGGCTGGGATCTGGAGACGCTCGACCGCGATCTGCCGCGGCTCACGACGCCGCTCGTCCTGGTCGCGGCCGAGAACGACGCCGCGGTGTCGCCGGCCGACGCCGAGAAGGTCCAGGGTTTTCAACCCGCCGCCCGGATGGTGCGCCTGCCGCGACTGGGCCATCTCGCCCACGAGGAGGCGCCCGAGACGGTCGCCGACCTGATCCGCAGCGAGGCGGCGGCGGCGGGTGTCGCGGCCGCGGCTTGACGCCGGTACGTCGGATTGTCCATCTAGATTTACACAAACGACCGGTGTAGGCGTCAGGTCATGTTGACAGAGCTCGACCGCCCCCAAGCCCCTGTCGCCACCTCGGATCCGCGCCCGCACGCGGTCGTCGTCGGCAGCGGTTTCGGCGGGCTCGCCG
The DNA here is from genome assembly GCA_009908425.1 of Alphaproteobacteria bacterium. Classification (GTDB taxonomy): domain Bacteria; phylum Pseudomonadota; class Alphaproteobacteria; order Geminicoccales; family Geminicoccaceae; genus JAAAPF01. The sequence continues at coordinate 7,094 of JAAAPF010000293.1, forward strand.
CCGCCATCCGGCTCGGAGCGCGGGGCTACCGTGTCACGGTCCTCGAGAAGCTGGATGCGCCGGGCGGGCGTGCCTACGCCTTCGAGCAGGACGGCTTCCGCTTCGACGCGGGGCCGAGCATCGTCACCGCGACGTGGATCTTCGAGGAGCTCTGGCGGCTCTGCGGGCGGCGCATGGCCGACGACGTCACGCTGGTCCCGCTCGATCCGTTCTACCGGGTGCGCTTCGCCGACGGCGACGTCTTCGACTGCAGCGCCGACGACACGCGGATGCGCGAGCAGATCCGCCGGCTCGACCCCGCCGACGAGGCCGGCTGGGAGCGGTTCATCCGCGAGAGCGAGCCGATGTACCGGATCGGTTTCGAGGAGATGGGCCACATCCCCTTCGACAGCCTGTGGGACATGGTCAAGATCGCGCCCGGCCTGGTACGGCTCAGAGGCGAGCGTTCCGTCTACGCCCACGTCGCGCGCTACGTGCGCAACGAGAAGCTGCGCTTCGTCTTGAGCTTTCATCCGCTGTTCGTCGGCGGCAACCCGTTCAACGTGACCTCGGTCTACGCCCTGATCTCACACCTGGAGCGGATCGGCGGCGTGCACTACACCATGGGCGGCACCGGCGCGCTCGTGGCGGGCTTGGCCGACCTCGTCCGCGGTCAGGGCAACACCGTTCGGCTGAACGCCGAGGTCGCCGAGATCACCGTCGACGGCGGTCGCGCCACCGGGGTGCGGCTCGCGAGCGGTGAGACGCTCGCCGCCGACGTCGTCGTCTCCAACGCCGACGTCGCCTGGACCTACCGGCATCTGCTCGCGGCCGAGGCCCGCCGCAAGTGGAGCGACGGCCGGCTCGACCGCATGCAGTACTCGAACGGCCTGTTCGTCTGGTATTTCGGCACGGACCGCCGCTACGACGACGTCCACCACCATACCATCAGCGTCGGGCCGCGCTATCGCGGGCTGATCGACGACATCTTCAAGCACAAGAAGCTGGCCGACGACTTCAGCCTCTACCTCTACCGCCCGAGCGCGGGCGATCCGTCGATGGCGCCCGAAGGCTGCGACAGCTTCTACGCGCTGGTGCCGGTGCCCAACCTCGACGCCGACGTCGACTGGGCCGAGCAGGCCGAGCCGTTCCGCCGGCGCGTCGAGGCGGCGCTCTCCGCGACGCTGCTGCCGGGGCTGGAGAACCACGTCGTCACCTCGCGCGTGGCGACGCCGATCGACTTCCGCGATCGACTGCTCTCCTACAAGGGCGCCGGCTTCAGCCTGGCGCCGGTGCTCTGGCAGAGCGCCTGGTTCCGGCCGCACAACCGGAGCGAGGACGTCGAACGGCTCTACTTCGTCGGTGCCGGCACCCATCCGGGCGCGGGTCTGCCGGGCGTGGTGAGTTCCGCCAAGGTGTTGGATACGGTGGTGCCCGATGCTGCAGCCCTCGTCTGAGCCCCCCGAAGCCTGCTGGGCCGATCACGCCGCCTGCCGCGAGCTGATCTGCGACGGCTCGAAGAGCTTGGCGTCGACGGTGCTCCCGAGCGAGGTCTGCCAGCCGGCCTACGCGCTCTACGCCTTCTGCCGTGTCGCCGACGACGCCGTCGATCTCGACGGCGGCGAGCGCGAGGCGGTCGACCGCCTGCGGATGCGCTTGGACCGCGCCTACCAGGGCCGGCCGCTGCCGGATCCGGTGGATCGCGCCTTCGCCGGCGTCGTCTACGAGTACGGGCTGCCGCGCGCCTTGCCGGAGGCGCTCCTGGAGGGGCTGGCCTGGGACGCCGAGGGGCGGCGCTACGACGATCTTTCCGGGGTCTACGCCTATTCGGCGCGGGTGGCCGGGGCCGTCGGCGCCATGATGGCGGTGCTGATGGGGGCCCGTGAACCGGCGGTGGTCGCGCGCGCCTGCGATCTCGGCGTGGCCATGCAGCTCACCAACATCGCGCGCGACGTCGCCGACGACGCGCGCGAGGGCCGGCTGTACCTGCCGCGCGCGTGGATGGCGGAAGCCGGCCTCGACCCCGAGGCGTGGCTCGCCGAGCCCGTCTACGACGCCCGGCTGTGCGGCGTCGTGCGCCGGCTGCTCCGCTGTGCCGACGCACTGTACGAGCGCGCCGCACCGGGCATCGACGCCCTGCCGTCGGGCTGTCGGCCGGGCATCCACGCGGCGCGGCGGATCTACCGCGAGATCGGGCGCGCCGTCGAAGCGCAGCAGTGCGATCCGTCGCGCGGCCGCGCCGTCGTCTCCAAGCGCCGCAAGGTGCACCTTCTGGCCTGCGCGCTGACCGACTGCCTCGCCTGGTCGCGCCGGCCCATCGACGCCCGGGCGCTCGCCGAGGTGAGCTTCCTGGTGGACGCCGTCGCGGCCGCGCCCGCGGGAGGCGGAGTGGACGGCCTCGTCGTCCTGATCGAGATCATCCTGGTCTTCGGCCTGGTGATCGGCCTCGCCTTCTGGGAATTGCGGCGGGTGCGCCGCGCCCAGCGGGAGGATCACGACCCGCGCTGAGGTGCCGTCAGGTGAAGACGACCGTCTTGGCGCCGTTCAACAGCACGCGTTGCTCGAGATGGAGGTTGACGGCGCGGGCCAGCACCCGGCTCTCGATGTCGCGGCCGGCGGCGACGAGATCGTCGGGGGTCATGGCGTGGTGCACGCGCTCGACCTCCTGCTCGATGATCGGCCCCTCGTCGAGGTCACCGGTGACGTAGTGCGCGGTGGCGCCGATCAGCTTCACGCCGCGGGCGTGGGCCTGATGGTAGGGCTTGGCCCCCTTGAAGCTCGGCAGGAACGAGTGGTGGATGTTGATCGCCCGGCCGTAGAGCCGCTGCGCGGTCTTGTCCGACAGCACCTGCATGTAGCGGGCGAGGACGACGAGATCGGTCTCGCTCTCGTCCACCAGCGCCAGCAGGCGGCCTTCCTGTTCGGCCTTGTTCTCCTTGGTCACCGGCCAGTGGTGGAAGGCGTGGCCGTGCTCCTCCACGCTGTACCGGCAGGCCTCGTGGTTGGAGACGACGGCGGTGATGTCGGCGGCCAGGGCACCGATGCGGTGGCGGTAGAGCAGATCCTCCAGGCAGTGGTCGAAGCGGGACACCAGGATCAACACCCGCGGCCGCCGCGCCGCGTCGACCAACTCGACCCGCATGTCGAAGCGCTTGACGACCGGATCGAGCGCGAAGCGGAAGTGCTCCAGACTGATCCGTGCCGGCACCGCGAAGACCAGCCGCATGAAAAAGCCGCCGGTCTCCGGGTCGTGGTACTGCGCGCTCTCCAGAATGTTGCCACCCTGTTCGAAGACGCAGGTGCCGACCGCGGCGACGATGCCGGGGCGGTCGACGCAGGCGAGGGTCAGGCGGAAGGTGGACCCCGCCGACATCAGCGCGCGCCGTCGGCGCCGGTGGCGTCGCCGAGCGCCGCCGCGTCGGCGAGCGGCGGCTCGTAGCCGAAGAAGCGGATCTCGGCGGCCGCCTCCCGGGCGACGAGGTCGATCGTCGCCGGGGTCCACCGTGCACCGCCGCGCACCCGTCGCGCCTCGGCGCGAAAACCGCCTTTGGCCCGCAGGGTCTTGAAGACGTCGAAGACGTTCTCGGGCGTCCCGATCCGTGCGCTCACCGCAGTCAAATCATTCTCCAAATCCTCGTAGGCGATGTAGAAATCCATCAACGGGACGTCCTCCTCCGTATAGATCGGCCAATTCCGATTGATCAAGTGGGAGCGGGAGGCGAGCCAGGAGTCGAACGGCGGGGGTCGCCAGTGCTTGCGGACCGAATGGAAATAGCGGCTGCGCGCGACGTCCCAGGGGTTGCGGACGATGGTGAACTTGAAATACGCGGCCCACACCGGCGGCTCGACGAGGGTGCGCAGCCGTGTCGCCTTGGTGTGGTTGTCGAAGAGGCTGGGCGGGCGGCCGCGTTTGAGCACGCTGCGGACCTCCTTCAGCCCGTACTCGCGCAGCGGGCGGTGGACGAAGTGCTGCGGGCCGCGAAAGCCGGCGGCGCGGCGCAGGCGTTCGTCGGCCGGTTGGATGCGGGTGATGACGTCGTCGGGCCCGCAGAACTTCGAGAGCGCGATCTCCAGCGAGGTGCCCGCGGTCTTGTGGGTCTTGAAGAAGATGAAGCGATGGCGGTGGGAGAGGATCATCGCGCCGCGTCTCCCCCGGTCCGCACCACCGCCACCGCGTAGCCGAAGGCGGCGGCGGTGCGGGTGAGACGGCCCCAGAAGGCCTCGGCATAGCCGGCGTAGACGACGAGGTCGAAGGTCGGCGCGGCGTCGACCTGGTGCACGAGACAGCCGATGCCGGCCACCGGCGTCTGCGCGCAGAAGCCGGGGCTCGCGACGCGCGGGTGCAGGTCGAGGGCGCACAACCGAGCCAGGACGTCGCGCGTCCGCGGCCCGGAGATGCGGACGGTCTGGCGGCCGTGGCTCTGCTCGCTGAGATGGCCGGTTTCGGCCAGCCGCGCGCCCAGCATGGCCGAGAGCCCGCCGTCGTCGCCCCGCTCGGCCATGACCGCCCACTGCCCCGGCGCCGTCGGGCAGGCGACGAAATCCTCGGTCGCGCTCGCCCGGCCGGGTTCGGCACCGATCCCGAGCGCGGCGGCGACCGCCGCGGCGCGGTCCTTGCGGGCGAGGACGAGGACGTGGGCGACGCCGTTGCGGACGGTGAGCGTGACCTGCGGTGTCACCCCTTCCGGGTTGGTCCCCGGCCGGGCGACGCCGTCGAGCGGGAAGCGACGGGCGAGCTCAACCACGCGGCCGTACCCCCTCGGGATCGACGAAGCAGGGGGCGCGCACCTCCACCTCCACCGCCTCGTCCTTCAGGGGATAGACCGCCCACAGGCGGCGTCCACGCCACCGCTCCAGCCCGCCGGCGACGAAGGCGAGCGCGATCCAGGCGCCGACGTGCGGGCTCCAGTGCACCGAGCTGGTCCAGCCGAGATCGGTCGCGGTGCGCGCGTCCGCGGGATCTTCGACCAGGTGCGCGCCGCCGCGGAGCTGCTGGTCGGTATCGACCGGCGCGAGGCCCACCAGCGCCGGCCGCTCCGGATCGGCGAGGCCGGCGCGCTCGGCGAGCGTCCGGCCGACGCAGCGCTTCTTGGCGCTCACCAGCCGCGCCATGCCCAGATCGCCCGCGGTGGTGCGGCCGTCGAACTCCTGGCCCGCCGGGTGGCCCTTCTCGATGCGGAGGATCGCGAGCGCTTCGGTGCCGTAGGGCGTGATGTCGAAGGCCGCGCCCGCGCGCAGGACGCGCTCCCAGAGCGCCTCGCCGTAGCCCCAGGGACAGGCCAGCTCGTAGGCGAGCTCGCCCGAGAAGCTGATGCGGAAGACCCGCACGGGCGCGCCGCCGGCGGTGGCCTCCAGCACGCCCATGAACGGCAGCGCCGCGTTCGAAACGTCGGCACCGTCGAGGACGAGGCCCAGGACGTCGCGCGATCTGGGCCCGGCGAGCGCCGTCGCGCACCATTGCTCGGTGGCCGAGCAGAGGGCGACGTCGAGCTCCGGCCACGCCGTCTGGTGCAGGAACTCCAGATGCTGCAGCACCTTGGCGGCGTTGGCCGTGGTCGTGCTCATCAAGAAGTGGTCGTCGGCGAGGCAGGTCGTCGTGCCGTCGTCGAGGGCGATGCCGTCCTCGCGCAGCATCAACCCGTAGCGCGCCTTGCCGACCGCGAGCTTGGACCAGGCGTTGACGTAGACCCGGTTCAACAGCTCGCGCGCGTCGGGGCCGCGGATCTCGATCTTGCCGAGGGTGGAGACGTCGCAGAGCCCGACGCCCGCGCGCACGGCGATGGCCTCGCGCGCCGCCGCCTCCATCAGGCTTTCGTCGCCGCGCGGGTAGCAGCGCGGACGCAGCCAATGGCCGGCCTCGCCGAAGATCGCCCCCAGCCGCTCGTGGGCGCGGTGCATCGCCGTGCGCCGGACCGGCTGGTAGTCCACCCCGCGCTCGTGGCCGGCGAAGGCGGCGACGGCGACCGGCGTGTAGGGCGGGCGGAAGGTGGTGGGCGCGAGCTCGCCGCTATCGCAGCCCTTGGCCGCGGCGAGGACCGCGAGGCCGTTCAGCCCGGACGTCTTGCCCTGATCGGTCGCCATCCCGAGCGTGGTGTAGCGCTTGGCGTGCTCGGTGCGGCCGTAGCCCTCCTGCACGGCGAGGCGCAGGTCCGCGACGGTGACGTCGTTCTGCAGGTCGACGAAGGCCTCGCCGCCGTCGGCCGGCACGTGGCGCGGCGCGAAGGGGGCCTCCTCGCCCGCCGCGACCGGCGGCAGCGCCGGCAGATCGGGCGATGCGAACCCCGCCGCCTCGGCCGCGTCGATCCCGGCCCGCCGGCCGTCCTCCAGGCAGCCGGCGAGGTCGAAGACGCCGCGGGCGGCGCCGGCCGAGCGCTCGTGCTGGACGGGCGGGCCGGGCACGAAGGCGCCGATGCGCGCGTCGAAGACCGGTCGCGCCCCCGACTGGCTCGCGAGGTGCAGCGCCGGGGCGAATCCGCCGGAGACGGCGACCGCGTCGGCGCGGACGAGTTGGCGGTGTTCGGCGCCGAGATGGCCGATCTCGAGCCCCCGCACCCCGTGCTTGCCCACCACCGTCAACGGGGCGTGGCCGATCAGCACTTCGATCCCCGCCGCCTCCGCCACGGCGGCCGCCGGACCGGGCCGGGTGCGCGCGTCGACAACGGCCGGCACCTCGACCCCGGCGCGGGCGAGGTCGAGGGCGGTGCGGTAGCCGTCGTCGGTGGCCGTGGCGACGACGACCCGCCGGCCGGGCACGACGGCGTGGGCGTGGAGATGGTGGCGGACCGCGCCGCTCAGCATCACGCCGGGGCGGTCGTTGTGCGCGAACACGAGCGGCTGCTCGTGGGCGCCGGTGGCGAGCACCACCTCGCGCGCGCGGATCACCCACAGTCGCTGGGCGCGGCTGGCCCGCCTCGGGCACGCCGAGGTGGTCGGCGACGCGTTCGAGGGCCACGAGCACGTCGTGGTCGTAGTAGCCGACGACGGTGGTGCGGGTCATCAGCCGCGCATCGTCGCCGCCGAAACCGGCCGCGACGGCGTCGACCCAGTCGTCGAGCCCGTCGGCCTCGGCCGCGAGCGCGCCGCCGAGGTGGGCACGCTGCTCCGCCAGCACGACCCGCGCGCCGCTGCGGCGGGCGGCGTCCGCCGCCGCGAGCCCGGCCGGCCCGGCGCCGACGACGAGCACGTCGCAATGCAGGTGCGCTTCCTCGTAAGTGTCGGGGTCGGGCGCGCGCGCGGCCCGGCCGAGGCCGGCCGCGCGCCGGATGAGCGGCTCCCACAGCGTCTCCCAGGCGCGACCGGGACCCATGAAGGTCTTGTAGTAGAACCCCGCCTTGAGGAACGGCGCGAACCACTGGTTCACGGCCGTCGCATCGAAGGCGAGGGGGCCGCGGCGGTTCTGGCTGGTCGCCCGCAGGCCGTCGAACAGTTCCACCTCGGGGGCGCGGCTGTTGGGCTCGCGCCGCGCGCCCGTGCGCAATTCCACGAGCGCATTCGGCTCCTCCTCGCCCACCGCCAGGATGCCGCGGGGGCGGTGGTACTTGAAGGACCGGGCGACGAGGCGGATACCGTTGGCCGCCAGCGCCGAGGCGAGCGTGTCGCCCTCGAAGCCCGCGAGCGACCTGCCGTCGAAGCGAAAGCGCAGACGCCGGCGGCGGTCGATCCGCCGACCACCCGCCTCCAGGCGAAACGGCCCGGTCATGCGTCCTCCGCGGGGAGGTCGGGCGCCTCCTGCGGCCAGCCGGTCCAGTGCACGCGGTGGCTGACGGTGTGGCGCACGACCTTCACGACGCGCCGGCAGCCGCCCGTGTGGTGCCACCACTCGACGTGCCAGCCCTTCGGGTTGGCGCGGCCGTAGACGTAGTCGAAGAAGGCGTCGACGTCGGCGTCGTCGGTCGGCCGAACCTTGGTGGCGTCGCCCTGATAGGCGAACTCGGCCTCGTCGCGG
>JAAAPF010000345.1 GCA_009908425.1 Alphaproteobacteria bacterium
CGAGCACATCGTCTACCTCGGCGGCCTCGGCGACGTGGAGGCGGGCATGAGCCGCCACCTCGCGTCGCGCCAGGAGGTCGGCCGGGTCCTGGCGCGATCCGGCGTGCCCGTCACCGAGTTCCGCGCCGCGATCGTCGTCGGTAGCGGGTCGTTGTCGTTCGAGATGGTGCGCTATCTGACCGAGCGCCTGCCGGTCATGGTGACGCCGAGGTGGGTCGATACGCGCGTCCAACCGATCGCCGTGGACGACGTCCTCGCCTACCTTCGCGCCGCCCCCGAGCATCCGCCCGACGGTCACCTCGTCGTCGAGGTGGGCGGGCCCGACGTCCTCACGTACCGCCTGTTGATGCAGGGCTACGCCGAGGCCCGGGGCCTGAAGCGCCTCATGATCCCGACCCCGGTCCTGAGCCCACGGCTGTCGAGCTACTGGATCAACCTCGTCACCCCGATCCCCGCCTCGATCGCCCGACCGCTCGTGGACGGCCTCGCGTCCGAAGTGATCGTGAACGATCCGGAGCCGGCCCGCCGCTACGAGGTACAGCCGATGCGCTACCGGACCGCGGTCAAGCTGGCGCTCGACCGGACCGCGCAAGGGGCCCCGCTGACCCTCTGGAGCGACGCCGTCTCCGCGGTACCGCGGGGCACGCCGCCCAGCGACAAGTTCGTGGACCAGGAGGGGATGCTTCTCGACCGCCGCGTGCGGCTCGTGCAGGCCGATCCCGACGCGTGCTTCCACGCCATCGTCCGTTTGGGCGGGGAGTACGGCTGGCGCGTGTTCGACTGGCTCTGGCAGGCCCGCGGCCTGCTGGACCGGTTGCTGGGCGGCGTCGGGATGCGCCGCAGCCGTCGCGATCCGACCGAGCTGTTGCCCGGCGACACGCTCGACTTCTGGCGGGTCGAGGACGTCGTCCCGGGCCGCCTCCTGCAGCTCCGCGCCGAGATGAAGCTGCCGGGCCGGGCGTGGCTCCGCTTCGATCTGGTGCCTCAGGGCGATGGCACGACCGAGGTACGTCAAACGGCGTTCTTCGAACCTCGCGGCCTGATGGGCTTCCTCTACTGGGGCCTCGTAGCGCCGTTCCACGCGACGGAAGGGCGAGGAGGCGCAGGCGGGGGCGGTCGGGCGGATCGCACTCTGGCGCGGCGCCAGCCATGTCGGCGACGACGCCCGCGCCGTCGGCCTGGCCTACGCCCGCCTGGCCCGGCCGGTCGGCCTGACGCTCCTGGAGGTCGACGGGCTGGGCGAGTTCGGCGCCTTCGCCGAGCCGCTGCCGCTGCGCGACACCCTGCTCGATCCCGCCACCCCGGCGACGGTGGCGGCGGTGGACGCCGGCGACGACGGCGCGCCGTGGCTGGCGTTGACGCTGGCGGCGCTGATCGAGAGCGCGCGGCTGGCCGCGGTGCTCCCGCCGGGCGCCACCACGGCCGAAGTGGCGCCGCCGGGCTCGGCCTTCGCCGCGGTGCTGGCGCACCATCCGGGCCCGGTCACCTGCCACGTCGTGGAGTGAGCCGGTCAGTCGCCCGCCAGCCAGAGCGCGAGGCCGGGGAACAGGATCAACAGCGCCGCCATCGCCGCCATCACCGCGACGGAGGTCGAGGCCGACCGGCGGCGTGATCAGCGCCATCTCGATCAACAGGATCAAGAGGATGCCGAACCACACCTGGTCGAAGCCGAGATCGGCGACGAGTGGCGCGATCGTCCACGCCCGTCCAGAGCCTCGACCGGCGGCCCGAGCGTGCCCGCGCGGCGGGCTCGACGGCGCCGCCGGCGGTCACTGCCGGCCGTTGCTCAGCGCCGGGGCTCGATCGGCTCGTCGTCGGGATGCTGGCGCAGATGGCGGTCGACGGCGCGGTGCAGCTCTTGCTCCACGGCGCCCAGCGAGCTGCAGCGAAAGTCGATACCGCCCTTGCTGGTCGGGATGTGGCCCAGCACCTCGGCTTCGTCCTCGTCGTAGTAGATCCGCGCGGTGAAGCCACGATAGTTCAGGCCGTGTCCGGCTTCGCTCATGATTACCTCCCTGCAGGTGACCCGGCACGGTCATGGTGCCGTTTTCGTAGGCAGGAGGCAACGTGACGCCTCCGCTGCCACCTCCCGTTTCCAACGGCAAAAGGTCGCGTCGGGCGGCGCGCTACCGTCCCTTGTCCGCGGCATTCGGCACGAATTTTACATAATATGGCTTATGGGGACGCAGCCCGGGCGACGACGCAGCCCGGACCGGGCCGCTCACACCATGGTGTCGAGCTCACGTCGCAGGCGGCGGATGTCGTCGCGGTGGCAGAGTTCGGTGCCGACCGTCATCGCCGTCGCCGCACCCGCGGCGATGCCGTCGAGGAACGCGTGCAGCGGCCCGGCGCCGCGGGCGAGCGCGAGGGTCATCGACGCCAAGAAGCTGTCGCCGGAGCCCACCGCACTTTTGACCTCGACGTTCGGCGACGGCAGCCGCCGGGTGAAGTCGGGCGTCACCAAGAGCGCCCCGTCGCGACCGAGCGTGACGGTCATCATGTCGAGCCGGCCGTGCTCGATCAGGGATTTGGCGGCGGCTTCGAGCTTGTCGGGTTCGCGCAGCGACTCGCCGACGACCGATTCGAGCTCGCCGACGCTCGGCTTCACCAGATGGGCGCCGTGCTCCAGCAGGCGCCGCAGCGGCTCGCCCGAGGTGTCGGCCACCAACTTCGCGCCTTTGCCGGCGGCGAGCCGCTCCAGCCGGACGTAGAAGTCCTCCGGCACCCCCGGCGCCAGGCTGCCGCTCGCCAAGAGGTAGTCGAAATCCAACAGGTCGAGGAACTCCAACGCGCTGCGCCACTCGCGCTCTTCCAGCGTCGGGCCCGTCGGGGTGAAGCGGTACTCGTGACCGCTCGAGCGCTCGAAGACGACGTGGCTCACCCGCGTCGGCTCCTTGATGTGAACGCGGTGGTAGACCAGGCCGAGCTCGTCGAGCAGGTCGTCGAGGACGTTGCCCGAATTGCCACCGGCGAGATACACGGCGAACGCCCGGCCGCCGAGCTCCTCGATCACGCGGGCGCCGTTGATGCCGCCGCCGCCGGGATCGAAGCGCTCGTTGGTGGTGCGCACCTTGCGCACGGGATGGACGGTCTCCGCCGCGCTCGACGCGTCGACGGCAGGGTTCAAGGTCAACGTCACGACCGGCTTCATCCGCGCCTCCCGAGCTGCACCAACGTTCAGCGGCGCAACCTAAGGCGATCACGCCCGCACCGGCACCGGCACGATCAGGTGATGAGGCTGACCGCCACGATGATGACGACGGTGTACGCCACCACGCTCGCCGCGATCGCCACCGGCTGGTAGCGCTTGGCGACGGTCGCGCGCGCGGTCCGCCCCGCGAGCGCGAGCGCCTGCGGCAGCGTGGTCGCGACGAAGTCGCGCTGGCTCAGCATCCCGATCGGGCGACCTTCGGCGTCGACCACCGGCATGTGCCGAAAGCGGCCCTCGTCCATGGTCTCGAGACAGTCGATGGCGTCGTCGTCGACCTTCACCGTCCGGACCTCGGCGGTCATGACGTCGGCGACCCGCGTCGTCGCCGGATCGCGGTCCCCGGCCACCACCTTGGTCATCAGGTCGCGCTCGGTGAAGATGCCCGCCACCCGGCCCTCCTCGACCACCAACACCGCGCCGATGCGCGAACTCGCCATGGTGCCGACGGCTTCGCGGATCGTGATCTCCCCGCTGACGGTGATCAGCGACGCGCCGTCGTCGAACTCCCGCAAATCGCCCACACGCATCGATCGCTTCCCCCCCTGTTTCGGTTGCGCCGGAACTTAGGTCCAAGGCGCGCGTCCGTCGATGGCGTAAATGCCGGCGCCCGTTCGACCCGCCGCCGGGGGCCCCCGCCCCGTCGCGGCGGCCGCCGGTCGCGCCCGCCGCCCGCCGTCGCGGCCGCCGGCGGCGCCCCGTGGCACCTATGTCTGTCACCAAAGCCTGACGTAAAGCGCGCCCGACGCTGTTAGGTTGCCCTGGATCAAAGTTCGCGGGCGCGCCGCCGATTAGCGTTCCCGCGCAGTCGCAGCCGTCGAGAGGGGGGCGCACCATGCGCGTGATGATGATCCAGCCGAACTATCACGCGGGCGGTGCCGAGATCGCGGGCAACTGGCCGCCGGGCTGGGTCGCGTACATCGGTGGTGCCTTGAAGAGCGCGGGCATAACGAATGTCCGTTTCATCGACGCGATGACCAACGACATCAAGGACGACGACCTGCGCGCGATCATCACCAAGAACGCGCCGGACGTCGTCCTCGCCACCGCCATCACGCCAATGATCTACCAGGCCCAACGGACGCTGGAGCTCGCCCGCGAGGCCATGCCGAACTGCGTCACCGTGCTGGGCGGTATCCACCCGACCTTCATGTACGGCCAGGTGCTGAACGAGGCGCCCTGGATCGACTACATCGTCCGCGGCGAGGGCGAGCGCATCGCCGTCAACCTGTTGAGCGCGATCCAAAGCGGCACCGTTCTCGACCAGCGCCGCTCCATCAAGGGCATCGCCTTCCTCGAGGACGACAAGGTGGTCTCGACCCCGGCCGAGCCGGTGATCGAGGATCTCGACAGCCTGACGCCCGACTGGTCGATCCTGGACTGGGATCAGTACATCTACATCCCGAAGAACTGCCGGGTCGCCGTCCCCAACTTCGCCCGCGGCTGCCCCTTCACCTGCCGCTTCTGCTCGCAGTGGAAGTTCTGGCGCAAATACCGCGTCCGGGATCCGAAGAAGTTCGTCGACGAGGTCGAAACCCTGGTGCGCGATCACAACGTCGAGTTCTTCATCCTCGCCGACGAGGAACCGACGATCCACCGCAAGAAGTTCATCGCCCTGTGCGAGGAGCTGAAGGCGCGGCAACTGCCGGTGCAGTGGGGGATCAACACCCGGGTCACCGACATCCTGCGCGACCGCGAGCACCTGAAGCTCTACCGCGAGGCCGGGCTCATCCACGTCTCGCTCGGCACCGAGGCGGCGGCGCAGCTCAACCTCGACCGCTTCCGCAAGCAGACCACGATCGAGCAGAACAAGCTGGCCATCAAGCTGTTGCGCGACCAGGGCATCGTCGCCGAGGCCCAGTTCATCATGGGTCTGGAGAGCGAGACCCCCGAGACCATCGAAGAGACCTACCGCCTCGCCCTCGACTGGAAAGTCGACATGGCGAACTGGAACATGTACACGCCCTGGCCGTTCGCCGAGCTGTTCGAGGAACTCGGCGACAAGGTCGAGGTCCGCGACTACTCCAAGTACAACTTCGTCACCCCGATCATCCAGCCCGAGGAGATGACCCGCGAGCAGGTCCTCAAGGGTGTCTTGAAGAACTACGCGCGCTTCTACGCCCGCAAGACCTTCCTGAGCTATCCGTGGATCCGGGACAAGGCGAAGCGGAAGTACATGTTGGGGTGCCTCAAGGCGTTCGCGAAGACCACCGCCACCAAGAAATTCTACGATCTGGAGCGGTTGAAGTACAAGGGCGGCTTCTCGACCGAGGTCGATCTCGGCTTCGACGAGACCAAGGTGCTGACGCGGGAGGAGATCCAGCGCTTGAAGGCGGAGCGGCCGGATCTCGCCGCCGACGTCGACTACAGCAAGAAGGGCCGCCGCAAGGTCGGGGTGTGCGCCCGGCCCGACGACGTCGGCGACGCCGACGATGTGGTGCCCGAGCGGGCGGAAAAGGAGGCGGCGCACGCCGACTGACCGCGCGGCGGGACGCCCCCGACCCTCCGACGACGGCGCGCGGCCGCGAAGGCCGCGCGCTGTTAGCCGTTCGCGACCGCACGCTCGAGGGGTGGTCCCGGGAGGGGCGATCGGCTAAGGACTTTGGTCGGTGTGAACGACCGGCTCGGTGAAGCCGGGCCGGCATCGTCCGAAGGGAGGCCACATGCAACGCCGTCACCCCCTGCGCGCCGCGGCCGGCGCGCTCGCCCTCGCCGGTTCGCTCGCCCTCGCCGGCGGCGCCGCCGCGCAGGACGACACCAACTACATCCTGTCCACCGCATCGACCGGCGGCACCTACTACCCGGTCGGCGTCGCGCTCTCGACCCTGACCAAGGTCAAGCTGCAACCCGATCACGGCATCGGTATGTCGGCGATCAACTCCGCCGGCTCGGGCGAGAACGTCCGGCTGCTGCGCGAGGACGAGGCGCAGTTCGCCATCCTGCAGGGGCTCTTCGGCTACTACGCCCGCACCGGCACCGGCCCGGTCGAGGAGCCGCAGGAGAACCTGCGCGCGGTCAGCATGCTGTGGCAGAACGTCGAACACTTCGTCGTCGCGAACGCGCACGTCCAGGACGGCACGCTCACCGACCTCGTCGACATGACCGGCGAAGCGATGGCGATGGGCCGCCGCAACTCCGGCACCATCGGCTCGAACCGGACCCTGTTGGAAGGCTTCGGTATCGACATCGACGACGACTACGACCTGCTCTACGCCGGCTACACCCCTTCCGCCGAGGCGCTGCAGAACGGCCAGGTCGCCGGCATCGGCGTGCCGGGCGGCCCGCCGGTGGGCGCGATCAGCCGGCTGCTCGCCGCCGCCGGCGACAGCTTCACCGTGCTCGAGGTCACCGACGAGGAACTCGCGACCGCCGACGGCGACAAGGGCCTGTGGACACGCTACGTCATCGCGGCCGGGACCTATCCCAACCAGGAGGAGGACATCCGCACCATCGCCCAGCCGAACTTCCTGGCGGTGCGCGACGACGTCCCCGAGGAGCACGTCTACCGCTTCACCAAGACCGTCTTCGAGAACCTGCCGTTCCTGCAGGCGATCCATCCGGCGACCAACGCGATGAGCCTCGAAGCCGCCCTCGCCGGGCTACCGTTCCCGCTGCACCCGGGTGCGGCGCGGTACTTCGAGGAGGCCGGGCTCGACATCCCCGAGCGCCTGATCGCCGACTGACACGGCGCCGCCGCCGCGGCCGTCGCGTCCATCCGGGCGGGGCGGCCCCGGCGTCCGGGCGCAACGGGAGGGCCGCGCGATGGCGACGACGCCGGACGGCGACCGCGGCAGCGCTTCCACCCGCCCCGCCCCCGCCGGCGACACCCCCGGCGGCGACGACGCGCCCGGCGGTGACGAGGCCGGCGGCAGCGTCGTCCGTGAGCTGCACGGCTGGTGGCGCCGGATCGTCACCGCCTTCGCCGTCCTGATCTCGCTGGCGCACCTCTATTTCGCGTTCGTGGGCGACGTCGGCGAATTGCTGCGCAACGCCCTGCACTTCGCCGGCTTCGTCGTGCTCTGCGCGGTCTACTTCCCGATCCTCGATCGCCGCGTCGTCAAGGAGAGCCGGGCCTGGCTGTGGGCCGATCTCGCCCTCGGCCTCGCGGTCGCCGCCGCGGCGCTGCATCTGGCGTTGTCGGAGAGCGCCATCTATGACCGCGGGGTGCGGCTGGCGTCGCAGGACTGGCTCGCCGCCGTCGTCGTCATCGTCGGCGCCGTCGAGTTCACCCGCCGCACCACCGGTCTGATCATCCCGCTGCTGATCGTCGTCGCGATCACCTATGTCGGCTGGTGGGGTCAGTTCGTCGGCGGCGTCTTCAGCTTCCGCGGGCTCTCCTGGGAGACCGTGCTCTTCCGCTCGATCTACGGCGACGACGCGCTGTTCGGCACCATCGCACGGATCTCGTCGACCTACGTCTTTTTGTTCATCATCTTCGGCGCCTTTCTCCTGCGCTCGGGCGCCGGCGAGTTCGTCATCGACCTCGCCCGCGCGGTGGCGGGCCGGCTGGTCGGCGGGCCCGGCCTCGTGGCCGTCATCGCCTCGGGGCTGACCGGCACGATCTCCGGCTCGGTGGTCGCCAACACCGCGTCGACGGGCGTCATCACCATCCCCTTGATGAAGCGCAACGGCTACCCGGCCGGCTTCGCCGGCGGCGTCGAGGCCTCGGCCTCCACCGGCGGCCAGCTGATGCCGCCGATCATGGGTGCGGGCGCCTTCGTGATGGCGAGCTACACCCAGATCTCCTACGAGGTGATCATCGCGGTGGCGCTGTTGCCGGCGCTGCTCTACTTCGCCTCGGTCGGTTACTTCGTCCGCATCGAGGCCAAGCGGCAGGATCTGCGGGCCACCGTCGGCGACGGCCCGTCGCTCGGCGAAGCGTTCTTGAACGCCGGGGCGAGCTTCGTCATCCCGATCGCGGTCCTGATCGCGATGCTCGTCGCCGGCTTCACGCCGACCTACGCCGCCGTCGTCGGCATCGCCGCCATCGTCGTCTCCAGCTGGCTCACCCGTCATCCGATGGGCCCGCGGGCGGTGTTGGACGCCCTCGCCCTGGGCGCCCGCAACATGGTGCTGACCGCGGTGCTGCTGTGCTCGGTGGGCCTGGTGGTCAACGTCATCGCCACCGCCGGGATCGGCAACACCTTCTCGCTGATGATCGCCGATTGGGCCGGCGGCAACCTGCTGATCGCGATCGCGCTGATCGGTCTGGCGTCGCTGGTGCTGGGCATGGGGTTGCCGGTCACCGCCGCCTACATCGTCCTGGCCACGCTGTCGGCGCCGGCGCTCGCCGGCATGATCGGCGACAACCATCTCGTCCAGATCTTCGTGACCGAGGGCGTGCCGGCGAGCACGGCGCCGCTTCTCGCCCTCGCCTCGCCGGAGCTCGCCGGCCTCGGCGGCCAGACCCTGGCGCTCGACGAGGCCCGCCAGCTGCTGGCGCAGCTGCCGCAGGAGGTGCGTTTCAGCCTGCGCGACCAGCTGCTCGACCCCGCGCTCGTGACCTCGGCGCTGTTGGCGGCCCACCTCATCATCTTCTGGCTGAGCCAGGATTCGAACGTCACGCCGCCGGTGTGTCTGGCGTCGTTCACCGCCGCGGCCATCGCCAAGGCGCCGCCGATGATCACCGGCTTTCAGAGCTGGAAGATCGCCAAGGGCCTCTACATCGTGCCGGTGCTGTTCGCCTACACCCCGCTCGTCGGCGGCACGCCGCTGGAGGCGCTCGAAGTGTTCGCCTTCGCGCTCGTCGGCATCTACGGCATCGCCGCCGCGCTGCAGGGCTGCATGGAGGCGCCGCTCAACTGGCCGCTGAGGGCGGTCGCCTTCGCCGCCGGGGTCGCCGCGATCTGGCCCGCCCACCTCGCGGTCGACGTGGCCGGCGTCGTCGTGGTGGTGGGCCTGCTGGCGTGGACCGTGCGGACCGATCGCCGCCGCCCGCACCCCGTCGCCGCCCCCGCTTGAGCCGGTCGCCGCACCGTCGCTTCGGGGCGGGCGACGCCGGCGTCCGCTCCCCTGCCCCGCGCCGCGCCGCTCAGGTTTCGAACCGCAGCACCACGAAGCGGTGGTCGCCCTGCCGCGAGATCAACAGCAGCACCGAGGGCCGGCCCTCGTCGCGCGCGGCCTCGACGGCGGTCGCCATGTCGGCCGGCGACGACACCGGGTCCTGGTCGACGTCGACGATGACGTCGCCGGGGCTCAACTCCTCGGCCGCGGCCGGGCCCTCCGGCGCGACGTCGACGACGACCACGCCGGAGGTGTCGGCCGCGAGGTCGAACTCGTCCCGCAACGCCTCGGTGATCGTCGCCACGGTCAACCCCAGCGAGTTGAACTCGGCGCGGTCGGTGGGCGCACCCTCCGCGCCGTTCTGGTCCATCTGCGCGAGCTCGCGATCGCTGGGCAGCTCGCCGAGGGTGACCGCCACCTCGATCCGTTCACCGCGCCGCCAGAGATCGACCACCACCTCCTTGCCGATCTCGGTCTCGGCGACGATGCGCGGCAGGCCGCGCATCTTCTCGATCTTTTGCCCGTTGAAGGCGATGATGACGTCGCCGGGCCGGATGTCGGCCTCGTCCGCCGGTCCGCCCGCCGTCACGCTCGCGACCAGCGCGCCCTCGTCGTCGGGCAGACCGAGGCTCTCGGCGATGTCGGGGGTCACCGACTGGATGCGCACGCCGAGCCAGCCCCGCGCGACCCGACCGGTCTCCTTCAGCGAGTCGATCACCGGGCGGGCGAGGTTGGCGGGGATCGCGAAACCGATCCCGACATTGCCGCCGGAGGGCGAGAAGATGGCGGTGTTGACGCCCAGCACCTCGCCGTCGAGCGTGAAGCTCGGGCCCCCCGAATTGCCGCGGTTGATTGCGGCGTCGACCTGGATGAAGTCGTCGTAGGGCCCGGCGCGGATGTCGCGGCCCCGCGCCGACACGATCCCGGCGGTCACGGTCGAGCCCAGCCCGAACGGATTGCCGATCGCGATCACCCAGTCGCCGACCCGGATGTCGTCGCTGTCGGCCCATTCGACGTGGACGAAGGGTTCGTCCCCTTCGATCTTCAACAGCGCCAGGTCCGTCTTCGAGTCGCGGCCGACGACCTCCGCCGGATACTCGCGTTCGTCGGCGAAGATGACGGTGATCTCGTCGGCCTCGGCGATGACGTGGTTGTTGGTGACGACGTAGCCCTCGGGATCGACCACGAAGCCGGAACCGAGCGAGAAACTCTCGCGCCGGCGCGGGCGGTCCGGCCGCTGCTCGCGGTCGAAGAAGTCGCGGAAGAACTCTTCGAACGGCGAGCCCGGGGGAAATTCGGGCACCGGGAATTCCGGGCCCTGAACCCCGTCGACATCGCGGGTGGAGGAGACGTTGACGACGGCGGGCGACACCCGCTCGACCAGATCGGCGAAGCCGGCGCCGGGGGGCAGCGCTTGGGCTCGCGCGGTCTGGGGCGCGGTCGCGAGCAGTCCGACGAGCACCGCCAACGCCCAACCCACGGCCTGCGCGCGCCGCCGGGCCGACTTCGTTACCACTGCCAACATCTCGGGGTCGTTCCTCCACACCATGGCCACCCGGCGCACCGCGCCGACCGCACCGGGCGCCGCCCTCCGCGAGCCGCCGCCTTCAGCCGCCGCGGACGAACCACACTATCACCACCCCGACAGCCATGGCGACGAGGCCGACCCGGCGCAAGAGCGACGACGGCAAGGTCGCAGCCTGGGCCGCCACGTCCTTCATCCGATCAGGAAAAGCCGCCCACAACAGGCCCTCGATGACGAGGACGAGGGCGAGCGCCACCGCGAGATCGATCATCGATCCGCGGCGGCGTCACCCGCGCGGCTCATCGCTCGGCGGACGCTTCGCCCGCCGCGTTCGCCTCCCCCTGCAGCACGGTTTGCGCGGCTTCGTCGCGCAGGCGGTTCAAGAGCGCCTGATCGTCGCCGCCGGCGGCGTCGTCACCGGCGCCGTTCGGCGCAGGCGCCCGGGCCTCGGTATCGCCCGGCGCCTCCTCGGGGACCACCGGATCCTGGCCGCCGCGCACCACCGCCTGGAGCGCGCCCCGGTCGAAGTAGCGGAAGAACTCGGTGGACGGCGACATCACGAACTGGGTCGACTCGGCGCCGAGCGCGTTGCGATAGGCCTGCATCGAGCGGTAGAACCCGAAGAAGTCGGGGTCGCGGCCGAAGGCGTCGGCGAAGATCTTCACCGCTTCGGCATCGCCTTCACCACGCAGGATCTCGGAGTCCCGCCGGGCCTCGGCGAGCAGTACCGCGCGCTCCCGGTCGGCCCGCGCCCGGATACGGGCCGCCAGCTCCTCACCCTGGGCGCGTAGCTCGCGGGCCTCGCGCTCGCGCTCACTGCGCATGCGCCGGAAGATCGCCTGGCTGTTCTCCTCCGGCAGGTCGGCGCGCTTCATCCGGACATCGACGACGTCGACGCCGAAATTGGCCATCGCCTGGTTGGCGCGCCCTTCGATGCGGTTCATCAGCTCGTCGCGGTTGGCGGAGAGCACCGTGAACAGCGGCACCTCGCCGAGGACGTTACGCATCGCCGAGTTCAAGATCGGCTGCATCTGCCCCTGCAGCGCGGCTTCGGTGCGCGCGCGCTGATAGAACAGCTCGGGGTCGACGATGCGGTAGCGCGCAAAGCTGTCGACGACGAGCCGCTTGCGGTCGCCCAGGATGAGCTCCTGGGGCTGGACGTCGAACGCCAACACGCGGCGCTCGATGTAGTTGACGCTGTCGATCAGCGGGACCTTGAAGTAGAGGCCGGCCTGCTGGATCGAGCGCTGCACCGCGCCGAAACGGAGCACCAGCGCCTGCTGGGCTTCGTTGACGGTGAAGGCGGAGGCGAGCGCGGTCAGGAGCAGCGCCGCGCCGACGCCCAGCCCGATGATGGCGTTGCGGTTCATGGTCACTGGCTCCCGCCGCTGGTCTGCATCGACGCGGCCGACGACCCGCCGCCGCCGCTGTCGCCGCCGGTCGCCGAGGTCTGGCGCACCGGCCGTTCCTGCAGGTTGGGCAGCGGTAGATAGGGGACGACGCCGGAGCCGCCGCTGGCCTGGCCGTCGATCACGAGCTTGTTCATGTCGCGGAGCACCGATTCCATCGTCTCGAGATACATCCGTCGCGCCGTCACCTCGCGGGCGTTGGCGTATTCGGTGTAGATCGCGTTGAACCGCGACGCCTCACCGGAGGCTCGCGCCTCGACCGTCTGCTTGTAGGCCTCGGCCTCCTGGAGGATCCGCTCGGCCTCGCCGCGGGCGCGCGGGATGATGTCGTTGGCGAACGCCTCGGCCTCGTTCTGCAGCCGCTCGCGGTCGGCCTGCGCGCGCTGAACGTCCCGGAAGGCCTCGATGACGTCGCCCGGCGGGTCGGCCTTCTGCAGCTGGATTTCGGTCACGAGGATGCCGGCGCCGTAGCTGTCGAGGAGGCTCTGGAGCTGGGCGCGGGCGTCGGTCTCGATGACGCCGCGGCCTTCGGTGGTGGCGGTGGCGATCGGCGTCTGGCCGATGATCTCGCGCATGACGCTCTCGGCGGCCGCCTTGACCGTGCCCTCGGGGTCACGGACGTTGAAGAGGAAGTCCTGCGGCACCGAGATCTTCCACAGCACCACGAAGTTGATGTCGACGATGTTCTCGTCGCCGGTCAGCATCAGGCTCTCGCCGGAGACCTCGCGCACCGAGCCGCTGGTCCCGCCCGGGCCGGAGCGAAAGCCGATCTCGACCCGGTTCACGCGCTCGACGTCCGGGGTGAACACGGTCTGGACCGGGCTGGGGATGGCGTAGCGCAGGCCCGGCTCGGTGACCTCGTAGAACTGCCCGAACATCAGCTCGACGCCGCGCTCGGCCGGCTGGACCCGGTACAAGCCCGACAACAGCCAAAGCGCCACCAGCACCGCCGCACCGATCACGAACACCCGGCGGCTGCCGAAGCCGCCACCGCCACCGCCGGTACCGCCGGGGAACCACTGCTTGACCTTCTCTTGAGTCTTGCGGATCAGTTCCTCCAGATCGGGGGGCTGCTGACCGCCGCCTCCGCCGCCCGAGGGTCCGCCGCCGGACGGGCGGCCGCCCCAGGGGCCCTGGCCCCCTTGCCACCGTCCGCCGCCTTGATTGTTCCAGGGCATCCCCGGTCCTTCCGCGATGGTCGTTCGAGACGTGATGCGTTAGCGCACCTGTGAGGCCAATATCGGCCTACGGCGAGAGGGGTTCAACCATGAGCGCGATCGATCGCGAGGCGGTGCTGGCGGCGTTGCGTCGCATTCGTCCGCCCGACGCCGAGCAGGACATCGTCACCGCCGGCCTGGTCACCGGCCTGGTCGTCAAGGACAGCAACGTCGGCTTCGCCATCGAGGTGGCGCCCGAGGAGGGCGAAGCCTTCGAGCCCGTCCGCAAGGCCGCCGAAGCCGCGGTCCGCGAGCTGGCGGGCGTCACCTCGGTGACGGCGGTGCTCACCGCCGAACGCGCCGGCCCGCCGGAGGGCGCGGCGCCGTCGCGCCCGACCTCGCCCAGCCAGGAGGCCGCCGCGCAGGCACCGCGGCAGCGACCGCTGGCCGAAGGTGTGGGCGCGATCGTCGCGGTGGCGTCGGGCAAGGGCGGCGTCGGCAAGTCGACGACCGCGGTGAACCTCGCGATGGGCCTCGCCCGCCTCGGGCTGCGCACCGGCCTGCTGGACGCCGACATCTACGGCCCCTCGCTGCCGCGGATGGCGGGCCTCTCCGGTCGGCCGCCGGCCGCACCCGACGGGCAGAAGCTGGCACCGCTGGTCGCCCACGACGTCAAGGTCATGTCCATGGGCTTTCTGGTCGACGAGGACGCGCCGATGATCTGGCGCGGCCCGATGGTGCAGAGCGCCATCCAGCAGATGCTGGGCGACGTCGCCTGGGGCGAGCTCGACGTCATGGTGGTCGACCTGCCGCCCGGCACCGGCGACGCCCAGCTCACCATGGCCCAGCGCGTCCCGCTCGCCGGTGCGGTCATCGTCTCGACCCCGCAGGACATCGCGCTTCTGGACGTCAAGAAGGCGGTCAACATGTTCCGCAAGGTCGACGTGCCGATCCTCGGGATCGTCGAGAACATGAGCTATTTCTGCTGCCCGAATTGCGGCCACCGCACCGACATCTTCGCCTACGGTGGGGCACGGACGACGGCGGCGGCGATGGAGGTCGACTTCCTGGCCGAGGTCCCGCTCGACCCGGTGATCCGCGAGCTCTCCGACAGCGGCCGTCCGGTGGTGGTGGCCGATCCCGACACCGCCCAGGCGCAAGCGTACATGGAGCTCGCCCGCAACGTCGTCGACCGCCTCGAGGGCGCCGAGCGCAAGCCGGCGCCGCGGATCGTCTACGCCTGAGCAGGGGGCGGACGCGGCCGGCGGCCTCACCGCGACGGCTCGCTGGCGAGCCACAGCTCGAGGGTGCCGGGGGTGGGCGTCGGGGTGTAGTGCGTGAAGTCCTGCAGCCTCGTGGCCGGCAGGGCCTCGACCAGGACTTCCGCCGCCGCGGCGTCGGCGGGAAAGAAGAAACGCAAGCGATCGGCGCTCACGACCAGCTCACCGGCGTCGAGCAGCTCGACGCTGGCGCCGAGACCGCGCAGCCGCGCGGCGATCTCGCCGGCACGGGCGGCGACCGCGGCGTCGGCGCCGCGGTGGTGGACGAGGACGTCGATCGACGCCGTCACCTCCTGGGCGGGCAGCGCCGTCGCCCGCTCGGCGACGGCGACCGGCGACGCCGGCGCCGCCGCGGCGGCCCACGCCGGCGGCGGCGTCAACGACCGCGACCGGCCGGGCGCGGGGGCCGCCTCGGCGCCGGCGGT
>JAAAPF010000028.1 GCA_009908425.1 Alphaproteobacteria bacterium
GCCGGAGCGGGTCTGGCTGCTCGAGCACGACCACGTCTACACCGCCGGCACCAGCGCCGCGGCGGACGAGCTCCTGGACACCCGCGGCGTGCCGGTTCACCGCACCGGCCGCGGCGGCCGTTTCACCTACCACGGCCCCGGTCAGCGGGTGGGCTACGTCATGCTCGACCTCAAGCGGCGCAAGCCCGATGTCCGGGCCTATGTGCAGGCGCTGGAGGACTGGCTGATCGCCGCGCTCGCCCGCCTGGACGTGATCGGCGAGCGCCGCGCCGGGCGGATCGGCATCTGGGTCGAGGTCCCCGGCGGCGAAGCCAAGATCGCCGCGGTCGGGGTGCGGCTCAAGCGCTGGGTGAGCCTGCACGGCGTCGCCTTGAACGCCGACCCCGAGTTGGCGCGTTTCGCCGGCATCGTGCCCTGCGGCATCCGCGACTTCGGGGTGACCTCGCTGGCGGCGCTGGGACGGCCGAGCGCGCCGGCGGTGGTCGACGCCGCGCTCGAAGCGGCCTTCCTGGAGCTGTTCGGTGGTCCGCTGCGCCGCATCGACGGCACGCCACCGCCGGCCGCGGTGGATTTCGAGCCGCTGCGACGCTAAATGACGGAGCGCTATGTCGAAGAAGGTCGTGCCATGAACCTAGCTCTCGCCGGCCGCGCCGCGGGCCTCGCGCTGCTGCTCGCGGCGGGAGACGCTGCGGCCGGTTGCAGCGACGTGCCGGCACCGGGGGTCGACTACGGCCGCTGTCAGCTCGACGGCAGCGATCTCGCCGGGGTCGATCTCACCGGCGGCGATCTGCGCTACGCCTCCTTCAAGCGCGCCGACCTCACCGAAGCGGTCCTCGTCGACGTCGACGCCCGCAAGGCCAAGTTCGTCTCCGCCACCCTGCGCGACGTCCGCCTCGACGACGCCTCGCTGGTCGAGACCGACTTCACCCGCGCCGATCTGCAAGGCGCGTCGTTCCAAGGCGCCAACCTCTACATGACGCGGTTCTTCCGCGCCGATCTGCGCGGCGCCGACTTCACCGGCGCGACGTTGCGCGACACCGACTTCCTCTATGCGCGGCTCACCGGCGCCACCTGGGTCGACGGCGAGACCACCTGCGGCGAAGGCTCGATCGGGCGCTGCACGCCGGCGCGCGAGCCCGAGGCCGACGCCCGCGCGGCACCGGCGCCGGCGGCGGGGGGATAGCGGACGGCCGGCGCTCAGTCCGCCGGCTCGGCGTCGACCTCGAGGCGGCGGCCCGAGCGCAGTAGCTCGAGCATCTCGTCCGGTGCCTGCGGCCCGCAGAACAAAAAGCCCTGCAGTTCGTGGCAGCGAAAGCGGCGGATCATCGCCAGCTGCTCGCGGGTCTCGACGCCCTCGGCCACCACCGAGATCTTCATCATCTCCGCGAGCGCGACGATGGCCTGGGCGATGGCGGCGTCGTTGGGGTCGGTCGTCACGTCCTTCACGAACGAGCGGTCGATCTTCAGACAGCGGATCGGAAAGCGCTTGAGATAGGCGAGCGACGAATAGCCGGTGCCGAAGTCGTCGACGGCGAACTGCACCCCCAGATCGTGGATCGCCTGCAGGCGCGAGACGCTCTCGCCGACGTCCTCCATCAAGGCGCTCTCGGTGAGCTCCAGCTCCAACAGATCCGCCGGCATGCCGGTGGCCTGCAGGACGCGGCGGATGATGTCGACCAGGTTGCGCTGCTTGAACTGCCGCCCCGACAGGTTCACGGCGAGGCGGAGCTCGGCGAAGCCCAGCCGCTGCCACTCGCGCACCTGGCGGCAGGCCTCGGTCAGCACCCACTGGCCGATCGGCAGGATGAGCCCGGTCTCCTCGGCGAGCGGGATGAACTCGCCGGGCGGCACCCGGCCGAGCTCGGGGTGGAACCAGCGCACCAGCGCCTCGACGGCGGTGATCGCGCCGGTCTCCGCGCTCACCAGCGGCTGGAAGTGCAGCGCCAGCTCCCCGCGCTCGAGCGCGCGCCGGAGCTGGGTCTCCAGGACCAGGCGCTCGAAGGCGCGGGCGTTCATGTCGCCGGTGTAGAACTGGTAGCTGTTCCGGCCCTGCTCCTTGGTGCGGTAGAGCGCGGTGTCGGCGTTGCGAACCAGGGTCTCGGCGTCCGAGCCGTCGTGCGGGAACAGCGCGATGCCGACGCTGGCGGTGGCGCTGAGCTCCTGGCCGTCGACGGCGTAGGGCTGGCGCATGACGTCGAGGATCTTCTGGGCCACCTTGGCCGCCGCCTCCGCCCCGCGGCAGCCCGGCAGCAGCAACAGGAACTCGTCGCCGCCCAGCCGCGCCACCGTGTCCGAGCGGCGCAGCACCAGCACCAGCCGGCGCGCCACCTCGCGCAACAGCTGATCGCCCTTGGCCATGCCGAGGCTCTCGTTGACCAGCTTGAAGCGGTCCAGGTCCAACAGCATGACCGCGAATTCCTGCGGGTTGCGGCGGGCGCGCTCGACCGTCTGGGTGAGGCGGTCGTCGAACAACAAGCGGTTGGGCAGGCCCGTGAGCGGATCGCGTGAGGCCAGGCGGCGGATGGTCTCCTCGGCCTCGCGCCGAGCGGTGACGTCGCGCACGGTCACCAGCAGGCCGGCGCGCTCGCCGCCGGCGAGGCGGCTCACCGTGACCTCGATCGGCACGATCTCGCCGCCCTCGCGCCGCGCCACCAGTTCGCCCAGCCGTTGACCGCTCTCCGCCGCGTCGTGGAGCATCGCCACGAGATCGCTTTCCTCGCCGGGCGGCACGCTCACCAGCTCGTCGAGGGGGCGGCCACCCGCCTCGGCCGAGGTCGTGCGAAAGAGGCGCGCCGCCGAGTGCGAGAGCCCGCCGACGATGCCCTTGGCGTCGCAGGTGATGATGCCGTCGACCACGGTCTCGAGGACCGGCCACCAGCGTTCGGCCTCGCTTTCCGCCGCCGCCGCATCGCGGGGCGCGGGCGGCGTCTCGGCGAGGCCCGCGGGCGCCGGCGCCGGGGCGTCGACGATCAGGAGCGCCGTGCCGTCGCCCAACGGCACGAGTTCCGCCGGTTCGCCGGCGAGGTCGAGCGCCGACGCCTCGGCGAGCGGGTCGGCTTCGCGGATCAGCGCGGCGAGCTGCCCGCGGGCGGCCGCCAGCGCCGCCATCAGCGCCTCGCGCGCGCCGCGCTCGGCGCCGTCGGCGTCGCCGCCGTCGTCGCCGTCGGCGGGGGCGTGGAGCACCTGCAGCACCCCGCCCTCGGCGTCCAGGCGGGCGACCAGGCGGGCCTCGGCACGCCGGGCCAGCGCCGCCAGGCCGGGCTCGCTCGCCGCCGCGGGGGCGGGTCCCGGCTCGAGCGATGGTGGCTCGGCGATACGGCGCACCCGCGCGACCAGCCCGCACACCTGACCGGCGTCGTCGCGGCGGGGCACGGCGTGATCCTCGACCACCACGTCGTCGCCGTTGCGGGCGCGCAGGCGGTAGCGGCAGGTCGCCGGCCGCCCGGTGAGGACGGCGAGGTTGCGGTCGCGCCAGGCGGCGCGGTCGTCGACGGCGACGACCTCCGCCCAGCTGGTGCCGCCGGAGGGCACCGCGCCGACGAGGGCGTTCACCGGCCCCAGCGTCCAGGTCACCGCCAGCCGGCAGTCGAGATCCAGCTCCAAGACGTAGAGGACGTCCTCGAGCACCGCTCCGACGGCGTCGAGCAGATCGGGCTCGGCGGCGGCGGCGGGTGTCGGCGGTGGCGCGCCCTCGGCCGGCGTGAGCACCAGCCAGAAGCTTTCCTGCGGTGCCGGCGCGCCGACGACGGTGAGCGCCGGGCGGCCGTCCGCGCGCGCCGGCAGCCGGGTCTCGAAGGTGGTGCCGCGTTCGAGGGCGAGCACCAGCTCGGCCCAGGTGGTCATCTCGTCGGCGCGCTGCCACAGCCGCTCGAGGCCGGTGCCGCGGGCGCCGCCGCGGTCCAGGCCGAGCCAGCGCGCGGCGAGCTCGTTGTGCTCGGCGATGCGGAAGGCGCCGTCCTCGGCGGCGCGGCGCAGGGCGATGCCGCCGATGCCGGCGACCGCCAGGATCTCGACGAGCGGACGGGCGGCGGGGCTCATGGCGGCGCGGGCCGGCGGCGCACGCCGGCGACGAGGCTCGCGGCGGTGGCTCGACGGCTGCGGCTCGGCGGCACTCGGTCGATAGCTCGACGCACCCAAGTTGATTCTGTGATCTCGAAAAAATGCGCAATCGCGAGCAGTGGTACGTCGACGGCGCGACCCTCACACGACAGCATCGAGCGCGGCAACGGCGTCGGCGACATGGCCCACCAATTGATCGGCCGTCAAGCCGTGGGGGCGCACGCGGGCCGCTTCGTTGTGCAGCCAGACCGCGGCGGCGGCGGCCTCGAAGGGGGCGAGGCCCTGGGCGAGATGCGCGGTGACCATGCCGGCGAGGACGTCGCCGGCGCCGGCGGTGGCGAGCGCCGCGCAGCCGTTGACGGCGATCGCGGCGCGGCCGTCCGGCGCGGCGACGACGGTGTCGAACCCCTTCAGCAGGACCGTCGCCCCGGTGGCGGCGGCGAGGCCGCGCGCATCGGCGAGCTTGTCGCCGCCGAGCGACCACAGCCGCGCCGCCTCGCCGAGATGCGGGGTGAGCACGACCGGGCCGCGGACGGCCGCGGCGAGGCCCTCGGCGTCGTCGGCGAAGCTGGTGAGCGCGTCGGCGTCGAGCACCGCGGCGCGGCCGCGCTCGAGCACCGCTTCCACCTTGGCGCGCAAGGCGGCGCCGACCCCGCCGCCCGGCCCCAGGAGCCAGGCGTTGCGCCGCTCGTCGGCGAGCCAGGCGGCGAGGTCGTCGTCCGCCGTCGCCCGCACCATGACGGCGTCGAGCCGCGAGCCGTGGGTCGCCACCGCGTCGGGCGGCGACAACACGGTCACCAGCCCCGCGCCGGCGGCGAGCGCCGCCTTGGCCGCCAGCCGCGCCGCGCCCCCGGTTTCCAGCGTTCCCGCCACGATGTTGGCGTGGCCCCGGCGGTATTTGTGGTCGGCCGCCGCCGGGCGCGGGCGGGCGTCGGCCCACAGCGCGGGGAGGTTGCACCACACCGGCGGCTGGGCTTCGCGGTGGGCCGCGGCGAGCGCCGTCGGGTCGAGGCCGATGTCGACGACGGTGAGCCCGCCCCGCCGCTCGACGCCCGGCAGCAGGAAATGGCCGGGCTTGGGGCGGGCGAAGGTGACCGTCTCGACCGCCGCGAAGGCGGCCCCTTCGATCCGGCCGTTGGCGCCGTTCACTCCCGACGGCAGGTCGACCGCGACGACGGCGAGGTCGGCGGCGGCGACGGCGTCGACCCAGCGCGCGACGTCGTCGGGCAGCGCGCGGGTGAGCCCGGCGCCGAACAGCGCGTCGACGACGATCCCGGCGCCGTCGAGGTCGGGCTCCGCCAAGGGCCGCACGGCGCCCTCAAAGCGGGCGGCGGCGGTGGCGGCGTCGCCCTCGAGCGCGGCGACGTCGCCGCGGAGGTGGAGGCGGACGTCGAAGCCCCACTCGGCGAGCACGCGCGCGGCGACGAAGCCGTCGCCGCCGTTGTTGCCGGGGCCTGCGAGCACCACCACGGTGCCGCCGTCCCAGAGGTCGCGCACGCGCGCCGCGACCGCGGCGCCGGCGGTCTCCATCAGGGTGGTGCCGGGGACACCGCCGGCGATGGTTCGCCGGTCGGCCTCGCCCATCGCCGTCGGCGCCAGCAGTTCGAACGCGCGCGGGCGGGTGGCGGGATGGGGCATGGCCGGGATCCTTCTGTCGCAACGGCGTCGCATCGGTGTAGGCTGGTCCGATCGACCGCCCGGTCCTAGGACGGGTATCCCGAATGCCGCAGCGCGGGCAAGCCAGCGTTCACATCGCCGACGAGGTCGCCGCCGCGGGCGCCGCCGGCCGGCCGGTGGTGGCGCTCGAAACCTCGATCGTCGCCCACGGCCTGCCGCGCCCCGCCAACCTCGAGGTGGGCCGGGCGATGGCCGCGGCGGTGGCGGAGGGCGGGGCGGTGCCGGCGCTCACCGCCGTCGTCGGCGGCGAGCTGCGCGTCGGGCTCGACGACGCCGCGCTGGTCGGGCTCGCCGGCGAGCCGCCCGCGGCCAAGGCGGCCCGGCGCGATCTCGCCCGGCTCGCCGCCGAGGGGGCGTCGGGCGGTACGACCGTCTCCGGTACCTTGAGCCTGGCCGCCGCCGCCGGCATCCCGGTCGTCGCCACCGGCGGCATCGGCGGCGTCCACCGTGGCGCCGGGGCGAGCTTCGACGTCTCCGCCGATCTCGAAACGCTGGCCCGCACCCGCGCCGTGGTCGTCTGCGCCGGCGCCAAGTCGATCCTCGACCTGCCGGCGACGCTCGAATGGCTGGAGAGCCGCTCGGTGCCGGTGCTGGGCTGGCGCAGCGCGCGCTGGCCGGCGTTCTATCTCGCCGATTCCGGCCTGACCGTGCCGCGCGTCGACACGGCGGCGCGGCTGGCGGCGCTGGTCCGGACCCATTGGGCGCTCGGCGGCGGGGGCGTGGTGGTGGCGCGACCCCCGCCGGTCGCGCTCGACCAGGCCGAGCTGGCGGGCTGGACCGAGGCGGCGCAGGCGCGCGCCGACCGCGAGGGGATCGTCGGCGCCGCGGTCACCCCCTTCGTGTTGGCGGAGATGGCGCGGCTCAGCGCCGGGCGCACGGTCGACGCCAACCGCGCGCTGGTGCTGGCCAACGCCCGCCTGGCGGCGCGACTCGCGGGCGAACTCGCGCCGGCGCTTGAACCGCCCGCCGCGGGCGCGTAGTCCTGCCGGCCGTCACCGCTTCTCGTCGACGTCAACGCGAAGGACCGCCGTGACCGACGGCCCCGCCGCCGAGCCCACCATCGTCGACCTCGATCGGCTCGAAGGCTTCACCCAGGGCGACGCCGCCCTCGAACGCGAGCTCGCCGCGCTCTACGTCGAGACCGCGCAACTCTACCTCGCGCGCCTGCGCCGGGCCGGCGACGACGCCGGCGAGTGGCAGCGCGCCGCCCACGCCCTCAAGGGCGCGAGCGCCAACATCGGCGCCGTGGTGGTCGCCCGCCTCGCCGCCGAGCAGGAGCAGAAGAGCCCCAGCATCACCGCGCTGCGCGCCCTCGAGGCTGAGGTGGCGGCGGTCCAGGCGCTCTTTCGCGACCGCGGCGCGCTCGCCGAGGGCTAGCGCAAGGGCGCGAGCGCCGCTGCATTAGCCCGCGTCGCCGGCACCGAGGCGCCGTTCCAGCCGGCGCACCGCCCACGAGATCACCAGCACCAGGACGAGATATTCCAGCACGAGGAAGGTGTAGACCTCGAGCGGGCGGTAGAGCGTGGTCACCAGCTCGTTGGCGCGGCGGGTGAGGTCGGCGAGGCCGATCACCGAGACCAGCGCGCTCATCTTGACGACGATGACGAACTGGTTGCCGAGGGCGGGCAGGATCCGGCGGGTCGCCTGCGGCAGGACGACGAAGCGCAGGCGCTGGAACCGCGAGAGCCCGAGCGCGCGGGCGGCCTCGTGCTGGCCGCGCTCGATCGACTGGATGCCGGCGCGGAAGACCTCGGCCATGAAGGCGGCCTCGGTCAGCGCGAGGCCGATCACCCCGGAGGTGAAGACGTCGAAGTTGACGCCCAAGAGCACCGGCAGGCCGTAGTGCACCCAGAGCAGCATCACCAGCGCGGGGACGGCGCGGAAGACCTCGACGAAGACGCGGTTGAAGCGCCGCGCCCACGGATCCGCCGACAGCCCCGGCAGGGCGATCAGCAGCCCCAGCACCACCGCCAGCAGCGTGGCGAGGAGCGAGATCTGGAGGGTGACGGCGAGGCCGCCCGCCAGGAAGGCGAGGTTGTCGCGTCCGGTCTCGGTCCACGGCGAGACCACGTACCAGCCCCAGCGGTAGCCGTCCTCGCGGCCGGCGGCGTAGGCCACGATCAGACCGAGCGCGACGGCGGCGGCGAGCAGGGCCCAGGCCCACGGCGAAATCGGCCGGCGTGCCGGTGCGGGGGGTCGACGGCTTTCGATCATCCACGCAGGTTCCTCGTGATCGTGACGAGCGCCGGGCGTGATCCGCGGCCGCGGTGGGCGTGGTCGACGGCGCGAGCGGGAGAGACCGGGATGTATCAGATGGTGGCGGTGGTCGGCATCACGGTGGCGGCGGCGACGCTGCCGGCGGCGGCCCAGGAGAGCCGGCTGGAGCGCGTGCTGGAGAGCGGCACGCTCCGGGTCGGCACCACCGGCGACTTCAAGCCGATGAGCTTCAAGGACCCGGCGACGGGGGACTACCAGGGCTACGACATCGACGCGGTCGAGCGCCTCGCCGCCGACATGGGGGTGGCGATCGAATGGGTCCCCACCGACTGGAAGACGTTGGTCGCGGGCGTCGTCGCCGACAAGTACGACATCACCACCAGCGCCTCCGTCTCCGTCGACCGCGCCGCGGTGGCCGGCTTCAGCGATCCCTACGTGACGTTCGCGACCGTGCCGGTGACCCGCGCCGCCGAGGTCGAGGACTTCGCGAGCTGGGACGACCTCGATCGCGACGGCGTGCGGATCGCGGTCACGCTCGGCACCGTCTTCGAGCAGCAGGCCAGGGCGTTCTTCGAGACCGCCGAGATCGTCACCGTCGAGGCCCCGGCGCGGGGCTATCAGGAGGTCATCGCCGGCCGCGCCACCGCTACCATCACCAGCAACGTCGACGCCGCCCAGCTCACCACCACCTACCCCGACCTCGCGGTCGTGGCCGTCGACGAGCCGCGCGCCGAGCGCCCCGGCGCGTTCCTGTTGCCGCAGAGCGATCAGGTCTGGATCAACTTCGTGAACCACTGGATCGCGCTGCGCCACGCCGACGGCTTCTTCGCCGAGCGCATGGCGGCGTGGAACATCAGCCGGTGACGGCACCGCGATGGTCACCTCGGCCGCGCCGCGGTAGGTAAGCCGGAAGCGAGGAGCCGATGCCGACCACCCTCTACGCCGTCCCCGTCAGCAATTTCTGCGCGACCGTGCGGCTCGTGCTCCGGCTCAAGGAGGTCGCCTACGACGAGAAGCCGCCGCCCGACGGCTACGGCTCGGCGGCCTACAAGGCCGTCGTGCCGACCGGAACGGTGCCGGGGCTCGTCGACGGCGACGTCGTCTTGAGCGAGAGCTCGGTCATCGTCGAGTATCTCGACGCCCGCTACCCGGTGCCGTCGTTGCGGCCGGTCCGAGCGCCGGCGGAACGGGCGCGGCTGCGCTGGCTGGCGCGGCTGCACGACGGCCGGATCGAGCCGCCGCTGCGGGCGCTGTTCGGCCACGTCGACCCGGCGGGCCGCGACCCGGCGGTGGTCGAGGCCGAGTGGCGCCGGCTGGAGACCCGCCTCGCCGAGCTCGCCGCGGCGGTGGCGCCGGCCCCGTTCCTCGCCGGTGACCGGCTGACGCTCGCCGACGTGCCCTATCCCGCGACCCTGCTGCTGGGCGAGCGCATGGCCGCCGCGCTCGGCCGCGAGCTCGCGCTGCCGCCGGCGCTCGCCGCGTGGTGGCGGCATCTCCGCGCGCAGCCGCCGGTCGCCGCCATGCTCGCCGACTACGCCCCCGCCGTCGACGCCTGGCTCGACGCCGAGCGCGCCGAGGGCGGCGGGTGACGCGGCTGAGCGGCATCGTCGAGCGCATCGCGTTCCGCAACGAGAGCAGCGGCTGGGCGATCCTGCAGCTCAGGACCGACAAGGCCGGCAAGCTCGACACCCTCGTCGGCGAAGCGCCGCCGGTGGCCGTCGGCGACATGATCGAGGCCGAGGGCGACTGGGTCGTCGATCCGAGCTGGGGCCGGCAGTTCAAGGCCAGCCAGGTGACCGCCGGGCCGCCGGCCGGTGCCGACGGCATCGCCGCCTATCTCGGCTCCGGCATCGTCAAGGGCATCGGCCGCGGGCTGGCGGCGCGGCTCACCGCGCATTTCGGCGACGCCATCGTCGACGTGCTGGAGCGCGAACCGGCGCGGCTCGCCGAGGTCGGCGGCGTCACCCCCAAGCTCGCCGACGAGCTCGGGGCGGCGTGGGCCGAGCAGAAGGGCGTGCGCGACACCATGCTCTTTCTGCACGAGCACGGCCTGCCGGCCGGTCGCGCCAAGAAGATCTGGGAGGCCTACAAGGAGCGCACGATCCCGGTCTTGAAGCGCGATCCCTACGCGCTCGCCCGCGACGTCCAGGGCTTCGGCTTCGTCAGCGCGGATCACCTCGCCGAGCAGCTGGGCGTCGACCGCGACGCGCCCGAACGCCACCGCGCCGGCTTGCGCCACGCCCTCGAAGAGGCCACCGGCCAGGGCCACACCGGCGTGCCGCGCGCCGAGGCGCAGGCCGCGCTCGCCCATCTCACCGGCGCCGACGAACCCGCCTTCACCGCCGCGCTCGACGCGCTCGCGGGTCTCAACGGCGTGGTGATCGCCGACGACGTGCTCTACCCGCAGCCGCTCGCCGGCCAGGAGCAGCGCATCGCCGAGCGGGTGCGCGCCCTGGTCGCCGAGGGGACGCCCTGGCCGCCGCTCGACGCCGCCGCCCGCATCGCGACGGCCGAGGCGGCGCTCGGTGTCGCGCTCTCGGCGAGCCAGCGCGCGGCCGCCGAGAAGCTCCTGGCCACCCGCCTCGCCGTGCTCACCGGCGGGCCCGGCACCGGCAAGACGACGCTGGTGCGCACGTTGCTGGCGGCGGTGCCGCTCGGCCCCGACGCGGTCGCGCTCGCGGCTCCCACCGGCCGCGCCGC
Source organism: Alphaproteobacteria bacterium (assembly GCA_009908425.1). GTDB lineage: Bacteria > Pseudomonadota > Alphaproteobacteria > Geminicoccales > Geminicoccaceae > JAAAPF01. The sequence continues at coordinate 10,654 of JAAAPF010000028.1, forward strand.
CAAGCGCCTCGCCGAGAGCACCGAGCGCGACGCCAGGACGCTGCACCGCCTGCTGGAGGCCGAGCCCGGCCGGCGCTTTCGCCGCGGCCCGGGGCGGCCGGTCGACGCCAAGCTGATCGTCGTCGACGAGGCCTCGATGATCGACGTCACGCTGATGGACGCGCTTCTGGCCGCGCTCGACGAGGACGCGGGCCTGTGGCTCGTGGGCGACGTCGACCAGCTGCCGTCGGTCGGCCCGGGCCGCGTCTTGGGCGACCTGATCGCCAGCGGCGCGGTACCGGTGGTGCGCCTGGAAGAGATCTTCCGCCAGGCCGAGGCCAGCCTGATCGTGCGCAACGCGCACCGCGTCAACGCCGGCGAGCTGCCCGAGACGGAGAGCGGCGACGGCCTCGTCGACTTCTACGCCGTCGCGGTCAAGGACGCCGCCGATGCCCACGACAAGCTGACGACGCTGGTGGCCGATCGCATGCCGGCGCGCTTCGGGCTCGATGCGATGGACGACGTCCAGGTGTTGTGCCCCACCAACCGCGGGGCGCTGGGCGCGCGCACGCTCAACGACGTCCTGCGCGCGCGGCTCAACCCGACGCCCGCCGACGCCGTCGAGCGCGGCGAGCGCCGCTTCGCCGTGCACGACCGCGTCATGCAGATCGAGAACGACTACGAGCGCGACGTCTACAACGGCGATCTCGGCCGGCTCGCGCGCATCGACCGCGAGCACAAGACGGTCGAGGTCCGCATCGACGGCCGATCGCTCACCTACCGCTTCGACGAGCTCGACGCCCTGCAACCGGCCTACGCCGTCACCGTTCACAAGTCTCAGGGCTCGGAGTATCCGGCGGTCGTCATCGTGCTGGCCCGCCAGCACGGCCGGATGCTCCGCCGCGATCTGGTCTACACCGGGCTCACCCGCGCGCGCCGGCTGGCGGTGCTGCTGGTCGAGGGCGACGCGCTCGAGCGTGCCCTTCGCGGCCGCCGCGACGCCCGCCGGCTGACCCGACTGGCCGCGCTGATCGAGGGAAGCCCATGACCGAGCGCGACGACGCGATCGCGGAGCGGCTGGCGGCGGTGGGCGCGGTGATGCGCGAGGCCGGCGCGCTCGCCCTCGATCATTTCACCGAGCGCGCGGCGCTCGCGGTCGAGGTCAAGGGCACCCAGGACGTCGTCTCCGCCGCCGACCGCGAGGTCGAAGCCCTGGTGCGTGCGCGGCTCGCCGAGCGCTTTCCCGGCGACGGCGTCATCGGCGAGGAGGAGGGCGTCCAGGGCGACACGGCGAGCGTCTGGATCGTCGATCCGATCGACGGCACCCAGAACTTCCTGCGTGGGCTGCCCTATTGGACGGTGGTGCTGGCCTATGTCCGCGACGGCGTCTGCGAGCTCGGCCTCACCTACGATCCGGTCCACGACGAGCTCTTCACCGCGCGCCGCGGCCACGGCGCACGCCGCGACGGCACCGCCATCCGCTGCCGGGAGCCGGCCTCGCCCACCGACGCCTGCGTCGCCTTGAGCTTCGGCTTCAAGGACGACTGGCGGGTCTACGTGGACATGCAGGGGAAGTTCCTCGCCCGCGGCGTCGACATGCGCCGGCTGGGTTCGACCGCGCTCATCCTCTGCCACATCGCCGACGGCCGCCTCGACGTCCTCTACGCCCCCGGCAACCAGAGCTGGGACTGCCTCGCGGGCCTCTTGACCGTGCGCGAGGCCGGCGGCGTCGCCTGCGACTTCCTCGGCGCCAACGGCCTCTCGGGCCGGGGTCCGGCGGTGGCGGCGGTCAAGCCGATGCAGGCGCTGACCGAGGAGCTGACGGGCGTCCGCCTGATCTGAGGGCGCCACCATCGGCCGGCTTGGCGCGGTTCGGCGCGCGGGTCCACGCTGCGCACCCGTCGCATGGGAGGACCGCCGATGCCGGACGCGCCGGACCCGAGCCCTCGAAGCCCCGGGATCGAGGCGCCCGCGGTGGCGCCTTCCGCACCGCGCAAGCTCTGCACCGACTGCGGGCTCTCGCGCACGGCCGCGCCCGGCCGCTGCGGCACGGCGTGCCAGTTCATCCGCCCCGACTACGCCGCGAGCGAGACGGCGGTGCACGGCCGCGCCCGCGACCCCGAGCGCGGCGACGAGGCGTTCTTCGGTCCCTATCGGCGCATGGTGCAGGCGCGGCTCGAGCCCGCCCGCGCCGGCGCGCAGTGGACCGGCATCGCGACGCGGCTCGCCGAGAAGCTGTTGGAGGAGGGCGCGGTCGACGCCGTGCTGGCGGTAGGGTCCGATCCCGACGACCGCTGGCGGCCGCGCCCGGTCATCGTCACCGATCCCGCCGCCATGGCCGAGTGCCGCGGCATGAAGATGGGCTACGCGCCACTGCTGGCGCTGTTGGAGCCGGCGGCCGCCGCCGGGCATCGCCGGCTCGCGGTCGTCGGCATTCCCTGCCAAGTGTACGCGCTCCGGGCGATCGAGGCCGAGCTCGGCCTGGAGCGGCTCTACGTCATCGGCACGCCCTGCTCGGACAACACCACCACCGAGAACTTCCACCACTTCCTCGGCCTGCTCGATCCCGCGCCGGAGCGGATCACCTATCTGGAGTTCCGCGCCGACTTCCACGTCGAGGTTCGCTACGACGACGGCCGCAAGCGCGAGATCCCGTTCCTGCAGCTGCCGATCTCCAAGCTCCCGGCCGACTTCTTCCCGCTCACCTGCCGCACCTGTGTGGACTACACCAACGCGCTCGCCGACCTCACTGTCGGCTACATGGCCGGCCGCGGCGAGCAGTGGCTCGTGGTGCGCAACGAACGCGGCGAGGAGCTGGTCGAGCGGCTCGGCGACGAGCTGCGGGTCAAGGAACCCACGAGCGCCGGCAAGCGGGCGGGCGCGGTGAAGGGCTTCCTGGTCAACCTGGAGCGCGCCGCCGGCGGGCTGCCCACGCGTAGCATGCCGAACTGGCTGCGCCCGCTCGTCGGCTGGCTGATGCCCAAGGTCGGGCCCAAGGGGCTGGAGTTCGCCCGTGCGCGGGTGGAGATGAAGGCGCTCGAGGCGGTGGTGCATCTGCGCCGCGAGGCCCCGCGCAAGCTCCGGCACATGGTGCCGCCGCACGTCTGGCGGCTCACCGCCGCTTACGGCGTGACCCCGACCTCGTCGGAGACCCGCGAGCGCTGAACGCCGGCGAGCCTCGCACTCGCGGTCTCGATGCGCTCTTCGAGCCGGGCCATGAAGGTGCGGCGGTCGAGACCGGGCGGGATCGGCTCCAGGAACTCGATCACCGCCGTGCCGGGGTGTTTGTCGAACATGCCGCGCCGCCAGACGTGCCCGGTGTGCACCGCCACCGGCACCACCGGCCGGCCGAGCTGCAGATAGAGGGCGGCAATGCCCGGACGGTAGGGTCGGCGCTCGCCCGGCGGGACGCGCGTGCCCTCGGGGAAGACCAGAAGCGACAGGCCCTCGTCGAGCCGGCGGCGGCCGCCCTTGACGAGCTGGCGCAGCGCCCGCGTCCCCGCCTCGCGCTGAACGCCGATGCAGCCCGATTCGAGGAGGAACCGCCCGAACAGCGGGATGCGGGTGAGTTCGATCTTCAACGGCACGGCGATCGCGGGCACGAGGCGATGGAAGACCACCGTCTCCAGCGCCGACTGGTGCTTGGAGGCCAGCAGCGACGGCTCGGTCGGGGGCGTGCCGCGCACCTCCAGCCGGATGCCGCAGAGCACCCGCAGCAGCACCAGCACCCCGCCCTCCCAGCGCCGCGCCCACCACCGGATGCCGGTACCGCCGATCACGGGCGCCAAGGGCGCCAGCAGCACGGCGATCACCGTCGTCCACACGACGAAGGCGGGCTGAAAGAGAAGGCCGCGCAGGGTCACGATCGCGGGCTCGCGACCGCGGCGAGCCGGCCGGCCGCCGTGACGACGACGACGCGGATCATGCCGCCGACCGTGAGCGCGACGGCGACCGCGGTGCTCGCCGCCACCACGCCGGCCACGCCCGAAGCGGGCTCCAGCACCGCCGGCTCCCTCACGGCGGCGAGGACACCGCCCGCGGCGGTGCCGGCGACGGCGCCGACCGCCGCGCCCCGGCGCGCCGTTCGAACCAGCGGCCGGACGACTTCGGCGCGGCACCAGGCCGGGTCGGCGCCGAAGCGCCGGGCCAGCGACAGGGTGGCCGCCTCGCGCCGCAGACGGCGGCGGACCGCGCGGGCGA
>JAAAPF010000221.1 GCA_009908425.1 Alphaproteobacteria bacterium
GCAGGACGGCGGCGCCGCCGCCGGCGGCGGAGGCGCCCATCATGGCGGCGAGGACGTGGTACCAGCGCAGGCGTTGCAGCCAGTTCGGCATCGGCACGGGCGGTCTCCCGACACGGTGATCGCGCGGGATACGGCGGGCGGGCCGGGCGCGGATGCGGGGTGCGACCGTCGGCGGCGGGCGGCGGCGCCCCCGGCGCGCGCTTGTGACGCCGGGGAAGGATCTCTATCCTAACGCCGGCGCGTGCGACGCGCGGCGGCGGGGAGAGGGTGCTTGCGCAGCCCGATCACGAAACGAACCGGGAGCCCCGATTCGTCCGGGCGGTTCAGGGGTTTGGGGCGAAATGGGCATGGTCTCGGGCGCGGGCGGGGCGCCGGCTCGCGGCCGGGCCGGCCCGTGACCGATCGCCACACCCGAGGGTTGCGAAACTTTGCCTCATTTCGCGCGCATGAGGATGCATCCATCCCTTCGGCCGAGAGGCTGGGGACGGGTGCGGTGATGGCGGGTGTGCCGCTTTCGGTGTTCGCGTTGGACGGCCCGGTCGTGCGCGGCGAGGCCGGGGTGCTGTGGGTCAGCTATCTGGCGGCGCGCGGGTTCGTGCCGCCGGCGGCGGTGGCGCGGCTGGCGCTGGTGAGCGTGCTCGACCGCCGCGGCGTGCCGCTCGACCTCGACCGGCTCGCCCACGAGAGCATGGCGCCGTTCAAGGGCCTGCCGGTGGCGGGCATGGAGCGCGCGCTCGACGGCTTCGTCGCCAACCGGCTCTTGCCCGCGGTGCGGCCGCAGGCGCGCCGGGCGATGGAGGAGCTGCGCGGGCTGGGCCACCGCATCGTGCTGGCGACCTCGGCGATCGCGCCGATCGCCGAGCGGCTGGCGCGCCACCTGCCGGTCGACGCCTGGGTGGCGCCCGAGCTCGCCGCCTCCGCCGACGGCCGCTTCGCCGGCGCCCTCGCCGACCCCGTCCCGGTCGGTGGCGTCCGCCGGCACGCGCTCCACCGCCTGGCGAGCGAGCGCTGGCGCGAATGGCGGCTGGCGCGGGTCTACGGCGACCGCGACAGCGACGACGCCTTGATGCGCGAGGCCGAGGAGCCGGTCGCGGTCAACCCGGCCGAGCCCTTCCGCCGGCTGGCCGAGGGCCGCGGCTGGCCGATCGTCGAGTGGGCCTGAGCGGGTACCTCACACCGCCAGCCAGCGCCGGCGCGTCGCCGCGTCCGCGCGCAGCTCGCGCATCGCGCCGCGCCAGCGGATGCGGCCGCCCTCGATGACGTAGGCCCGCTCGGCGACGGCGGCGGCGAAGCCGAGGTTCTGCTCGGAGAGGAGAAGGCCGACGCCGGCCGCCTTCATCGCCGTGACGGCGCGGGCGAGGCTCTGGACGACGACGGGGGCGAGGCCCTCCGACGGCTCGTCCAGCAGCACCAGCCGCGGGTTGCCCATCAGGGTGCGGGCGATGGCGAGCATCTGCTGCTCGCCGCCGGAGGTGTAGCGCGCGCGCCGCCGCCGCAGCCCCGCCAGCGGGGAGAACAGCTCGAACAGCGTCTCGGGCGTCCAGGGGGCGCGGCCGGGCGGCGGCGGGCGCCGGCCGACCTCCAGGTTCTCCGCCACCGTCAGCTCGCCGAAGACGCGGCGGTCCTCGGGCACCCAGCCGACACCGCGCCGGGCGATGTGGTGGGGGGGCTCGGCGGCGCCGATCGCCTCGCCGTCGACGGCGATCTCGCCGCGGCGGGCGGGGACCAGGCCCATCAGGGTGCGCAGCGTCGTGGTCTTGCCGGCGCCGTTGCGGCCGAGCAGCACCACCGCCTCGCCCGCGGCCACCTCCAGGTCGACCTCGAACAGGATCTGGGCGCGGCCGTAGAACGCCTCGAGCCCGCGCGCGGCCAAGAGCGGCGCCACCGTCAGGCGGCCTCGCCGAGGTCGTCGCCGAGATAGAGCGCGCGCACCTCGCGGTCGGCGCGGATGGCGTCCGGCGCACCCTCCGCCACGAGCTCGCCAACAACAGCGCCGGCTCGAGCGCCAGGGCGAGGGCGAGCTCGAGCCGCTTGAGATCGCCGTAGGCCAGGACCCCCGCCGGGCGGTCCGCCTGGTCGCCCAGGTGGAGCCGTTCCAGGATCGCCATCGCCGGGATGCGCTCCTTGAAGCGGGCGGCGCGCCAGACCCCGAAGAGGCGGCGCTGCCGGCTCAACAGCGCCAGCTGGACGTTCTCCGCGACCGTCATCGAGAGAAAGGTCGCCGCGACCTGGAAGGTCCGCGCCACGCCGGCGCGGGCGAGGCGGTGCGCCGACATGCCGGTGACGTCGCGGTGGTCGAGCCGGACGCGCCCGCCGTCGGGGCGGAGCTGGCCGCCGATCATGGCGAACAGCGTCGACTTGCCGGCGCCGTTGGGGCCGATCACGGCGAGGCGCTCGCCGCGCTCCAGCGCGAAGCCGACCGTGCGCACGGCGTGGACGCCGCCGAAGGACTTGATGAGGCCGTCCGCCGCCAAGAGCGTCATGTTTCGCGGGCCTCCATCCGGTCCCGGGCGAAGCCGACCAGCCCTTCGCGGAAGACCAGGACGAGGCCCACGATGATCAGTCCCTTCACCAGCTTCCAGTAGTCGGTGAGCGGCATGACCTGATCCTGCACGAAGGTGAGGGTGGCCGCACCCGCGACCGGACCGAGCACGGTCTGAATGCCACCCAGAAGCGTCATGGCGAGAGCGTCCACCGAGGTCGGGATGGCGAGCACGCCCGGATCGATGCTGCCGAGCGAGAAGGTGTAGACCCCGCCGGCGAGCCCGGCGCAGGCGCCCGCGAGCGTGAACGCCGCCCACGGGTGGCGCCACGGGTCGATCCCGATGGCGGCGGCGCGCGGCACGCTGTCGCGCACCGCGCGGAGCGCGTAGCCGAAGGGCGCGAAGCTGGCGCGGTGGAGCAGGGCGATGCCGGCGAGGCACAGCGCGAGGGCGAGGTAGTAGTAGGCCGTGCGTTCGCTCGCCCACGCCGCCGGCCAGAGTCCGACGAGGCCGTTGTCGCCGCCGGTGAGTGCCACCCACTGAAAGGCGCCGGCGTAGACGATCTGGGCGAAGGCGAGGGTGAGCATGGCGCGGTAGACCCCGGAAAGCCTGACGCAGAGCGCGCCGAAGAGCGCCGCGCCGAGGGCGGCCGCGATCGGTGCCGCCACCAGCGCCAGCTCCATGCGCAGCTCGAGATGGTGGACCAGAAGGCCGGCGCCGTAGCAGCCGAGACCGAAATAGGCGGCGTGGCCGAAGGAGATGATGCCGCCCGTGCCCATGATGAAGCCGAGGCTCATCGCGAAGAGGGCGAAGACCAGGGCGTCGATCGCGAGCTTGAGGAAATAGGCGTCGGCGACCAAGGGCAGCGCGAGGAGGACGGCGACGAGCGCCGCGTAGCCCCACCGGACCCGACGCCCGCCGGGCATCAGCGCCACGACGGCGACGCCGTGGCCGCCCGCGGCCTCGGGCCGGCCCAAGAGGCCCTGGGGCCGGAGCACCAGCACGACGGCCATCACGAGGAAGACCAGCACCAGCGTGATCTTCGGAAAGACCAGGATGCCGAAGGCGTTCAACAGGCCGATCAGGATCGCCGCCAGGAACGCCCCGGTGACGCTGCCGAGCCCGCCGACGACGGTGACCACGAAGGCCTGGACGACGACGTCGAGGTCCATCTGCGGGTTCAAGGCCGCCCGCGGTACCTGCAGCGCGCCCGAGAGCCCGGCGAGCGCGGCGCCGAGCACGAACACGGTGGTGAAGAGGCGCTTCTGGTCGACCCCGAGGGCGGCGACCATCTCGCGGTCCTCGGTGGCGGCGCGCACCAGCACGCCGAAGCGCGTCCGGCGAAAGAGCAGCCACAACAGCACGAGCGTCACCGGGCCGAGCGCGATCAGCACGAGGTCGTATTGCGGGAAGCGGTAGCCCAGGATCTCGACGAAGCTCGAGAGACCGGGCGCGCGCGGTCCCAGGATGTCCTCGGGCCCCCAGATCAGCCGCACGCCGTCCTGGAAGACCAGCACGAGGCCGAAGGTGAGCAAGAGCTGGAAGAGCTCCGGTGCTTTGTAGATCCGGCGCAGCAGCAGGAACTCGATCAGCCCGCCGACCGCCCCGACCGCGACCGCGGCGAGCGCCACCGCGGCCCAGAAGCCCAAGGGCGCCCAAAACGTCGCCATCAGCGCCTCGGCCAGGGTGAAGCCGACATAGGCGCCGAGCATGTGCAGCGAGCCGTGGGCGAAGTTCACGATCCGGGTGACCCCGAAGATGATCGTGAGCCCCACCGACGCCAGGAACAGCACCGAGGCGCTGGTGAGGCCGTTCAGCGCCTGGATGACGAGAAAGCTCGGTTCCATGTCCCGCCCGGCGGTGAGACCGGCGCCGCCGCCGGCCGCGGGGACGCGGCGTCAGTCGCTCCTGACCGCGCGCACCCGTTCCTCGGGCAGGAGATAGTCCGCGCCGTCGAGGTAGCGCCAGTCCGTCATCCGGCCGCGGCCGTCGTCGCCGAGTTCGAGCCGGCCGACCCAGGCGCCCATGGTCGACTGGTTGTCGATGGCGCGAAAGCCCAAGGGCCCCTGTGGCGTCGCCACCTCGATGGTCTCGAGCGCGGCGATCATGGCCTCGGTGTCGGTGGAGCCGGCCTCCTCCAGCATGGCGGCGATGGTCTGCCCGACCATGTAGCCCAACAGCGAGCCGAGCCGCGGCGCCTCGCCGTCGAAGCGCGCCCGATAGGCCTCGACGAAGGCGACGTGGTCGGGATCCTCGATCTGCGCCCAGGGATAGCCGGTCACCAGCCAGCCCGCGGGCACCTCCGCGCCCAACGGATAGAGCCATTCCGGCTCGCCGGTGATCAGGCTCAGGACACGGCGGCCCTCGAAGGTGCCGCGGATCGAGCCCTCGCGCACGAACTTGGCGAGATCGCCGCCGAAGAGCGCGTTGAAGATGGCGTCCGGCCGCGCCCGGTCGAGCGCCGCGATGGTGGCGCCGGCGTCGATCCGGCCGAGGGCCGGGAACTGTTCGACGACGATCTCGGCGTCCGCCATCCGGGCGTCGGCGAGCCGGGCGAAGGCGGTGGCCGCCGCCTGGCCGTACTCGTAGTTCGGCGCCACCACCGCCCAGCGCTCGGCCGCGATCCCTTCGCGCTCGGCGGCGTCCACCAGCATCGCGGTCTGCATCTCGGTCGAGGGCCGCATGCGGAAGGTGAAGCGGTTGCCGGCCTCGAGGCTGAGCGCGTCGGTCAAGGGCTCGGCGGCGAGGAACAGCATCTCGCGCTGGGCGGCGAAGTCGGCGACGGCGATGCCGACGTTGGAGAGGAAGGTGCCGAAGAGGAACGCGACGTTCTCGCGGCTCACCAACTCTTCGGCGATGCGCACGGCGTCGCCGGTGGTGCCACCGTCGTCGCGGCTGACGACCTCGAGCGGGCGGCCCCCCAGGACGCCGCCCGCTTCGTTGATCTCCTCCACCGCGAGGCGCCAGCCTTGGCGGTAGGGCACGGTGAAGGCGGCGAGGTCGCTGTAGCTGTTGAGTTCGCCGATGCGCACCGGCTCCTGGGCGAGGGCGGGTGGGGCCGCCACCAGAACGGCGGCGAGGGCGACGCACGTGGGCCGGATCATGGGTGAGCCTCCGCGAGGGCGTGACCGCGATCCGCGGCGCGGACCGCATGGGCGTGGTCACCACAGACGACACCGCGGCCCTGAACCGCGATCAGCGCCCCGAGAATGCGACCCTCGCGTACCCAGTCCTCCGCCAGCCTCCGGCCGGCGCCGAGCGCGGCGTCCACCGCGGCGGGGGCGAGTGGGCCGACCGCGGTCGTGACCGGCCGCGAACCCAGATCGCTGTCCGGATCCAGGTCGTGCGCCGGCGTGCGGCTGACGGCGGGATCGTCGGTGTCGACGGCGTTGGCGAGCAGGGTGGCGGCGACGTCGGCGGTGGCGGCGTCCGCGGCCAGCACGGTGACCGCATCGGCGATCCCGAGCGAGAACGAGCGGCCGTCCCAGCCGCTGGTGGCGATCCCGCCGACGCCGCTCGCGGCGTCGACGTGGAGCCCCGCCTCGATGCCGGCCTCGCGCACGGCGGTGACGACACCGATCTCCAGCGGGCGCCGCGGGGTGACGAACAGCGCGATGTCGCCGCGGTTGTTGACGTAGGCGGCGTCGAGGCCGTCGACCTCGCGCAAGGCCGCCGACACGGTGTCGGCGACCGCGCCGGCGACGGCCGCCATCGGGGTGACGAAGTGGTCGCCGAAGCTGGCGACCGCGCGGCGCATGCGCAGCGCCGTCGGCGAGGCGTCGGCCGGCCAGCGGTCGTCGACGGGTCGCCGGAGCACGGCGAGGTGGCGGGCGAGCCCGGCGAGCAGGCCGTCGAACGCGGCGTCGGCGCGCCCGAAGGCGCGGGTGCGGGCGGACGCCGGCCCGAAGGCGTCGACCACCAGGTCGATCGGGCCTTCCTGCAGATGCAGGCGTTCGCCGAGCCGAGCGACGTGGTGGGCCGGCGGCGCGGCCGCCGCGGCAGCGGTCACGAGGACCGCCGAAACGGTTCGAGCGGCCAGGGATTGTCCAAGAGCCAGCGCTCGATCCGGGCGCTCAGGGCGTGCTGTTCGAGGACGTCTTCGAGCGGACGCACGAAACCGTCGTGGCCGCCGAGGGCGGCGTAGAGATGGCGCGGCAGGGTGAACTCGATCGGCGCGACCAGCGCCGGGGTCGGGATCGAGCCGAAGGCGCCCCTCGGCATCCGCGCCACGTCGACCATCACCGTGATGCCGCCGCCGGGCCAGACATAGGCCGGTGCGCCGCCCAGCGTCACCCGGGTCTCGCCGGCACGCACCGAGCGGGTCAACAGCACCGGGTTCTCGGTCACGCCCGCGCGCAACGAGCCGCCGGCGCCGGCCATGAACATGACGGTGCAGAGCGCCGGCTCGCAGTGGTCGCCGATGCGCGCGACGCTGTCGGCGACCGGCTGCGGCAGCGGCGCCTCCACCAGCCGCAAGTCGTCGTCGAGCACGGCGTAGAAGGCGTCCTCGCCGGTGGTGCTGGTGATCAACACCCGCAGGCCGGGCCAGGCGAGGCGGGCGTCGATCCGCGCGACGGCGTCGCGCGGATCGGCCAGGTCGGTGCCGCCCCAGCTGCGCCCCGGTCCGCTCACGCCGAAATAGCGCCCCGGCGTCGATCTGCGCCCGCAAAGTTGCACACCCGTCGGCGGCAGGGCGAGCTTGCGGCCGGCCTGGTGCTCGCTCAAGAGGCCGGTAACGTGATCGTCGACGACCACCACTTCGTCGACGTGACCGGCCCATTGCGGCGCGAACATGCCGACGATCGCGGAGCCGCAGCCGCTGCGCATGCGCTCTTCGCGACGACCGTCGACGACCGGCGCGGCGCCGGCCTGGACGACGACGTCGGGGCCGCCGTCGACGCCGAGTTCCACCGCCTCGCCGTTGCACAGCCGCTCCAGAGTCGCGCAGGTGGCGCGGCCCTCGTCGCGGGCGCCGGCGGTGAGATGGCGCACCCCGCCGAGCGCGAGCATCTGTGAGCCGTACTCGGCGGTGGTGACGTGGCCGACCGGCTGGCCGTCGGCGCGCACCGTGGCGCACTCGCCGCCCAGATGGCGGTCGGTGTCGATCTTCACCTTCACGCCGCAATAGGTGAACATCCCTTCCGAGACCACGGTGACGGTGTCGTAGCCGTCGTGGTCGTTGGCGACGATGAAGGGAGCGGGCTTGTAGTCCGGATAGGTGGTGCCGGCGCCGATGCCGGTGACGAAGGTGGGCGCCCCCCGGATCAGCGTGCCGTCGCCCTCGTTCTTGGCGAACTCGACGAGCGCGCCGCCGTCCTCGACCACCTTTTGCGCGAACACGACCGGATCGGTCCGTACCAGCCGGCCGTGCCGGTTGGCGTAGCGGCCGCACGCCCCGTCGCGGCCCGGGCGGATGCGGCACAGCACGGGGCAGGCGTCGCAACGCACGATGCCGCCCGCGTCACGGGTGCCGCAGGCGGCGGTGCGGGCGGCCTTCTGGTGGTCTCCGAGATCGTTCATTCGGGCCTCCCGTTGCCGCCACTCGCGACACGGGTTCGAGCGCGACCCGCCGGCGTCGGGGCGCACGTGGAGCGGCGGCTCTCGGCGCTGCCCGGTCCCCGATCCGCGCTTCGGCGACGCGCGGACACCCACCGCGAACGAGCCTCCGGCGCGGTGGCCGGCCGCTCCCACCCGCTCATCGGGTCCTCCTCTTATGGTGCATCACCGATGCGACCACCGGCGCGGCGGTGTCAAGAACGCGTTACGGCGTCAGCGTTCGACCCCGTAGGTCGCATCCGCCGCGGCGTTGAGCGCCGCCAGCCGGCGGCCGAGTTCCAAGCGCACCCGTTCGAGTTCCGCCCGGTCGGCGTCGGCCGCGACATGGAGCGGCGGCCCGACATGGTAGGTGCCGCGGGTGAACGGCAGCGGCACGAGCATGCGGTCCCAGCTCCGCGCCTGGACGCCCTGCGCCACCGCGAAGGTCACCGGCACCAACGCGCAGCCCGTGGTCTTGGCGAGGAACGGCGCGCCGGCGTGGACGTGGGCGTGGGGACCGCGCGGGCCGTCGACGACCACCGCCAGCGAATGGCCCGCGGCGACGGCGTCGCGGGCTAGCCGGGCGGCGCGGGCGCCGCCGCGCCGGGTCGAGCCCCGGATCGGCGCGATGCCCAGGCGCTTCAGCGTCTGCGCGATCAACTCGCCGTCGCCATGCTCGGAGACGATGGCGGACGCCGGACCGTCGCCGCCGGCCCGGTACTGGATCCGGCGCCACAGCCGGGGCACGCCGAGGGTGCGCTGATGCCAGACCGCGGCGATCACCGGGTCGCCGCGCGCCAGCACGGCGACGGCCTCGGGCGCGAACGCCTCCCGCCAGCGGCCGCTGGCGTCGACGGCGCGCAGATAGCCGGCGGCGAGGGCGCCGGCGGTGGCGACGAACCACGGTCGGTGGACGAGACGGCGACGGGCCACGGGCGCGGATCCGGGTAAGTCGCGCGCTTGTTAGCCGGAGCGCGGGCCGGCGCCAAGCACCGGCCCTGGCGACGGTGGGGGCGGGGCGCCATGTTCGGTCGATGACCACGTCCCGCACGCCGTTCGCGCGCCGTTACCTGCCCGCACCACCCTGGCGGGACCGCAAGGGCGCGTTCTCGCCGCTGAAGGCGGCGGTGCTCGGCCTGCTGGGGACGCCCGCCGCGCTCCTGCTCGTCGCCTTCGCCGCGGGCGGGCTCGGCGCCGAGCCGGTCGAACGCCTGCAGGACGAGGCCGGCCGCTGGGCCGTGCGCTTTCTCCTGCTGTCGCTGGCGATCACGCCCCTGCGGCTGCTCTGGCGCTGGAACCGGCTGATCCTGGTGCGCCGGATGGTGGGGTTGGCGGCGCTCGGCTACGCCCTCGGGCATCTGGCCGCGTACGCCGCGCTCGAGGACTGGGTGCTCGCCAAGGTCGCGGGCGAGATCGCCACGCGCTTCTACCTCACCCTCGGCGCAGCGGCGCTCGTGGGCCTGATCGGGCTCGGGCTGACCTCGACCGACGCCGCGGTGCGCCGGCTCGGCGCCGCCCGCTGGCAGGCGCTGCACCGCGCGAGCTACGTCGTCGCCCCGCTCGCGGTGACGCACGTGTTCCTGCAGACGCGCCTCGATCCGAGCGAGGCCTTCGTCCTCGCGGGCGTGCTGGCGTGGCTGTTGGCGCTGAGGATATGGCGCGCCCGCGCCGGCACCCTGACGGCGACGGCCGGCCTCGTCCTCGCCGCCGCCGCGATCGCCGGCACCGCGCTCGGCGAGGCCGTCTTCTTCCATGCCAAGTTCGGCGCGCCGCTCGTGAACCTGCTCGCCGCCAACCTCGACGCGACCGCGGGGCTGCGCCCGGCGTGGTGGGTCGCCTGGCTCGTCCTGCCGGCGGTGGCGGTCGCCTTCGTCCGCGGGCGCCCCACGGCCGCGCCGCGGCCCCGGCGCGCGGCGGCCTGAGCGATGTGGGTCCACGGCCACGCCATCGTCGGCGGCGACGCGCGGATGACCGACGCCGCCGGCGCGATGCCGGAGGCGCTCCGCTTCGAGAGCGACTGGGCGCTTTTCCAAGCCGCGCTCGACCGCGCCGACGTGTCGTTGATCGGCCGTCGGACCCACGAGGCCGCGCCGAACGTCAAGCGGCGGCGGCGGGTCGTCGTCACCCGCGCGCCCGCCCGCCCGCTCGACGACGACCGCGCGCTGGCCTTCGATCCCGCCGCCGGCGACTTGCGCGGGTTTCTGACGGCCGGCTTCGGCGCGGGCGCCCACGTCGCCGTGGTCGGCGGCACCGAGGTGTTCGACCTCGCCGCGGCCCAACTCGGCTACGACGCCTTCACCCTCAGCGTCGCCCCGGCGGTACGGCTGGACGGCGGCCGGCCGGTGTTCGCCGCCGCCCGCGACCTCGCCGCCCTCACGCGCCGGCTCGAAGAGACGGGATTGCGGCGGATCGAGGCGCGCACGCTCGAAGCGGCGGCGCCACTGGTGGTCGAGGAGTGGCGCCGCGCCGAATGAGCGCCTCTACGCGCGGGGTCTCGGACCTCCACGGGGTTGCGGCACCGCCACAACTCGGCACTCTGCCGCGGTCTCGAGAACGCCGCCCCTCCGGAGGACGCCCATGCCGCTTCGCCTGCACCGCCGCGATCTCTTGGCCGGCGCCGCCGCCACCACCGCCGTCTCGGTCTTCCCCGGTAAGCTCCGCGCCCAGGAGCCGCTCAAGGTCGGCTTCGTCTATGTCGGCCCGGTGGGCGACCACGGCTGGACCTACCGCCACGACGTCGGCCGCCAAGCCGTCGAGGCGCAGTTCGGCGACCGCGTCGAGACCAGCTTCGTCGAGAGCGTCAACGAGGGTCCCGACGCCGAGCGCGTCGTCCGCCAGCTCGCGGCCTCGGGCCACGGCCTCGTCTTCACCACCTCGTTCGGCTTCATGAACGCGACGGTGCGGGTCGCCGAGCAGTTTCCCGACGCCAAGTTCGAGCACTGCACCGGCTACAAGCGTCTCGACAACCTCGCCACCTACGCCGGGCGCTTCTACGAGGGGCGCGCTATCGTCGGCACGATGGCGGGCCGGCTGACCGAGACCGGCAAGGTCGGGTACATCGGCTCCTTTCCGATCCCCGAGGTGATCCGCGGCATCAACTCGACCGCCATTCATCTGCGCAAGGTGAACCCGGAGGCGACGGTGACGCCCATTTGGGTCAACAGCTGGTACGACCCGGGAAAGGAGGCCGAGGCCGCCCGCGCCCTGATCGACCAGGGCATCGACGTCATCACCCAGCACACCGACAGCCCCGCGCCGGCGCAGGTCGCCGAGGAGCGCGGCCTGCCGTGCTTCGGCCAGGCCTCGGACATGCGCCGCTTCGCGCCCAACAGCCAGGTGACCGCGATCATCGACGACTGGGGACCCTACTACATCCGCCGCGTCGGCGAGGTGCTGGACGGGACCTGGGCGAGCACCGACACCTGGGCCGGCATCGGCGAGGGCATGGTGGTCGTGGCCGATTACGGCCCGATGGCCACCGAGGCGATGATCAACGAGGCCGACGACCTCGCGCAGCGCATCGCCAGCGGCGCGTATCACCCGTTTACGGGCCCCGTCCTGGCCCAGGACGGCAGCGTGCTGGTGCCGGAGGGCGAGGTCGCCACCGACGAGCAGCTGTTGGGCATGAGCACCTACGCCGAGGGCGTCGTCGGCTCGATCCCGGGCTGACGCTCAGGCGCGGACGACGTTGGCCGCGGGCGTGCGGTAGCGCCCGCGGGTGTCGACGACGAGTCGGGCGTGGCGCCGGATCGCCTCGAAGTCGAAGCGGGCGTGGTCGGTGGCGAGGACCACCGCGTCGAAGCTCTCCAGCGTGGCGGCGTCGAGCGGCGTGCTCGCGAGCTCGAAGCGGTGGCGCCGCATCAGCGGAAAGGTGGGAACGTGGGGATCGCTGTAGGCGACCTCGGCCCCCCAGGCGCGGAGGTGCTCCAGGATCGCGATCGCGGGCGACTCCCGGCAATCGTCGACGTTCGGCTTGTAGGCGAGACCGAGGACCAACACCCGCGCCCCGTTGAGGGCGCGCCCGCGGTCGTTGAGCGCGGCCACGAGCTTGGCGACGACGTGCTCCGGCATGGCGGTGTTGATCTCGCCGGCGAGCTCGATGAAGCGCGTGTGCAGGCCGTACTCGCGCGCCTTCCAGGTCAGGTAGAAGGGATCGATCGGCAGGCAGTGCCCGCCGATGCCGGGGCCGGGAAAGTACGGCTGAAAGCCGAAGGGCTTGGTCGCCGCCGCCTCGATGACCTCGAAGACGTCGAGGCCCATGCGCTCGCACACCAGCTTCATCTCGTTGGCGAGGCCGATATTGACGGTGCGCTGGATGTTCTCGACCAGCTTGGTCATCTCGGCGGCGCGCGGGCTGCTCACCCGCACGATGCGCTCGATCGCGGCGCCGTAGAGCGCCGCGCCGGCGTCGAGGCAGGCGGGTGTCACACCGCCCAGCACGCGTGGCATGGTGGCGGTGGTGAAGCGGGTGTTGCCCGGATCCTCGCGCTCGGGCGAGTAGACCAGGAAGACGTCGCGGCCGACGGCGAGGCCCCGTTCCGCGACGACGGGTTGCAGGACCTCCTCGGTGGTGCCCGGCCAGGTCGTGCTCTCGAGCGAGAGCAGTTGGCCCCGCCGCAGGACCGGCGCGATCGCAGCCATCGTGCCGGTGACGTAGGAGAGGTCGGGCTCGCGGTGGCGGTCCAACGGCGTCGGCACGCAGAGGATCAGCGCGTCGGCCTCGCCCGCGCGCTCGAGGTCGGCGGTCGACCTGAAGCCGGCGGCGCGCATGTCGGCGATCGCGGTGTGCGGGATGTGCTCGATGTAGCTCTGGCCGGCGGCGAGCCGCTCGACCTTGCCCGGATCGTTGTCGAGCCCGAGCACGCGAAAGCCCACCTCGGTGAACCGGCGCGCCAGCGGCAGGCCGACATAGCCCAGGCCGAGGATGCCGACGACCGCCGTCCGGTCGGCGATCCGTTCGCGCAGCCGGGCGAGGGCGGGGACGGCGGGCTCGGACAAGGCGGTCTCCTCGACGCGGCGGCGCGCTGACCACCGGACCATAGCCGCCGGCGACGGCGTCCTCCACCACGGCGATCCCAAGGCGCCGGTTCGCAGGAGCCCGGCGGTGGTGTAGAGGCCTGCACGGCCGCGGAGCCGCGTCGTCGCCGCCGACGGCGCCGCTCGCGGTCGTCGCGCGCGGCGTCGCCGCACGGCCCGTCGACGGGAGCCCACGACCGGCATGATTCCAGAGACCCGCGCCCTCGTCGTGCGCTTCTTTCGCGAGATGGTGCGCCCGGATCTCGTCCGGCTGGCGGTGACGCTGGTGCTGATGGCCGTGGTCGCGGGCCTCACCGGTCTCTATCCCCTGGCGATCGACTACGCTTTCGAGCTCCTCGCCGAGCGCGCCCCGCGCGCCGCGTGGCTGCTGCCGCCCTTGGTGATCGGGCTGACCTTCGCCAAGGGTGCGGCGCTCTACGCCCAGGTAATCAGCCTCAACATTTTCCTGCAGCGGGTCGGCGTGCGCCTGCGCAACGCCCTCTTCGCGCATCTGATGAACGCCGATCTCGCCCGCGTCATGCGCGACGCCACCGGCGGGCTGGTCTCGCGCTTCACCTACGACGTCAACGTCGTCTGCGGCAATCTGGGGCGGGTGGCGACGGGGGTGGTGCGCGACGTGCTGACGGTGGTCTCGCTCCTCGGCGCGATGCTGTGGCTCGACTGGGCGATGACCCTGATCGTGCTGGTGGTCTATCCGCTGGCGGCGCTCCCGATCGCCCAGCTCAGCCGCCGCATGCGGCGGATCGCGCACGCCATGCAGGCGCAGGTGGGCGGGGTGACGTCGTTTCTCTACGACGGTCTCGCCGGCACCCGGATGGTCAAGGCCTACCGCCTGGAGGACTACCAGAAGCGGCGCGCCGACGAGGCCTTCCGGCACATGGCCAAGCTGCGCCTCAAGGCCGAGGCGGCGCGTGCGCGGGTCGAACCGCTGTTGGAGGTGATGGGCGGCTTCGCCGTCGCCGGCGTCTTGGCCATCGGCGGCTGGCGGATCGCGCAGGGGGCCGGCAGCGTCGGCGACTTCACCGGCTTCATCACCGCGCTGTTGATGGCGGCGCAGCCGCTGCGCGCCCTCGGCAAGCTCAACGTCACCGTGCAGGAGGGGCTGGCCGCCCTGCAGCGGGCCTACGCCCTCCTGGACGAGCAACCCCGTATCCGCGACCGCCCACACGCCCGCCCGCTCGCGCTCGGCGCCGGTGCCGTGCGCTTCGAGGGGGTCTCCTTCGCCTACGACGACGCGGCCCCGGCGCTGCACGACGTCAGCTTCGCGCTCCCGCCGGGACGGACGACCGCGCTGGTCGGCCCCAGCGGCGCCGGCAAGACCACGGTGATGAACCTGGTGCCGCGCTTCTTCGAGCCGACGGCCGGTCGCATCTTGGTCGACGGCCAGGACCTCCGCGACGTCACGCTCGCCTCGCTGCGCGACGCCGTCGCCCTGGTCAGCCAGGAGGTCGTGCTGTTCGACGACACCGTGCGCGCCAACATCGCCTTCGGCCGCCCCGACGCCGACGACGCCGCCATCCGGGCCGCGGCCCGCGACGCCGACGCCGAGGATTTCGTG
>JAAAPF010000351.1 GCA_009908425.1 Alphaproteobacteria bacterium
CGGCGGAGCGGTGCCGCCGCCGACGAGCCGCACGCGGGCTGAGCGCGAGCGGGCGACGCCCGGGCGCGACGGCTGGCGAGGCCGCGCCGGCGCGTGTTACATCCGCCCTCCCGTCGCCGAGGCGTCTCGCACGCGCCGGCGATCGTTGGTAGGGAGCCCGCCATGCGCCTCGCCTTCGCCGCCGATCACGCCGGCGCCGCGCTCAAGAACCAGCTGATCGAGACCGCCCGCGCGGCGGGTCACGACGTGGTCGACCTCGGCACCGACGGCGCCGACAGCGTCGATTACCCGGATTTCGGCCGCTCCTGCGCCGAGCGCGTGGCCGGCGGCGAGGTCGAGCGCGGGGTGATCGTGTGCGGCACCGGCATCGGTATCGCCATCGCCGCCAACCGCGTCGCGGGCGCGCGCTGCGCCGTCGTCCACGACGTCACCACCGCACGTCTGGCCAGATCGCACAACGATGCTAACCTGATGGCTCTCGGTGCCCGCGTCGTCGGGGCGCAAGTCGCCGTCGATTGCTTGATGGCGTTCCTCGACACCACATTCGAGGGTGGCCGTCATCAGCGCCGCGTCGCCAAGCTCGGCTGACGACCTCCGCTTCACTTCCTGGGAGTTTGACGCATGGATGCAACGCCCACCGCGACCCCGCTTGCCGGTGACGCGTTCTTCGACCGGAACCTCGCCCAAGACCCGGAGCTCCAGGCCGCCATCCAGGGTGAGCTGCACCGCCAGCAGACCCAGATCGAGCTGATCGCCAGCGAGAACATCGCGAGCCCCGCGGTCCTCGCCGCCCAGGGCTCGGTCCTCACCAACAAATACGCCGAGGGCTATCCCGGCCGGCGCTACTACGGCGGCTGCGAGGAGGTGGACGTCGCCGAGACGCTCGCGATCGAACGCGTCTGCGAGCTCTTCGGCTGCGGCTACGCCAACGTCCAGCCGCATTCGGGGGCGAGCGCCAACCTCGCCGTCTTCATGGCGCTGTTGCAGCCCGGCGACACGCTGTTGGGCCTGTCGCTCGCCCACGGCGGCCACCTGACCCACGGCGCCAAGCCCAACGTCTCGGGCAAGTGGTTCGACGCCGTGCAGTACGGCGTGCGCGAGAGCGACAGCCGCCTCGACATGGACGAGGTCCGCCGGCTCGCTCGCGAGCACCGGCCGAAGCTGATCGTGTCGGGTCTCACCGCCTATCCGCGCGAGGTCGACTTCGCGGCCTTCCGCGAGATCGCCGACGAGGTCGGCGCCTGGCTGATGGCCGACATCGCCCACATCTCCGGGCTGGTCGCCGGCGGCGCCCACCCGTCGCCCTTCCCGCACGCCCACGTCGTCACCTCGACCACCCACAAGACCCTGCGCGGGCCGCGCGGCGGCATCATCCTGACCGACGACGAGGCGCTCGCGAAAAAGTTCAACTCGGCGGTCTTCCCGATGCAGCAGGGCGGCCCCCTGATGCACGTCATCGCCGGCAAGGCGGTGGCCTTCAAGGAGGCCCTGGACCCCTCCTTCAAGACCTACTGCGCCGCCGTCGTCGAGAACGCCAAGGCGCTCGCCGGGGCGCTGGTCGAGGGCGGCCTCGATCTCACCACCGGCGGCACCGACAACCACATGGTGCTGGTCGACCTCAGGCCGAAGGGGGTGACCGGCAAGGCCGCCGACGCCGCGCTCGAGCGCGCCGGCATCACCTGCAACAAGAACGCGGTCCCCTTCGACCCGCAGCCGCCGGCGGTGACCTCGGGCGTCCGCCTCGGCACCCCGGCGGGGACGACGCGCGGCTTCGGCGTGGCCGAGTTCCGCGAGGTCGGCCGGCTCATCGTCAAGGTCGTCGACGGCCTCGCGGCCAACGACGCCGTCGAGCGCGAGGTCAAGGCCGAGGTCGAGGCCTTGTGCCGGCGCTTTCCGATCTACCCCGATCTCGGCTGAGCCGTGATCGCGCTCGCCGTCAAGCGGCGGCGCCTGCCGGGGCGGTGGGCGCCCGTCGCCTTCGGCTTTCTGCTTTCCGGGCTGATGTCGCTGGTGGTCAGCGGCATCAGCACCGTCAAGGCCGGCGGCCTCGGGCCCGGCGTCGTCGGCGGCTGGATGGACGCCTGGCTGAGCTCCTGGGCGGTCGCCTTTCCGACCGTGCTGGTCGTCGCCCCGCTGGTGCGCCGTCTGGTCGCCCGCATCAGCGACGCCTGATGCGCTGCCCCTTCTGCGGCGCCGAGGACAGCCAGGTGAAGGACAGCCGTCCGGTGGAGGACGGCACCGGCGTCCGCCGCCGGCGGCAGTGCGGCGCCTGCGGGGCGCGCTTCACCACCTTCGAGCGCGTCCAGCTGCGCGACATCACGGTGGTGAAGCGCGACGGCCGCCGGGTGCCCTTCGACCGCGACAAGCTCGCCCGCTCGATCGCCATCGCCACCCGCAAGCGCGGCATCGACCCCGAGCGCATCGAGCGGGTCGTCACCGCCATCGTGCGCCGCATCGAGACCTCGGGCGAGAGCGAGATCCGCACCGAGACCCTGGGCGACCTGGTGCTCGACATCCTCAAGGAGCTCGACGAGGTCGCCTATGTGCGGTTCGCGAGCGTCTACAAGGACTTCGCCACCGCCCGCGACTTCGAGGCCTTCATCCGCGAGCTCGACCGGGGCGCGGACGCCGACGAGCCCTCGCCGCGCCCGCTGCCGCCCGACCCGCAGCGCCGGTGAGACTTCGCCTTTTGAGGGGGCGCCATTCCGGTCGACCTTAAGAAAATTGCGTATTACGTTACCGCCTATCGTAGATTTTCGACTGTGGGGTGAGCGTTGCCGCGCCAACCCCGCCGGGTAGGAGATCCTCCATGACGACGACCTCGAGCTGGCACCGCGCCCGAGCCGCCGCGACCGCCCTTCCCTTGCTGCTCGCCCTGGCGCCGGCGAGCGGGTTCGCCCAGAGCGCCGACCAAGCCATGCTGCTGCCCCCCGACGCCCAGGCGGGCGAATGCTACGCCCGGGTCTGGGTGCCCGAGGTCTATCAGACCCGGAGCGAGGAGGTGCTGCGCCACGAGGCCTACGAGGTCGTCGAGATCGTGCCGGCGCGCTACGAGACGGTCGAAGAGGAGGTGCTGGTCAAGGAGGCCACCACCCGCCTCGAGGTCGTCCCGGCCGAGTACGAGACGGTCGAGGAGGAGGTGCTCGTCAAGCCGGCGGAGCTGCGCTACGAGGTGGTCCCGCCGGCGTTCGCGACGGTCGACGAAGAGATCCTCGTCAAGGAAGCCCACACCACCTGGAAGGTCGGCCGCGGCCCGATCGAGCGGATCGACACCGCCACCGGCGAGATCATGTGCCGGGTCGACGTCCCGGCCGAATACGCCAGCGTCGAGAAGACGGTGGTGCAGACACCGGTGGCCGTCACCGAGGTCGAGGCCCCGGCCGAGTACGTCACGGTCGAAAAGCAGGTGGTGGTCGAGCCGGCGCGCACCGTCGAGGTCGAGGTTCCCGCCGAATACCGCACGGTCGAGGTGCAACGGCTGGTGGCACCCGCCGAGACGGTGCGGACCAAGGTCCCCGCCGAATACGACGTGGTCGAGCGCACGGTGAAGGTGAGCGACGGTCACCTGGAGTGGCGCTCGATCCTGTGCGAGACCAACACCACGCCCGACGTCATCCGCCGGCTGCAGACCGCGCTGGACGAGGCGGGCTACGACGCCGGGCCGGTCGACGGCTCGCTCGGCTACATGACCCGCCGGGCGGTCGAGGCGTTCCAGCGCGACCACGACCTGCCGACCGGTGAGTTGACCATGGAGACGCTCGACGCCCTCGGCGTCACGCCGCAACCGTCCTCCAACATCTGACCCCGCGCCCGGCGCGGCGGGGCGACGCCGCCGCGCCGGGAACCGCGCTCCGCCCGCCACCGTTGGCGGCCGCAGGGTCCGAAGCGGAGCGCGCGATGATCCACGTGGTGGCGTACCTCACGACCGCGGTCGTGTTCCTCGCGGTGGACGCGGTCTGGCTCGGCGTCGTCGCCCGCGACTTCTACGCCGCCCGGCTCGGGGCGATGTTGAAGAGCCCGCCCGATCTCGCGATCGCCGCCGGCTTCTACGCCGTCTACGTCGTCGGCATCGTCATCTTCGCGGTGGCGCCGGCGCTCGCCGCCGACGCCTGGCGCACCGCGCTGGTGAAGGGGGCACTCTTCGGCTTCTTCGCCTACGCCACCTACGACCTCACCAACCTCGCCACCCTGGAGGGCTGGCCGGTGACGGTGAGCGTCGTCGACGTGGTCTGGGGCACCGGGCTGACCGGCGGCTCGGCGCTGATGGGGTTCGTCCTCACCAAACGCCTGGTCGGCGCCGGCTGAGGCTCCTACCAACTCGACGCCACCCCTCGGCTTTGGCACCTTTCGGTGATCCACTGCCGGATCCATGAACGCTGGGAGCACTTCGATGGTCCAAGTCGCCTGGCTCGGTCACAGCGCCGTGCACGTCAAGGGAGGCGGGCTCGACATCCTGATCGACCCGTTCTTCACCGGGAATCCGACCTATCCCGAGGGCTACGCCGACAAGCTCGCCAAGGTCGACGCGATCGTCCTGACCCACGGTCACGAGGATCACCTCGGCGATACCCTCGATCTCGCCAAGCGCTTCGACGCCACCCTGGTCGCGATGTACGAGATCGCGATGTGGGCCGGCGGCCAGGGCATCGAGAAGCTGGAGCCGATGAACATCGGCGGCACCGTCGCCATGGGCCCCGCCAAGTTCACGATGGTCCAGGCCCTGCACAGCTCGGCCTTCATGAAGGACGGCGAGCCGGTGACGATGGGCGATCCGGCGGGCTACGTCGTCAAGATCGACGGCAAGACGATCTACCATCTGGGCGACACCGAGCTCTTCTCGGACATGACGCTGATCCAGCGCATCCACCAGCCGACGCTGGGCTTCGTGCCGATCGGCGACCGCTTCACGATGGGGCCGGAGACCGCCGCGATCGCCGTCAACGAGCTGCTGTCGCTGGATACCGTGATCCCGGTGCACTGGGGCACCTTCGACCTGCTCTCCGGCACGCCCGACCAGTTCAAGCCGCTGGTCGAGCGCTCGACCGTGCTGACCCCGAAGGCGGGCGAGCTCATCGAACTGTGAGCGAGGCGACCGGCGCGCCGCCGAGCGCGCGCCGGTCGCCACCGCCTCGTCGCGCGCTCGGCGGCCCGGCGCCGGCGCTCAGGCCGCGGTGATCTCGGCGGCGACGACGTGGATCGCCCGGTCGAGCTCGGCCAGCCGGATGAAACCGAGGTCCAAGAGCCGCGCGGCGAGCGGCTCGGTCAACCGGTCGCACACCGCACGCGACATCAAGATCCCGCCGGGCGCCGCCGCGGCCTCCAGCCGGGCGGCGATGTTCACCGTCGCGCCGAAGATGTCGCCGTCCTGGTCCAGCACCTCGCCGAGGTGCAGCCCTGCGCGCAGCGCGAGCGGGCGCCGCCGCAGCGCGTGCTCGCGCGGCGCCGCGAAGGCGCGTTGGATCGCCACCGCCGCGCGCGCCCCCTGCCCCGCCAGCGCGAACTCGGCGAGCGCGCCGTCGCCGGTGAGCTTCACCACCCGCCCCCGCTCGGCGGCCACGGCGGGACGCACGATCCGGCGGTAGGCCACGCGCATCGCCGCCAGCGTGCCGTCCGGGTCGACGGCGACCTGGCGGCTGTAGCCGACGACGTCGAGGACGAGCACGGCGGCGAACCGCCGGCGGGCGCGGCGGATCGGCTCTTCGCGGACGAGGGATCTCGGGTTCTCCACGGTCGATCTCCGCCGACGGACGGTCGGTTACCGTGAATCCGCCGTTAACACGGCCGCGGCCGGCGCTCTGTGTGTTTGGGCACAGGCGCGCACGGCGCCGTCTCAAGCCGCTTCGGGCAGCCCCTCGCCGAGGTCCCACCACAGCCCGGCCATGAGTTGCAGCGCCTCGCGCATCAGCCCGGGCAGGACGTGCTCGTCGGTGTCGTGCTGGCGGCAGCCGGCGTAGGAGTGCGGCACCCACAAGGTCGGCAGGCCGAGCGTGGCGGCGAAGACCGCGTTGGGCAGCGAGCCGCCGAGATTGGGCAGCAGCGCCGCCGGCTTGCCGGTGGTGCGCTCGATCGACGCCGCCGCCCAGCGCACCAGCGGGTGCTGCGGCGACAGCCGGGTCGCCGCCATCGCCTCGTGCGGCACGATGACGACCTCCTCGAAGCCGCGCTCGTCGAGATGCGCGCGCAGGATCGGCACGATCTGGTGCGGCTGGAGCGGCGGCACGAAGCGCAGGTGGCAGCGGGCCTCGGCCCGCGGCGGGATCGCGTTGGCGGGCTTGGCCGGATCGCCGCAGGTGAACGCCAGCACCTCGAAGCTCGGCCAGGCGTAGAGCTTCTCGCCGGGCATCAGGGCGGGCTCGCCCCAGGCGGGATCGATCTCCGGCATGTCCGCGCCCGTCCCCACCGGCAGATCGCG
Source organism: Alphaproteobacteria bacterium (assembly GCA_009908425.1). Taxonomy (GTDB): domain Bacteria; phylum Pseudomonadota; class Alphaproteobacteria; order Geminicoccales; family Geminicoccaceae; genus JAAAPF01. The sequence continues at coordinate 6,413 of JAAAPF010000351.1, forward strand.
CACGGCGTGCGCGACGTCGACCGGAATCTCGGCCGGGCGCCAGCCGGTGACACGGATCTGGCCGAAGCGGGAGGCGATCGCGGCGAGGGCGTGGACGAGGACGATGCCGGGATTGGCCAACAGGCCGCCCCAGTTGCCGGAGTGATGGCCGGCCCGGCGCAGCTCGCAGACCAGATCGAAGTTCATCACCCCGCGCGAGCCCATGAACAGCGTCGGGCGCTCGGCGGCGAGCCGGGGGCCGTCGGAGGCCAGGAGCAGGTCGGCCGCGAGCGCCGCGCGGTGGGCCTCGCAGAATTCGGCGAGCCCCGGCGAGCCCGCCTCCTCGCCCATCTCGATCAGCCACACCGCGTTGAAGCCGAGCCGACCGCGGGTCGCCAGCACCGCCTCCAGCGCCATCAGGTTCACCAGGTGCTGGCCCTTGTTGTCGGCGGTGCCGCGGCCGTACCAGCGGTCGGCGCGCGCGCTGAGCCGCCAGGGCGCGAGCCCCTCGGACCAGCGCTCGTCGTAGCCGCGGATGACGTCGCCGTGGCCGTAGCTCAGCACCGTCGGCAGGCCGGCGGCCTCGTGGCGGCGGGCGACCAGAAACCGGCCGGGATGGCCGCGCGGGTTGGCGTGCACGGTGCAGGCGAAGCCGAGGGCCTCCAGGCGGGGAACCATCGCCGCCGTCAGATAGCGGTCGAGTTCGGCCGGCTCGCCCGCGCCCTGGCTCTCGCTGCGATAGCTCACCAGCTCCGCCAGCGCCGCCAGGTAGCGGCCGTCGTCGAAGGCGCCGGCGGCGGCGGCCACGGCGTCGTCGCGCGCGCTCACCGCCGCTCCCCTCGCCCGCGCGCCGGCCGAGGCCGATCCCGCCGTTTTCGCATCGCCGCACCCCCGTCCGACGCCCCCGCGAACCGGCCGCGTCGGCTAGCACGGCCCCCGGGGCGGCGGAAGCCGGCCGGAAGTCCGACTAGGACGGCCCGCGCCCGGCCGCGACGGCGCCCACCGCCGCCCGCACCGCGTCGAGCCCGGCGGTCAGCGCGGCCGGGCCGGGCTGCAGGATCAACGGCGACTTGATCTCGACGATGGCGTCGGCGCGCACGGCCGGGGCCTCGGCCATGCCGGGGCGGGCCCGGATGCGCTCGGGCCGCACCTTCTTGCCGCACCAGGAGGCCAGGACGAGCTCGGGCGCCGCGGCGCCGACCTCCGCCGCCGTCACGATCCGACCCTGCGCCCCCGGCGAGCGGGCGCGCGCGGCGAAGACGTCGACGCCGCCGGCGATCTCGGTGAGCTCCGACCACCAGCCGATGCCGCAGATCATCGGCTCGTCCCACTCCTCCAGATAGACCCGCGGCCGGCGCGGCGGCGGGTCGGCGCGCATCTGGTCGAGCCGGCGCTGGTACGCGGCCGCCAGCCGGTCGGCGTCCTCCGCGGCGTCGACCAGGCGGCCGAGGGTGCGGATCATCGCCAGGATGCCGGCGACGTCGCGCTGGTTGAACAGGTGCACGGCGAGACCGCGCTTGGCGAGGTCGGCCGCGATCGGCCCCTGCAGGTCGGAGAAGGCGAGCACGAGGTCGGGGGCGAGCGCTTCGATGGCGTCGAGGTCGGCGCTGGTGAAGGCCGAGACCCGCGGCTTCTCGCGCCGGGCCCGCGGCGGGCGCACGGTGTAGCCCGAGATGCCGACGACGCGGTCCTCGCGACCGAGCAGGTAGAGCGTCTCGGTGGTCTCTTCGGTGAGGCAGACGAGGCGGCGCGGTCCGGTCACGGCTCAGGCGAACGGCAGGCGGCGGACGTGGCGGATGCGGGTCGCCAGCAACACGCCGACGACGAAGCCGCCGAGATGGGCCGCGTCGGCGATCTGCCCGCCGAACGGGGCGACGAAGCCGACCAGGCTGGTGAGCAGGAAGATGCCGGCGAAGATCGTCATCAACGGGCCGTGGCGGCCGAGCTGGTGGCGCTGGGCGAGCAGCAGCCCGGCCCCGGCGAGCGCGCCGTTGGCGGCGGAGGCGCCGAGCACCGGGGCGGGATCGAAGGCGCTGTGGGTGAGCGGACCGACGATCGCCCCGGCGACGAACAGCCCCACCACCCAGCGCCCGCCGATGCGCGGCTCGAGCACCGAGCCGAAGATGGCGAGCGCGAACAGGTTGAGCGCCAGATGCGCGAACGAGGCGTGCACGAAGGCCGAGGTGAACGCCCAACCGAGCACCCACGGCGTCGGGGCGAAGCCGGGAAACACCATCAGCCGGGCGATCAGCCCCCCGGCGAGCCAGTCGAGCACGCCGATCGACGCGATCACCAACAAGAGCACGCGGGTCGTGGACGGCAGGTTGAGCGCGGGCTCGCCGCCGCCGCGGTTGACCGGCGGCCTCACGCGCCGCTCCGCTGTCGCGCAGGCTCGGGTGTCCTCTCCATCGCCCGCCACCTGCCACGTCCCGGCGGCGACGACAACGCCCTCCACCGCCGCGGCTTGGCCGCCGGGACCACCCGCCCTAGTTTCAGAGGCGAACGCCGACGGAGGGGGCGATGGAAGGCGAAGGCACGCTCTGGATGTTCATCCTGTTCAAGGGCCTGTTGGGCTTCGGCGTACCGCTCGCCCTCGGTCTGCAGCAGCTCATCTCGATCAAGCGGTCGATCCGCGCCGATCGCGAGGCCGCCGCCGCGCAGGCGGAACGCGAGGCGGCGGCGCGGGCGAGCGCGGCGCCCGGCGACGACGCCCGCACGCGGGTGCCGGAGCCGGCCTGAGCCGGGCTCAGACCCAGGGGCTGGTCGAGTTGTGCCGGCCGAAGCTGCGGCCCTCGGCGAAGCGGCTCGCACGGAAGGGCGCGAGCTCGGCGACGTCGCGGCCGTGGACGAGCTGCTCGGCGACGAGCTTGCCGACCCCGATCATCTTGAAGCCGTGGTTGCTGTCGGCGATCAGGTAGAGGTTGTCCTTCACCCAGTCGAAGATCGGCACGTTGTCGGGGGTGAAGGCGCCGATCCCGCCGTTGCGGCGCTCGCGGAAGCGTGAGCGCGAGCCCTCGAACCGCGTCATCAGCATGCCCATCGCGCCCGTCAGGAGATCGGCGAACTCGGGCTCGGCCTGATAGCGGTCGTTGGCGTGGCCGTAGGGCTCCACCTCGGCGTGCGCGCCGAGCCGGATCGGGGTGCTGCCGCCCTGGATGCCGGGGCGATCCATGCGCTCCGCGCCGTTCTTGAAATAGACGTAGAGGCTGTCCTGCAGGATCGCCCCGCTCTCGGGGTGGCGCACCGGGGTGTCGATGAGCTCGACGTGGAGCACCGGCGGCTCGCGGTCGTCGGCGGTGCGGTAGGGCGGCTCGTGGTAGACTTCGCCCTCGCGCAGGCGCCAGTAGGTCCACATGTCGGCGTCGTCGACGACGTTGCCGTCGGGAAAGCGCTTGGTGAGCCGCGCCGGCTCGCCGAGCCAGTCCCAGTGCCGGCCGACCCAGGCGCCGGCGCACAAGATCACGCAGTCGGCGCGGATGGTGCCCTGGTCGGTGTGGACGGCGGCGACACGGCCACCCGTGACGTCGTAGCCGGTGACGGTGACGCCCGAGCGGATCGCCACCCCCGCCTGCTCGCACTTCTGCACCATGCCGCGGATCGCCTGGGCGGTCCCGGCGTAGCCCGACGGCCGCTCGTGCAGGACGACCTCGACGCCGGCGGTCTGGAAGTCCGGCCACAGGCCGGTGAGGAAGCGCCGCGCCTCGGCGCCGGTGTACAGGTCCGAGCGGTAGCCGCAGGCGTTGTGGCTTTCGACCATCACCTCGTAGTCGGGGATCTGCCCGGCGCCGCCGGCGGCGACGTAGCCCACCTGCTGAAAGCCGAAGGTGATCGGATCGCTCTGCCAGACGTCGACCGAGTGGCGCAGGATCGGGTGCAGCGCGCGCGTCATGTAGAGGTTGCGCACGCAGCCACAGGCGACCCCGGTCGCGCCCGCGCCCGGTCCGCTCTTGTCGACCACCAGCACGTCGGCGCCGGCGCCCCGCCCCGTCGCCGCCAGCTTCGTCGCCAGATGCCAGGCGGTGGAGAGCCCGTGCACGCCGGCGCCGACGACGAGATAGGGGACCGAGGCGGGCAACGACGACATCGAACGGGCCTCCCGGCGGCTGTGCGCAACTCCGCGCACACCGGAGCCTGCGCGCGATCCCGCCGTCAAGCCTGCCGCAGGGCGGCGTCGATCTTGCCGCCCGCGGCGTCAGGGGTGGCCGGCGTCGTCGTCGTAACCGCGGCGGTGGGAGAACAGGACGAGGCCGACCAGTCCGACCGCGAGCAGCACGGTCGCGCCGACGCCGAGCCCGAAGGCGATCCAACCGTGGCGGCTGAGGGTGCCGTCGATCTGCCCGGAGATGTAAACGGTGCCGATCGCCGCCGTCAGCAGCAGCGCCAGCAGCCCGGCGATCACGTCGCGTCCGCGCAAGGGTTGATATCCTTTCCGAACCTGATCTCGAAGCGTAGGACGTGGCCGATGCCGCGCAAGGGGGGCGAGGCCCTGATCGACAAACGCCGCCACACCGAGGTCCTGCGCGCCGCCGTCGCGCTCGACGGACGCCGCGTCGTCGACGTCGGCTGCGGGGCCGGCGACCTCGCCGCCTGGCTCGCCCGCCAGGGTGCGCGCGTGCTCGGCCTCGACGCCCAGCTCGCGGCGGTGCGCCGTGCCCGCGCCGGCGGCGCGGCGGTGGCGGTGGCGCACGCCGCGGCCCTGCCGCTCGCCCACGCGAGCGTCGACGTCGCCGTCATCTTCAACAGCCTGCACCATTTTCCCGACCCCACCGCCGCGCTCACCGAAGCCCGCCGCGTGCTCGCCCCCGCCGGCACCCTCTACGTCGCCGAGCCCTTGGCCCACGGCCCCTATTTCCGGTTCATGCAGCCGGTGGACGACGAAACGCCCGAGCGCGCCCGCGCCCTCGCCGCCCTGGTCGACGCCGAGCGCCTCGGCCTCACCGCGGTCGCGGTGCGCGACTACGCCCACGACGTCGTGGTTCACGATCTGGAGAGCGCGATCCGGGGTTGGTTGGCGGTCGACCCCGCCCGCGCGGCCCGCGTCGAGTTCGTCCGCGACGAACTGGCGCGCCGCCTCGCCGCCGAGGCCGTCGTCACCGCCGACGGCCACGCCTTGGAGCAGCCGATGCGCAGCTGGCTGTTGCGCCCGGCTTGAACCGCGTCCGTGGAGCGCCGCGATGTGCCCCCGTCTCTCGCCGCCGCTGCGGGCCGTCGTGTTCGACCTCGGCGGCGTGCTGATCGACTGGAACCCGCGCCACCTCTACCGCAAGCTCGTCGCCGACGACGACTTCATCGAGTGGTTTCTGGCCGAGGTCTGCTCGCCCGAGTGGAACGCCGCGCAGGACGCGGGGCGGAGCTGGGCCGACGCGGTCGCCGAGGCCACCGCGCGGCATCCCGAGCACGCCGACCTGATCGCCGCCTACGCCGCCCGCTGGCCGGAGATGATCGCGGGCGACATCCCCGAGAGCGTCACCGTGCTCGAGGCCCTGGCGGCGCGCGGGATCCCGCTCTACGCCTTGACCAACTGGTCGCACGAGACCTTCCACCACGCCCGCGCCCGCTTTCGATGGTTGGAACATTTCCGCGACATCGTGGTTTCCGGCGATGTGGGAATGAGGAAGCCGGACCCTCGGATTTTCCGCTTGATGCTGGAACGGATCGGCGTAGAACCCGCCGCTATCGCGTTCATCGACGACGTGGCCGACAACGTGGCAAGCGCGGACGCGCTCGGGATGCGGGCGGTTCACTTCACGTCGCCGGCGGCGCTGCGGGCTTCGCCCGACCTGGCCGCGCTCCTCCAATGAGCGGCGCACCGCGTCGTCGAAACGGTGCCCGTGCCACGCTGGCGAACCCCATGGGGTGGTGATGCCCGCACTCGCCGACGTCCTGGATCCCGCGGCCGTCAAGCTCGACGTCCGCGTCTCCAGCAAACGCCAACTGTTCACCGAGATCGCCGGCGCCGCCGCCCGCGTCGCCGCGCTCGACGCCAAGACGGTGCTCACCGCCTTGAGCGAGCGCGAACATCTGGGCTCGACCGGGGTCGGCGAGGGTGTCGCGATGCCGCACGCGCGGGTCGACGGGCTCGACCGGCTCTTCGCGCTGTTCTGGATGCTGCAGCGGCCGATCGACTTCGACGCCATCGACGACAAGCCGGTGGACCTGATCTTCGTGCTGCTGGTGCCGGCGGGGGCGGAGACCCTGCACCTCAAGACCCTCGCCAAGGTCGCCCGCAAGCTGCGGGATCCCGGCACCCGCGGACGGCTGCGCGCCGCCGACGATCCGAAGGTGGTGTGGCGGACGCTGACCGCGAACGGTAGCCGCCACGAAGCGGCTTGACGCGGGCCGCGACCGGGAGGACCCACGCGGTCGCGGGCCCGGGGACCGGGCGGGGTACGAGCGACGATGGCGACGACCGAGTTGATCATCGTGACGGGGATGGCCGGGGCCGGCCGCAGCACCGTCCTGCGCGCCCTCGAGGACGTCGGGTGCGAGGCCGTCGACAACCTGCCGCCGGCGCTGCTGCCGATCGTGGTCGACGCCCGCGAGGGCGCCGAGGAACCGCTCGCGGTCGGCATCGACGGGCGCTCGCGCCATTTCGAGCCGACCGCCCTGCTGACGACGCTGGCGGCGCTGCGCCGGGATCCGCGCCTCGGGGTGCGGCTGTTGTTCCTCGACTGCGACACCGACGTCCTGATCCGGCGCTTCAACGAGACCCGCCGCCGCCATCCCCTCGCCGACCGCCCGGTCGCGGACGCGATCGCCCACGAACGCGAACTGATGCACCCGCTGCGCCGCGCCGCCGACGTTCACCTCGATACCAGCCGGCTCGGGGTGCACGACCTGCGCCGCGCCGTGGTCGACCGCTTCGGCGGCGATCGGCTTGACAAGCTGCGGATCGAGGTCCTGTCCTTCTCCTTCAAGGCCGGGGTGCCGCGCGAGGCCGACCTCGTCTTCGACGTGCGTTTTTTGAACAACCCCCATTGGGAGCCGGCGCTGCAACCGCTCACCGGATTGGACCCGGCGGTCCAGGAATTCATTCGCGAGGACGCGCGCTTCGAGGGCTTCCGCGCCCGGCTGGACGCGCTGCTCGAGCTGTTGGTTCCGGCCTACCGCGAGGAGGGCAAGAGCTACCTCACCATCGCCTTCGGCTGCACCGGCGGCAAGCACCGCTCGGTGTTCGTGGCCGAACTCGTCGCCGCCCGGCTCGCCGAGCGCGGTTTCGCCCCGGCGATCCGTCACCGTGAGCAGGGCCTGCACCGCGCGCCGGCGGCGGTCGGCGGGGAGGCGGTCGCGTGATCGGGCTGGTCCTCGTCACCCACGGTCGGCTGGCGCTCGAATTCCTCGCCGCGATGGAGCACGTCGTCGGGCCGCAGGCCCAGATCCGCACCGTCTGCATCGACGCCGACGACGACATGGAGCGCCGCCGCGGCGACATCGTCGAGGCCGCCAAGGGCGTCGACACCGGCGACGGGGTCATCCTGGTGACCGACATGTTCGGCGGCACGCCGTCGAACCTCGCCATCTCGGCGATGCAGAAGGGGACCGTCGAGGTCATCGCCGGGATGAACGTCCCGATGCTGATCAAGCTGGCGGAGCTGCGCGAGACCACCACCGTCAGCGACGCCGTCCGCCAGGCCCAGGACGCCGGCCGCAAGTACATCGCGGTGGCGAGCGCGCTGCTCGACGTCGGCGGATGACCGCACGCGCGCAGGTCCGCATCGCCAACGTGCGGGGCCTGCACGCCCGCGCCGCCGCCCTGTTCGCCAAGACCGCCCAGGGCTTCGCCGCCCGGGTGCGGGTCCGCAAGGCCGAGCTCCAGGTCGACGGCACCTCGATCATGGATCTGATGATGCTGGCGGCGGGGCCCGGCTCGGCGCTCGAGATCGAGGCCGAGGGCGCCGATCAGGACGCCGCGGTGGCGGCCCTGCGCGCGCTGGTCGAGGCCGAGTTTCACGAGCGGGGTTGACCTTTCGGCAATCTCGCGTAGCCCCGTGCGCGACGCTCGGCCGTTGCCGCGGCCGGCCGTTTTCTGGGAACAGCAAGGTAGGAGTTCATGGCGGCAAACGGAGACTACAAGGTCAAGGACATCACCCTTGCCGGCTGGGGTCACAAGGAGATCGAGCTCGCCGAGCGGGAGATGCCGGGCCTGATGGCGCTGCGCGACGAGTACGGCGCCTCGCGTCCGTTGGCCGGGGCCCGGATCGCCGGCTGCCTGCACATGACCATCGAGACGGCGGTCCTGATCAAGACGCTCGTGCATCTGGGCGCCTCCGTGCGGTGGTCGTCCTGCAACATCTTCTCGACGCAGGACGAGGCGGCGGCCGCCGTGGCCGACCTGGGCGTGCCCGTCTTCGCCTGGAAGGGCGAGACGGAGGAGGAATACGAGTGGTGCATCCGGCAGACGATCGAGGGCCATCCCGACTGGCGGCCCAACCTGATCCTCGACGACGGCGGTGACCTCACCGCCATGATGCACGACGAGTACGCCGGCCTGATGGCGGACGTGAAGGGCATCTCCGAGGAGACCACCACCGGCGTGCTGCGGCTCTACGAGATGGCGCGCGCCGGGACGCTGCTGGCGCCGGCGATCAACGTCAACGACAGCGTGACCAAGTCGAAGTTCGACAACCTCTACGGCTGCCGCGAGAGCCTGGTCGACGGCCTCAAGCGCGCCACCGGCGTCATGATGGCCGGCAAGTCCGCGGTCGTCGCCGGCTACGGCGACGTCGGCAAGGGCTCGGCCGAGAGCCTGCGCTCGCAGGGCGCGCGCGTCTACGTCACCGAGGTCGACCCGATCTGCGCGCTCCAGGCGGCGATGGAGGGCTACGAGGTGGTGACCATGGAGGATGCCGCGCCCGAGGCCGACATCTTCGTCACCGCCACCGGCAACAAGGACGTCATCACGCTCGACCACATGCGGGCGATGAAGGACGGCGCCATCGTCTGCAACATCGGCCATTTCGACAACGAGATCCGGGTCGCGGACCTCGCCAACATGAAATGGACCGAGATCAAGCCGCAGGTCGACGAGGTCGAGTTCCCCGACGGCAAGCGCATCCGCGTGCTCGCCAAGGGCCGCCTCGTCAATCTCGGCTGCGCCACCGGCCATCCGAGCTTCGTGATGAGTGCCAGCTTCACCAACCAGGTGATGGCGCAGATCGAGCTGTGGAACCATCCGGAGCGCTACGAGCGGCAGGTCTACGTCCTGCCCAAGCACCTCGACGAGAAGGTGGCGACGCTGCATCTCGGCAAGCTCGGCGTGAGGCTCACCAAGCTGAACCCGGAGCAGGCCTCCTACATCGGCGTCGAGGCCGAAGGGCCCTTCAAGCCGGACGCCTACCGCTACTGAGTAGGCCGGGGTGGCGGACCTCTTCCTCGCGGACGAGGCCGCCACCGCCGCGCTCGGCCACCGCCTCGCCGGCCTCTTGCGGGTCGGCGACGTGGTGTTCCTCGAAGGCGATCTCGGCACCGGCAAGTCGACCCTGGCGCGCGCCTGTCTGCAGGCCCTGGCGGGGGCGGCGATCACGGTGCCGAGCCCGACCTTCACCCTGGTCCAGACCTACGACTTCGCCGACCTCGCGGTCTGGCACGTCGACCTCTACCGCCTCGCCCCCGGCACGCCGGTCGACGACCTCGCCCTCGACGAAGCGCTGGAGGCGGGTGCGCTTTTGATCGAGTGGCCCGATCGCCTGCCCGCCGACGCCTATCCCGAACGCCTCGCCGTCCGCCTCGCCTGGCCCGCGCACGGCGACGGTCGCGAGGCCACGCTCGATCCCGGCACCGGCTGGGGCGAGCGCCTGGAGGCGCTGCGCGCCGGCTGAGGCGTCACGACGGCGCCCGCAGCCGCGGCACCACCGCCGGCACCCGCCGCCGGTAGGCCCGATAGGCCTCGCCGTAGCGGCCGAGGAGGCGGCGCTCCTCGATCCAGGTGCCCACCGCCAGATAGGCCGACGCCCACACCGCGGTCGCCGCCGAGAACGGATCCTGCACGCTCGCGACCAGCGCCAGATAGCCGGCGGTGTAGAGCGGGTGGCGCACCCGGCTCTGGACCCCGTCGGTGACCAGCGGCTCCGGCGGCGCGTCGACGGGCTCGGGGCGGGTGCCGACGAAGCGGGCGAGGTCGTAGCGTCGCCCGCCGGCCCAGAACAGCCACAAGGCCGCCGCGAGGGCGGCGAGCTGGACCGCCCGCACCCACCACGGCAGCGCGAAGGCGGCGACGTCGGGGGCGAGCACGAAGCGGCCGAGGCCCCAGATCAGGACGAGGTGCACGACGGCCACCAGGTTGTAGGCGAGCCGATGCCAGCGCCCCACCAGCGGCGCGAGCAGCGCTCGCCCGCGCCGGCCGGCCAGCAGCGAATGGCCGGCGGCGAAGCTCAGCCAGAGCAGCGCGTAGCACAGGTGATCGACCAGGCTCATCGCCGGTGGTCTCCACGCTCGGGTGGTCATGGTGGAGGCGACGCCCGCCGACATAGCCGAGGGCGCCGCCGCCTCGAAGGTGGCCGGCCGCGACCCCCCGCCGCGGTGTCCGGCGGCGGCCGGCACGGACCGGCGCGGCCCCGGCCGGACCACGGCCGGGGCGGGTCTTCGGCCCTCCCCTGGTCGGCGGCGAGCGGCGTCCTACTTCGCGCAGCCGGTGGCCACGTGCGCCGGGCGGCCGGCGAGGTACTTATCGCTACCACGTCAGCGCCGCGTCGGCGTCGTACCTTCGACGCTACCCCAGCAAGGACCTCGCAACGGATGACCACCCGGGAACTCGTCATCTTCGGTGTCGACGGCGTGCTCGTCGACAACGCCCACCTCAGAGCACGGGCGTGGAGCGAGACCCTCGCCGCCTTCGGCTACCGCATCGAGCCGGCGGCGGTCGCACGTCGCCTCGACGGCCGCGGCGACCGCGCCATGCTCGCCAGCGTCGAGCGCGAGCTCGGCCGCCCGCTCGGCGACGCGGTGCTCCCCACCCTCGAACGCCGCCTGGGCGACGCCTATCAGTGCGAGCTGCGCCCGGTGCACGAAGTCCTCGGCACCATCCGGCGGCTGCGTCGCACCGTCTGCGCCATCTCCGGCGCCAGCCGCAACCTCGCGCGCTTCGCGCTCGAGACCGCCGGGCTGTGGGACGAGCTCAGACCCAACCTCTTCAACACCGAACAGGTCGCCAAGCCGCCGCCGGCGGCGGAGCTGCCGCAGTTCGTGGCGGCGCAGATGGGCATTCCGGTGAGCCGGTGCCTGTTGGTCGACGCCAGCGAAAACGGGCTGCGCGGCGGCCGCGCCGCCAACATGACCGTGTTCGGCTTCACCGGCGCCGGCAGTGCCGACCCCCGCCGCCACGGCGAGCGCCTGCACGCCGCGGGCGCCCAGCTGGTGTTCGACCGGATGAGCGAGCTCGCGCCGTTGATGCGCGCCCGCGCCGCCGCCTGAGCGCGCGCCTCAGTCGCTCGGGCCCAGCATCAGCTCCGGGCGCACCCACTGATCGAACTCGTCGGCGGTCAAGAGGCCGAGGTCGAGGACGGCCTCCTTCAAGGTGGTGCCCTCGGCGTGGGCCTTCTTGGCCACCTTGGCGGCGTTGTCGTAGCCGATCTTGGGGTTGAGCGCCGTCACCAGCATCAAGCTCTCGTGCAGGAGCTTCTCGATCCGGGCGGTGTCGGCCTCGATGCCCGCGATGCAGTTGTCGGTGAAGCTCACCGCCCCGTCCGCCAACAGCCGGATCGACTGCAGCGCGCCGTAGGCCATCAACGGCTTGAAGACGTTGAGCTCGAAATGGCCGTTGGAGCCGCCGACCGTCACCGCGACGTGGTTGCCCATGACCTGCGAGGCCGCCATCGTCAGCGCCTCGCACTGGGTCGGGTTGACCTTGCCGGGCATGATCGAGGAGCCGGGCTCGTTCTCGGGCAGCTTGAGCTCGCCGAGCCCGCAGCGCGGCCCCGAACCCAAAAAGCGGATGTCGTTGGCGATCTTCATGAAGCTCGCCGCCAGGGTGTTGAGCGCGCCGGAGAGCTCGACCAGACCGTCGTGGGCGGCCAGCGCCTCGAACTTGTTCTCGGCGGTGACGAAGGCGAGCCCGGTGATGCCGGCGACCTCGGCGGCGAAATCCTCGGCGAAGCCGACCTTGGCGTTGAGGCCGGTGCCGACGGCGGTGCCGCCCTGGGCCAGCTGCAGGACGCTCGGCAGCGCCCGGCGGACGCGCTCGATGCCGTAGCGCACCTGGGTGCGATAGCCCGAGAACTCGTCGCCGAGGGTCAAGGGCGTGGCGTCCTGGGTGTGGGTGCGGCCGATCTTGATGATGTCCTTGAACGCCGCCTCCTTCTCGGCGAGCGCCCGCTCGAGGTGCTCCAGCGCCGGGATCAGCCGGTTCGAGGCCTCCTCGGCGACGGCGATGTGCATCGCGGTCGGGAAGGTGTCGTTGGAGGACTGACCGCGGTTGACGTGGTCGTTGGGATGCACCGGCTGTTTGGTGCCGAGCGGCTCGCCCAGGATCTCGTTGGCCCGGTTCGAGATCACCTCGTTGGCGTTCATGTTGGACTGGGTGCCGGAGCCGGTCTGCCACACCACCAGGGGAAAGTGCGCGTCGAGTTCGCCGGCGGCGACCTCTTGGGCGGCCCGCGCCATGGCTTCGGCGAGCTTGGGGTCGAGCTCGCCCAGGCGTTGGTTCACCCGCGCCGCCGCGAGCTTGACGATGCCGAGCGCGCGCACGATCGCGGCGGGCATGCGCTCGGTCGAGATCTTGAAGTTCTGGAGCGAGCGCTGGGTCTGGGCGCCCCAATACCGGTCGGCGGCCACGTCGATCGGGCCGAAGGTGTCGCTTTCCTGGCGGGTCGCCGTCATCGCCTGTCCTCCCTTGCGCGCCGGCGCAAGGTGCCGGGCGACCGGCGAGTGTCAAGCGGGCGAAAAGCGGATCAGCGTTTGCGGAAGCGGTCGAGCGTGACGATCTCGGCGCCCTGGTCCTCGCCGCCGTCGTCGCCGGCGGCGTCTTCGCCGGCGTCGACGCCGTCGGCCGCGGGTGCGTCCTCGGGGGCCGGCCGCGGCTCGGCGCGCCCGCCGAGCGGCATGATCGGCGCCGGTGCGGCCGCGCCCGGCGCGGCCTCGCCGTCGGCCTCGGCGTCGGCGAGGGTGAACTGCAGACCGAATTCGACGCCCGGATCGGCGAACACCTTCACCGCCGAGAACGGCACCGACAGGCGGTGGGGCCGGCCGCTGAAGGAGAGCGTCACCCCGAACCGCTCCTCGCCCACCTCCAGGTCCCAGAACTGGTGCTGGAGGACGATCGTCATCTCCTGGCGGTAGCGCTGGCGCAACTCCGCCGGGATGTCGACGTCGGGGTGGTCGGTGCGGAAGGTGATGTAGAAGTGGTGCGGCGGCTCGACCCCGTCCCGCGCGGTGTCGGCGAGGACGCGGCGGACCACGCCCATCAACGCGGCTTCGACGAGTCGGGCGTAAGCGATCGAGCCTTCGGACATGGATCCGCGCCTCATCGTTCGTCGCGACGCCCGGCGCCGCGTGCTGTTGTCGGCCGCGGTCACGCCGCGGTGAGAACGAACGAATCCCGGGGGCCGAAGCCCCCGGGACCGTGGAGGGGTTCTGTTGCCCGGCCCCCTCCCGGCCGCGCTTACCGTTTGTTACGCGGCAGCGAGCACCAAATCATTGTCATTGGCACTTGTGAAGTTGGCCCGATAACGGCGGTACCATGCCGGGCGAAGGCCTGCCCTTTACCACGCGCGTCGAGCCTGGTTCGCCCCCGCAGAGCCCCGAAGGGTGGTGATGGTGGAGGCGCCGGGTACTGCCCCCGGGTCCGCTACGCTTATTTCGGCAGGCGTTTATCGCCATAGTCGCCGTCGCGACAACCTTGATATAGGCTCGTCGGCCGCGCCTGCAAAGGGCCCGCGCTCCCCCACCCCACGGAAAGGCGACGATGACCCTCGAGCCGGACGACCGCGACGCCATCGACGACCTGCGCGCCCAGGAGCGCGCCACCCGCCGCGCCACCGTGCCGGCGCTCGAGGAAGTCCTCTACACGCCGTTTCCCGTGCTCGATCACGGCTTCGTCCGGGTCGTCGACTACATGGGCGACGACGCCGCGATCGTGCAGGCGGCGCGCGTCTCCTACGGCAGCGGCACCAAGAGCGTGCGCTCCGACGCCGGGCTCATCCGCTACCTGATGCGCCATCGCCACACCACGCCGTTCGAGATGTGCGAGCTCAAGCTGCACGTGAAGCTGCCGATCTTCGTCGCCCGCCAGTGGATCCGCCACCGCACCGCCAACGTCAACGAGTACTCGGCGCGCTATTCGATCCTCGATCGCGAGTTCTACCTGCCCGCGGCCGAGGCGGTGGCGGCCCAGAGTGCCACCAACCGGCAGGGGCGCGGCGACACCCTGCCGGCGAGCGCGGCCGACGAGGTGCGCCGGCGCATGGACGCCCACGCCCGCGCCGCCTTCGATCTCTACGACGCGCTGCTCGCGGACGGCGACGGGGGCGACGGCGACGAGGGGGGCGCGGTCGCCCGCGAGCTCGGCCGCGCGGTGTTGCCACTTTCGACCTACACCCAGTGGTACTGGAAGATCGATCTGCACAATCTGTTGCACTTCGTGGCGCTGCGTGTGGACCCCCACGCCCAGGCGGAAATCCGCGCCTACGCCGAGGTGCTGCGCGACCTGGTCGAGCGCTGGGTACCGGTCACCGCCGAGGCCTTCCGCGACTATCGCCTCCAAGGCGCCAACCTGTCGCGCGGGCAACTCGAGGCCATCCGTCGGCGTTTGAGGGGCGACGTCGTCGACGCCGCGGACGTCGGGCTGAGCGCACGGGAGTGGCGCGAATTGGCCACAATCCTCGGCGAAGAGGGCTGACCGCCGCGGAGGCGTTTGCCGTTGCACCGGCGTTGATGTAGGAAACACACGGGTGGTCGTTTGGACACACACACCGGACGGCGCCCGACTCGCGGGAACGGCGGGTGTGACGGACCGCTGAGAAACGGTCGGATCGCATCGGCCAACGATGTTTCGAGGTGGAGGTAAAATGTCGAGGACGACAAAAACGGCCCTCTCGCTCGTGGCCGCGGCCGTTCTGGCCGGCTGCGCGGGCGGGGCACAGCGCGCGATCGGCGAACTGGAACGGACACCCGCCGGCGGCGGCGCGTTCACCCAGTCGCTGGCGCAGGAGTACTTGGCGCTCGCCGAGAAAGAATACGATCTACTGGACTATCAGGACGCGCGGCACTTCGCCCAGAAGGGGTTGAGCGCGGCCAGCGGCGAGGCCGTCGGCGCCGATCCGTTGAGCATGCGGACCCTGCAGAGCCAGTTCGCCGACGAGGCGGCGTCGCTGCGCGCCGACACGGTCGACTATGTCGGGCGTTTTGAGAGCTCCGAGCCCGACCAGGCGGCACGGGCCCAGGCGCTGTTCGACTGCGCCCTCGAGGAGTACGAGGAGTACTGGCAGGTCGACGCTCAGCCCTACCGGTTGAGCGCGTGCGTGGACGAGCTCCAGGCCATGCTCGACGAGGCCGTGCCGCCGACGATCAGCCTCGACGCGGACGTGCTGTTCGAGTTCGACCGCTCGGCCATCCAGCCCGAGTTCGAGGGTGTGCTCGCCGAGGTCGCCGAACTCCTGGTCGCCAGCGACGAGGAGGTGACCATCGAGGGCCACACCGACAGCATCGGCACCGAAGAGTACAACATGGGGCTCGGTCAGCGCCGCGCGGATTCGGTGCGCGACTTCCTCGCCGCGCAGGGGGTTCCGGTGGAGAACATGACGACGGTGAGTTACGGCGAGACCCGCCCGGTCGCACCGAACGACACGCCGGAGGGCCGCGCGCTCAACCGCCGCGTCGAGATCAAGCGCTGATCTGACCGCACGAGCACGAACGAACGAGGGCGGCGGGAGCATCCCGCCGCCCTTTTTCGTGACCGCGCGGCCGCCGTCCCGGCCACGAGCCGGATCCGTCGACGCGCGGGGAAGCTGGTGGGCCCGGAGGGATTCGAACCCCCGACAACACCGTTATGAGCGGCGCGTTCTGACCACTGAACTACGGGCCCCGTCCTCGGCCTAACGTTGCGACCCCGCGCTGTCGAGACGCCGCGAAGTCGAGCTCAGGTGTCGAGGAACGAGCGCAGCTTGCGCGACCGGCTCGGGTGCTTGAGCTTGCGGAGCGCCTTGGCCTCGATCTGGCGGATACGCTCGCGCGTCACCGAGAACTGCTGGCCGACCTCCTCCAGGGTATGGTCGGTGTTCATGCCGATGCCGAAGCGCATGCGCAGCACCCGCTCCTCGCGCGGCGTGAGGGACGACAGCACCTTGGTCGTCGCCTCGCGCAGATTGGCGAGCGTCGCCGCCTCCAGGGGCTGCACCGCGTTCTTGTCCTCGATGAAGTCGCCCAGATGGCTGTCCTCCTCGTCGCCGATCGGCGTCTCCAGCGAGATCGGCTCCTTGGCGATCTTGAGGACCTTCCTGACCTTGTCGAGCGGCATGTTGAGCTTGGTCGCCAGCTCCTCCGGCGTCGGCTCGCGGCCGTACTCGTGCAGCATCTGCCTCGATGCCCGCACCAGCTTGTTGATCGTCTCGATCATGTGCACCGGGATGCGGATGGTGCGCGCCTGATCGGCGATCGAGCGGGTGATCGCCTGGCGGATCCACCACGTCGCGTAGGTCGAGAACTTGTAGCCGCGGCGGTACTCGAATTTGTCCACGGCCTTCATCAGGCCGATATTGCCCTCTTGGATCAGATCCAGGAATTGCAGGCCACGGTTGGTGTACTTCTTGGCGATCGAGATCACGAGGCGCAGATTGGCCTCGACCATTTCCTTCTTGGCCTGGGCGGCCTCGCGCTCGCCGCGCTGGACGCGCAGGACGATCGAGCGGAACTCGCCGATCTGCAGCCCGGTCTGGGCCGAGATCGCCCCGATCTGCTTGCGGATGTCCTCGATCTCGTCGCCGTGCTTGTCGACGAACTCGGCCCAGCCCCGCTCGTTGAGCCGCCGCACCCGCTCCAGCCACTCGGGGTCGAGCTCGTGGCCCTTGTAGTGCTTCAAGAAGCTCTCGCGCGGCACCCGGCAGCTGACGGCGAGCTGCATCAACTGCCCCTCGAGCCGGTTGAGCTCCTTCGACATCGACTGCAGCTGCTCGACGAGCCCTTCGACCCGGGCGTTGTTGAGGCTGACCTGCTTCATCAGGTCGACGGTGCGGTGCTTGGCGTCCTCGTAAGCGCCGTCCAGCGCCGCCGGCACCGCCTCCTTCGCCGAGACCGCGGCGAGGCGCTGTTCCTGCAGCCCGCGCAACTCGCCGTAGGTGTCCGCGATCTTGTCGAAGGTCTCGAGGACGCCGTCGCGCACCTTCTCCTCGAGGGCGGACAGCGACAGCGTATCCTCGTCCATCTCGTCGGCGTCGCCGCCCTCGCCGTCACCCTCGGCCTCGGCCTCGCCCTCGCCCTCGCGCTCCTCGCCGGCGTCCTTCTCGGTGCCACCGTCCTCGGCGCCACCGTCGTCCGCGGCGGCGGCCGGCTGCTCGCCGTCGGCGCTCTCGCCCGCCGGCCGGGCCACGGCCGCGGCGGTGCGCTTGCTCTCGGCGTCGTGGGCCTCGTCCTTGACGCCGTCGGCGGCGGCGGCGAGCGCGCTCGCCTGGCTGTCGGGAACGGTCTCGTCGGCCTCGGTGGGCACGCCGCCGTAGGTGGCGTCGAGATCGATGATCTCGCGCAAGAGCGCCTCGCCCGAGAGGATCTTGTCGTGCCAGCCGATGATGGCCTGCATCGTGAGCGGGCTCTCGCACAGCGCCTCGAGCACCGCGTTGCGGCCCGATTCGATGCGCTTGGCGATCTCGATCTCGCCCTCGCGCGACAGCAGCTCGATCGAGCCCATCTCGCGCAGGTACATCCGCACCGGATCGTCGGTACGGCCGAGGTCGACCTCTTCGAGGGCGCCGCCGCTCTCGGCCTCGTCCTCTTCCTCGCTCTCCTCGCTCTGGCCTTCGGCGCTCTCCTCGCCGCTGCGCAGAACGGTGACGCCCTTCGACTCCAGCAAACCGATCAGTTCGTCGAGCTGGTCCGGCGGGATCGTTTCCGGCAACGCCGCGTTGAGCTGGTCGATCGTGACCGAGAGCCGCTTGCCCGCATTGCCGAACAGCTTCTTCAGCGCCGGCGCCATCTCCAGCAGATCTTGGAGGCTGGAGATCGGTTCGGGCTCGAGCGCGGCCTGCGACTTGCCCTTGGCTGCGGTCTTGCCGACCACCTCGTGCTTCGCCATCAAAAAACCCCCGTTCTGCGCCCCGTGTGCGCATCTCGCCCGCCGCGGCGCCGGCACGCCGCATGGCGTCGCCCCCTGCGGCCCGTCATCCGCACTCGGCGGTGTCGCTAACGCCTGCGTTGAGCAAGCCGTTCGGACTGTGGAATCGACGCGACATGTCGTCGCCGTCTACGAGCGGCGCCCGGGCGAACCCATCGAGTTCGGCGCCCTGGCCGCGCCGTCGTTCGTCGCGCTCGCGTTGCAAGCGGTATTGCTCCTCCAGCTCTTCCCGCGTCGAGCCGGGTGGCGTCGTCCGTGCGCGTCCCGGCGTCCGCGATCGCGGCGGACGGTCGAGACCCACCAGCGCTAAGTGTGCCAAAAGCGCCCTGGTTTCAAGAGCGCGGTCGCGTTCACCGCGCCCCGCGGCGCTCGGGCGCGGCCCTTGCCGCGCCGGCGGCCGGCCGGGCCGCGCCACCCCGCCGGCCGCGACGGCGGGGTGATCGCTCACGGCTCCGACCTCGACCGGTTGAGCACGCCGTTCAACGCCCGAAACCGGCGCTCCAGCTCGTCGCCGCCGGCGTCGCTCGGGTGCGAGCGGGCGCGTTCGACGCGCTTGGCGCGATGGCGCTCGTGGGCCTCCAGCTTGCGCAGGTAGGCGTCCTCGCGTTCGGCTTCGCTCAGCTGCATCTCCGCCCGCCACGCCGGCCAGCGACGCAGCGACGCCAGCGTCGTCGCCAGCCCCCCGCCCGCGGCGCGACGCTGCAGCTCCTCGCTGCTCAGCTCGTCGTCGCCGAGGGCACAATCGAGCAGGAAATTCTTGAACTGCTCGAATTCCGGCGTTTCGAACCGCAGCTGGGCGATCCGCTCGTCGAACCGCGCCAGCAACCGCGGCGTGAGGACGAGGGGGACCAGCAGCTCGTACGTGTCGGCGGGTTCGACGCCGCGAACCCGCCCCGGCGCCGGACGCCCCGCCGCCCGCCCGGGCGGGCGCGCCCAGCCCTCGGCGCGATCGTCCCCACCGAGCCGGCGGCGGAACTCGCGGCCGTACTCGCGCTTGAGGTCGGGATCGCGGATGCCGCCCACCAGCGCCCGCAGGCGCCGGCGCAGCTGCGCCCGCGCCTCCGGGCCGCCGTCGACGAGCCCCGCCGCGACGTGACGCCACAGCATCTCGACCAGCGCGACCGGCGCCGTCGTCGCCCGGGCGAACGCCTCGGCACCGCCCGCGCGCACCAGGCTGTCGGGGTCCTCGCCCGGCGGCAGCAACGCGAAGGCGAGCGAGCGTCCCGGCGAGAGCACCGCGAGCGCGCGCTCGGCGAGCCGCCCCGCGGCGCGGAGGCCGGCCTCGTCGCCGTCGAGACACACCAGCGGCGCGTCGTCGAGCCGCCACAGCCGTTCCAGCTGGGCCTCGCTCATCGCCGTGCCGAGCGGCGCCACCGCGGCCAGCCCGTGCTGCGCGAGCGCGATCACGTCCATGTAGCCCTCGACGACGTGGAGCCGCCCGCGTCCGGCGCGGCGGTCGAGGCCGTGGGCGCCGTAGAGCAGCTCGCGCTTTTGAAAGAGCGGGCCCTCGGGACTGTTGAGGTACTTGGCCTTGGCGCCGTCGGCGAGCGCGCGACCACCGAAGCCGACCAGCCGGCCGCGCGCGTCGCGGATCGCGAAGGTCAAGCGCTCGCGAAAGCGATCGTAGGGCGCGCCGCCGTCGTCGGGAACGATGGTGAGGCCGGCCTCGACCAGGTCGTCGCGGGCGGCGCCCGCCGCCGCGAGCGCGTCGCTGACCCCGCTTCGCCCGCCGCCGGCGTAGCCCAGCTCGAAACGCGCGATCGTCGCCCGGCTCAGGCCGCGGCGCTCGAGATAGGCCCGCACCGGCGCCCCGTCGTCGGCCTCGAGCCGGGCGCGGAAGCGGCGGTTGGCCTCCTCCAGCAGCTCGCTCAGCGCGCGTCGGCGGTCGCTTCGGGGATCGGGCGCACCGCCCGCCGGCGGCTCGACTCGGCGAAGTCCAGCCCCTCGATCGCCATCAGGAAATCGAGGGCGTTGCCGTGCGCCCCGCAGCCGAAGCAGTGGTAGGTGCCGCGGCTCTCGGTCACCGTGAAGGACGGGGTCTTTTCCCGGTGGAACGGGCACAGGCCTTTGTGGAGCGGGCCGTTGCGCACCAGCCGGACGTAACGCCGAACGATCTCGACCACCGGCAGCCGCGCTTTGAAGTCGGCGAGATCGCGCGTCATCCAGCGGGTCAGTGCAGCCGTTCGGTGATCATCCGCTTGGCCTGCTGGAAGTCCAGCTGACCGCGGTAGCGCTGCTTGAGCTTGGCGACGACGCGGCCGGCGTCGCGCAGGTCGTGGGCCGCGGTCTCGGAGATCGCGGCGTCGACCACTTCGGCGGTTTCGGCGGCGTCGAGCGGTCGCGGCATGAACTCCTCGATCACCCCGATCTCGCGCCCTTCGCGCTCCGCCATCACCAGCTGGCCGCAGCTCTCGCAGCGCGCGATCTCCTGGCGGCGTTGGGCCACCATTTCCGCCAGCATGGCGCGGATCTCGTCGTCGTCGACGGCGCCACGACCGTGCTCGGCGGCGCTGCGGTCGCGGTCGCGGATGGCGGTCAGGATCAAGCGGACGGTCGCGGCCGCACAAGCGTCGCCTTTCTGGTTCGCCTCCCGCAGCCGCTCGCGCAGCTGGTCGCGAAGGGTACCCGCCATGGGACGCTCCTGATGCGAGCCGAACGGCACGTGGCACTGCGAAATGGTCGTTGCTTGACGGGCTGTCAACGGCTCACTAGCTGTCCGCACGGCCCGTCGACCCCCGCCAAGTGACCGCTTCGATGACCTCGCAGACCGCTGCCGACGCCGCGCTCGTCCTCAAGGATGGCACGCTCTTTCACGGCCACGCCCTCGGCCGGCGCGGGCGCACGCTCGGCGAGGTCGTCTTCAACACCGCGATGACCGGCTATCAGGAGGTCCTCACCGATCCCTCCTACGCCGGCCAGATCGTCGCCTTCACCTTTCCCCACATCGGCAATGTCGGCACCAACGACGAGGACGAGGAGGCGCCCACGCCCTTCGCCCGCGGGCTGGTGCTGCGCGCCGACCCCACCCTGCCGTCGAACTTCCGCGCCGTCGCCGCGCTCGACGACTGGCTCGACCGCCGCGGCCTGGTCGGCATCGCCGGCGTCGACACCCGCGCGCTCACCCGCCGCATCCGCGAGCACGGCGCGCAGACCGCGGGCATCGTGGCCGCCGACGACCCGGCGCCGGCGATCGAGCTGCTGCGCGCCGAGGTGGCGGCGGCGCCGAGCATGGAGGGCCAGGATCTCGCGCGCCTGGTCACCTGCCGGCAGCGCTACGACTGGGACACCGGGCTGTGGCGCCTGGGCGAGGGCTTCGCCCACGGCGGCGGCGACGGCCCCCACGTCGTCGCCGTCGATTACGGCGCCAAGCGCAACATCCTGCGCCACCTGGTCGAGCGGGGGCTGCGGGTGACGGTGGTGCCGGCGACGGCGACGGCCGACGAGATCGCCGGCCTCGCGCCCGACGGCATCTTTCTCTCCAACGGCCCCGGCGATCCCGCCGCCACCGGGGCCTACGCCGTGCCGGTGGTGCGCGATCTGGTCGCGACCGGCAAGCCGGTCTTCGGCATCTGCCTGGGCCACCAGCTGCTGGCGCTGGCGCTCGGCGCCGAGACGGTGAAGATGCCCTTCGGCCACCACGGCGCCAACCACCCGGTGAAGGACCTCGAGACCGGCAAGGTGGAGATCACCTCGCAGAACCACGGCTTCGCCGTGCGCCCGGAGAGCGTGCCGAGCGGCGTCGACGTCACCCACCGCTCGCTCTTCGACGGCACCGTCGAGGGTCTGCGGGTCCAGGGTCGGCCGGTCTTCTCGGTGCAGTACCACCCCGAGGCCTCGCCCGGCCCGCAGGACAGCGCCTATTTGTTCGACCGCTTCCACGAGCTCATGAAGCGGGCGGCCTGAGATGCCCAAGCGCACCGATCTCCGCTCCATCCTGGTGATCGGCGCCGGGCCGATCATCATCGGCCAGGCCTGCGAGTTCGACTACTCGGGGACCCAGGCGATCAAGGCCCTCAAGGAGGAGGGCTACCGGGTCATCCTGGTGAACTCGAACCCGGCGACGATCATGACCGATCCGGAGATGGCCGACGCCACCTACGTCGAGCCGATCACGCCGGCGATCGTCGCCAAGATCATCGCGGCCGAGCGCCCCGACGCGTTGCTGCCGACGATGGGCGGCCAGACCGCGCTCAACACCGCCCGCGCGCTCGCCGACGACGGCACGCTCGCGCGCTTCGGCTGCGCGCTCATCGGCGCCAACATCGAGGCCATCAACAAGGCCGAGGATCGCGACCTGTTCCGGCAGGCGATGGCGCGCATCGGCCTGGAGATGCCCAAGAGCTACATCGTGACCGACTGGCACGAGGCGCTGGAGGTGCGCGCCGAGATCGGCCTGCCGGCGATCATCCGCCCCGCCTTCACCCTCGGCGGCACCGGCGGCGGCATCGCCTACAACCGCGAAGAGTTCGCCCGCATCGTTCGAGCCGGGCTCGAGGCGTCGCCGATCCACCAGGTCGCGATCGAGGAATCCGTCCTCGGCTGGAAGGAGTTCGAGATGGAGGTGGTCCGCGACCACGCGGACAACTGCATCATCATCTGCTCGATCGAGAACGTCGACCCGATGGGCGTGCACACCGGCGACAGCATCACCGTCGCGCCGGCGCTCACCCTGACGGATCGCGAATACCAGCTGATGCGCAACGCCTCGATCAAGGTGCTGCGCGAGATCGGCGTCGATACCGGCGGCTCCAACGTCCAGTTCGCCATCGACCCGGCGACCGGGCGCATGGTCGTCATCGAGATGAACCCGCGGGTCTCGCGCTCCTCGGCGCTGGCGTCGAAGGCCACCGGCTTTCCCATCGCCAAGGTCGCCGCCAAGCTCGCCGTCGGCTACACGCTCGACGAGGTGCAGAACGACATCACCAAGGTGACCCCGGCGAGCTTCGAGCCCACCATCGACTACGTCGTCACCAAGATCCCGCGCTTCACCTTCGAGAAGTTCCCGGAGACCCTGGGCGAGCTCGGCACCGCGATGAAGTCGGTGGGCGAGGCCATGGCGATCGGGCGGACCTTCGCCGAGAGCCTGCAGAAGGCGCTGCGCTCGCTGGAGACCGGGCTTTCGGGGCTCGACGAGATCGACATCCCCGGCGCCGTCGGCGACGACGTCGAAGCCGCGGCGCGCGCGGTCTTGAGCCGGCCGACGCCGCAACGGCTGCGGTTCGCGGCGCAGGCGCTCCGCCTCGGGCTGACGGTCGAGGCGATCCGCCAGGCGACCGGCTACGACCCCTGGTTCCTGCGCCAGCTCGCGGACCTGGTCGAGGCCGAGCGGCGGGTGGCCGCCGACGGCTTGCCGACGACCGCGCGCGGCTTCACCGCCCTCAAGGCGATGGGCTTTTCCGACGCACGGCTCGCCGCGCTCAGCGGCCGCGGCGAGGCCGAGGTGCGGCGCGCCCGCGAGGCGCTGAGCGTGCACCCGGTCTACAAGCGCATCGACACCTGCGCCGGCGAGTTCCCCTCGCCCACGCCCTATCTCTACGGCGTCTACGAGACCCCGGCGGTCGCGGGCGCGGCGCCGGAGTGCGAGGCCGAGCCCAGCGGCCGGCGCAAGGTCCTCATCATCGGCGGCGGCCCCAACCGCATCGGTCAGGGCATCGAGTTCGACTACTGCTGCGTCCACGCGGTGCAGGGCCTGAGTGCCGCCGGCTACGAGACCATCATGGTCAACTGCAACCCGGAGACGGTCTCGACCGACTACGACACCGCCGACCGGCTCTATTTCGAGCCGCTAACCGCCGAGGACGTCGTCGCCATCTGCCAGCGCGAGGCGTCGAACGGCGAACTCGTCGGCACCATCGTCCAGCTCGGCGGGCAGACGCCGTTGAAGCTGGTGCCCGCGCTCGAGGAGGCCGGCATCCCGGTGCTGGGCACCCCGCCCGATTCCATCGATCTCGCCGAGGACCGCGAGCGCTTCAAAGGCCTGCTCGACCGGCTCGGCCTCAAGCAGCCGGCGAACACCATCTGCCTCGCCCACGAGAACGTGCTCGAGGTCGCCGACCGGCTGGGCTACCCGCTGGTGGTGCGGCCGTCCTACGTGCTCGGCGGCCGCGCCATGCGCATCGTCCACGGCCCCGAGGACATCAAGGCGTTCCTGGACGCGCTCGATCACGACACCAGGACCGGCCCGATCCTCCTGGACGGCTATCTGGAGGACGCCATCGAGGTCGACGTCGACGTCGTCGCCGACGACCGCACGGTGCGCATCGCCGGCATCATGGAGCACATCGAGGAGGCCGGCATCCATTCCGGCGACAGCGCCTGCTCGCTGCCGCCCTACTCGCTCGACGACACCATGCGCGCCGCGATCGCGCGGCAGGCCGACGCGCTCGCCCGCGCCCTCGACGTCCGCGGCCTGATGAACCTCCAGCTCGCGGTGAAGGGGGGCGAGGTCTACGTCCTCGAGGTGAACCCGCGGGCCTCGCGCACCGTACCCTTCGTCGCCAAGACGATCTGTCGGCCGATCGCGCGCATCGCCGCGCGGGTGATGGCGGGCGAAGCGCTCATTGAGCTGTTGGACGAGGTGCCCGCGCTCGACCACGTCGCGGTCAAGGAGGCCGTCTTCCCGTTCGCCCGCTTTCCCGACGTCGATCTGCTGCTCGGCCCGGAGATGAAGTCCACGGGCGAGGTGATGGGGCTCGATCGCGGGTTCGGGCGCGCCTTCGCCAAGTCGCAGATCGCCGCCGGGGCGCTCCTACCCGACCGCGGCACCGTCTTCGTCTCGGTGCGCGACGGCGACAAGGCCGGCATCGTCGAACCGGTGCGGCAACTGTTGGCGCTGGGCTTCGACGTGGTGTCGACCAACGGCACCCGGCGGGCGCTGGAGGCGGCCGGGCTCGAGGTGGCGGCGGTCCACAAGGCCCACGAGGGTCGGCCCAACATCGTCGACCTGATCACCGACGGGGCGGTGGCGATGGTGATCAACACCACCGAGGGGGCGCAGGCGATCCGCGACAGCTTCGCGCTGCGGCGCGCCGCGCTGGTCCAGCGGGTGCCGTACTACACCACCGGCGCCGGCGCGCGCGCCGCGGTGCGGGCGATGCGCGCCCTGCGCACCGCCCCCCTCGAGGTGCGCCCGTTGCAATCTTACGCCGCATCCTTACAGTAAACGGTTCGACGAACGGCGCCTCGGCGAACGCCGCGGCGCCACAAGCGCATTCGAGGCACGACGGGATGCTGAGCAAGACGCCGATGACGCCGGACGGCCATGCGCGTCTGGCCGCCGAACTGAAGCGGCTGAAGAGTGAAGAACGCCCGAACGTGATCAAGCAGATCGCGGAAGCGCGCGAGCACGGCGATCTCTCCGAGAACGCGGAGTATCACGCCGCCCGCGAGCGCCAGAGTTTCATCGAGGGCCGCATCCTGGAGCTCGAGGACAAGCTGAGCCGTGCCGAAGTCATCGACATCTCGCAGCAAAACGGCTCGAAGGTGATGTTCGGCGCCCAGGTCAAGCTCGTCGACGAGGAGACCGACGCCGAGACCGCCTACCGCATCGTCGGCCCCGACGAGGCCGACATCAACGAGGGCCTGCTCTCGATCAACTCGCCGGTGGCGCAGGCGGTGCTGGGCAAGGAGGCGGGCGACAGCGTCGAGGTGGCGACCCCGGGGGGCGTCCGTTACTTCGAAATCCTCGAAGTCAATTTCGACTGAGCCATCCGCGACTGACGGCGAGGTCTGGGGACTGCTCGACGACCGGGCGGGGCACGCCCGCCAGGTCGAAGGGGTGGTCGCCGCGCTGGGCGGCGGGCGGCTGATCCGCCTCGCCTACGCCCGTCCGCTCGTCCGCCCCGACCTTCTGGCGCCGGCCACGCTCGGCCATCTCGACGACGACGCCGCGCGCGCCGTCGCGAGCCCGCCGTGGCCGCGGATCGCGGTCGCCGCCGGGCGCCGTCCGGCCGCGGTGCTGCGCGCGTTGAAGCGGCACGCCGGCGACCGGCTGTTCGCCGTGCAGCTGATGCGGCCCGGTCGTCTCGCCGGCTTCGATCTGGTCGCGGTGCCCGCGCACGACCGGGCGCGGGCGGATCCGCGCGTGGTCACCACGCTGGGGGCGCCCCACCCCTTCGACCGTGCGACGCTCGACCGGGCGCGGCGGGACTTGCCCGCCGCCGCGGCCGCGGTGGGGCCGCCCTACGTCACGGTGCTGGTGGGCGGACCCACCCGCGGCGTCCGGTTCGCGCTCGGCGAGGTCGACCGCCTCGCCGGCGCGGTGGACGCGCTCGCCCGCGCGCTCGGCGCCGGCGTCCTGGCGACGACGAGCCGGCGCAGCCCGCCCGGCACCGCGGCGCGGCTGGCCGCCGGCCTCGGCGTGCCGCACCACGTCCACGACGTCGGCACCGCGGCCGCGAACCCCCTGCGCGCCCTGCTCGGGGTCGCCGCCCGCGTCGTCGTCACCGCCGACAGCGTCTCGATGCTGAGCGAGGCCGCGGCCACCGGCGTGCCGGTGCACGTCCACGCCCTCGCGGGCCGGGGGGGCAAGTTCGCGCGCCTGCAGTCGGCGCTCGCCGAGGCGGGAATCATACAACCTTGGGTTGTCGACGCCGCGCCGCCGCCGGCGCCGCTCGACGAATCCGCCCGGCTGGCCCGGATCATCCGGCGACGGCTGGCGAGCTAACCGCCTTCTCGCGGGGCGGTAGCGACGGTAGAAGGTGGGCGCACGCGACCGCGGAGGAGGACATTCATGAACGGCGCCCGGCACGTCCGCCTCGCCATCGTCGGCTCCGGTCCGGCGGGCTACACCGCCGCGATCTACGCCGCACGTGCCAACCTCGCCCCGATCCTGTTCGAGGGCCTGCAGGCCGGCGGCCAGCTCGCCATCACCACCGACGTCGAGAACTATCCGGGCTTCGCCGAGCCCATCCAGGGCCCCTGGCTGATGGAACAGATGGCGGCCCAGGCCCGCCATTGCGGCGCCGAGCTGGTCAGCGACCTGATCGCACGGCTGGATCTCGGCGCGCGGCCGTTCGTGCTGCAGCGCGACAACGGTGAGACCCTCACCGCCGACGCCGTGATCCTCGCCACCGGCGCCCAGGCCCGCTGGCTCGGGCTGGAGAGCGAGCGCAAGTACATGGGCATGGGCGTCTCCGCGTGTGCCACCTGCGACGGCTTCTTCTTCCGCGGCAAGGAGGTGGCGGTGGTCGGCGGCGGCAACTCGGCGGTCGAGGAGGCGCTCTATCTGGCGCAGATGTGCGAGAAGGTGACCGTCATCCACCGCCGCGACGCGCTCCGGGCCGAGCAGGTCATGCAGCAGCGCCTGTTCCGCAACCCCAAGATCGAGGTGGTGTGGGATCACGTCGTCGACGAGATCGTCGGGACCGACATGCCACCGGGGGTCACGGGCGTGCGCGCGAAGCACGTGCGCACCGGCGAGATCACCACGCTCGACGTCGACGGGGTCTTCATCGCCATCGGCCACGACCCGGCGACCGGCCTGGTGAAGGGTCAGGTGGCGATGGACGGCGAGGGCTACGTCCAGACCGCGCCCGACGGCACCGCCACCGAGGTTGCCGGCTTCTTCGCCGCCGGCGACGTCCAGGACAAGATCTACCGCCAGGCCGTCACCGCCGCGGGCACCGGCTGCATGGCGGCGTTGGAGGCCGAAAAGTACCTGGCCTCGCTGGAGGAGCGCGCCGGGCTCGACAGCGCCGCCGGGGATTAGCGCATGCTGGACTGGGACCGCATCCGGGTCTTTCACGCCGTCGCCGAGGCCGGCAGCTTCACCCGCGCCGCCGAGCGCCTCAACCTCAGTCAGTCCGCCATCAGCCGGCAGATGGGGGCGCTCGAGGAGGATCTCGGCACCGCGCTGTTCCACCGCCACGCCCGCGGTCTCGTGCTCACCGAGCAGGGCGAGATCCTGCAGGAGGCGGCGCGGGCGGTGGCGGCCCGGATGCGCGACGCCGAGGCCCATCTGAGCGAGAGCAAGGACCGCCCGGCGGGCCATCTGCGGATCAACACCACCATCGGCTTCGGCGCCGGCTGGCTGACGCCGCATCTGGACGAGTTCTGCGCGCGCTATCCGGACATCAACCTGACGCTGTTGGTCCAGGACAGCGAGGTCGATCTCGCCATGCGCGAGGCCGACGTCGCCATCCGCATGCAGCCGCCGACCCAGGGCGACCTGGTCCGCCGCAAGCTGATGGTGGGTCACACCCACCTCTACGCCGCCGAGAGCTACATCGCCCGGCACGGCGAGCCCGCCGGTCTCGCCGACCTCGACGGCCACGCCCTGATCGTCTACGGCCACGAAAACGCGCCGCCGGCGCCGAGCCTCAACTGGCTCGTCCATGTCGGCCAGGACGAGCAGGCGCCGCTGCGGCAGGCCAAGCTCACGGTCAACAACGTCATCGCGATGCTGCGCGCCGCGGAATCGGGGCTCGGCATCGCCACCCTTCCCGACTACCTCGCGCGCGACCGCCAGCTGGTGCGCATCCTGCCCCAGATCGAAGGCCCGTCCTTCACCGCCTATTTCGTCTACCCCGAGGAGCTCCGTAACTCGAAGCGGGTGGCGGTTTTCCGGGATTTCCTCCTGGAGAAGGTGGGTGGGGAGGATTCGTGGTGACGCGCGCATCGTCGCACGCCTGACCTGAAATTTGGGGCTAGCGTGGGCCCGCCGGCTGCGCTAGATACCGCAGTGCAGCAAGCGGACTGGGACGCTTGCTGATCGGGCCTCGCGCCCGAACCGGTTCGCCGGTAGCGAAGTGCGCTTCGCCCCAGACGTTTAGCCTCCCTGATCAAGCTCGCCGGGTCTCTGACCCGGCTTTTTTTTGTCCTCTCCCTCGTAAAAGGGATTGCGACTTTCGTCAATAACCTTCGCGGCGATTTTGCATTGCAGCAACAACTTTTGCTGCAATGCAATAATGACCCTCGCGGGACTATGGGCTGTTCGACGTCCATTCGCCGCCGGCGGCGCCGCCCGCTCACATGAAGAGCCGCTCGTCCTCCATGCCGTCGTAGAGATGGGCGACGTCGTCGCCGTAGCCGTTGAACAGCCGGGTCGGCACCCGCTCGTCGCTGCCGACCACGCGTTCGGTCGCCTGGCTCCAGCGCGGATGCGGCACCTCCGGGTTGACGTTGGCCCAAAAGCCGTATTCGTCGGCGGCGAGGTCTTCCCAAAAGCTCACCGGCCGCTCGTCGGTGAAGGTGAAGCGTTTGATCGACTTGATCGACTTGAAGCCGTACTTCCACGGCACGGCGAGGCGCAGCGGCGCGCCGTTCTGATTGGGCACCGGCCGGCCGTAGAGGCCGGTGACCAGGAAGGCGAGCTCGTTGGTCGCTTCCGCCATCGTCAGCCCCTCGACATAGGGCCAGGGATACCAGAACTGGCGCTGGCCCGGGGCGACGCGCGGGTTCTCGAAGGTCTCCATGCGGACGTAGCGGGCGCCGCTCGACGGCGCGGCGAACTTCACCAGCTCCGCCATCGGAAAGCCGGTCCAGGGGATCGTCATCGCCCACGCCTCGACGCAGCGCAGGCGGTAGACCCGCTCCTCCAGCGCCATCCGGCCGATCAGCTCGGTGACGTCGAGCCGCTTCTCCTCGGCCACCATGC
Organism: Alphaproteobacteria bacterium; assembly: GCA_009908425.1. Taxonomy (GTDB): domain Bacteria; phylum Pseudomonadota; class Alphaproteobacteria; order Geminicoccales; family Geminicoccaceae; genus JAAAPF01. The sequence goes on from JAAAPF010000351.1 coordinate 36,241, forward strand.
CGTCGATCAGGATCTCCCAGGGCTGCAGCTCGAGGGCGCGGGCGGCGCGCGCGATCCGCTTGCTGGAGCCGAACTCGTAGAAGTTGTTGTAGGAGGTGACCGTCTCCTCCGGGGTCAGCGCCCGCTGCACCTCGTAAGTGTCGTTGCGCGGCGCCGGGTAGCGCCCGGCCAGCAACTCGTTCGCCCGCGCCGACGCCGGCAGGGCCGCCGCGGCGGCGCCCGCCCCGAGCCACCCCAGCGCCCGGCGCCGATCGAGGTAGAGGTGCTCGGGCGTGACCTCCCGCTCCGGTATCGCCCAGCCGGGCCGGCGTACGACGTGCATGACGGTCTCCTGCGCTGCCGCTCTCGAACCTAAGCCGTCGCCGCGCCGCGGCAACGCACCAGCCGAAGGCGGCAGGTCACGGCGCCGTGCCGAACAGCGCCGCCACCGCCGCGGCGGCCCGCCGGCGCCCGCGCGACGGCGTCGAGCTCGTCGACCTGGCGGCGCCACGCCGCGGCGTCGTCGAGCAGCCCGCCGGCGGCGGCGGCGAGCTCGGCGCCGCTACAGCGCTCCTGCAAGAGCTCGGGGACGACCTCGCGGCCGGCGACGAGGTTCACCAGGCTGACATGGGGGACGCGCACGAGCCGGCGGACGAGCGCGGCGGTGAGCGGGCTGGTGCGGTAGACCACCACCGTCGGCAGCCGAGCCAGCGCCAGCTCGAGGCCCACGGTGCCGGAGGCGGCCAGCGCCAGATCGGCGCCGGCGTAGGCGTCGAAACGACGGTCGGGATCGATCTCGAGGTCGAGCGGCGTCGGCCAGGCGGCGGTGAGCGCCCGCACCTCGTCGGCCCGCGCCGGCAGGGTGGCGAGCACGCAGGCGAGCCCCGGCCGGTCGGCCGCGAGCCGGGCCACCGCGTCCCGCAACACCGGCAGATGGCGGGCGATCTCGCTCTTGCGGCTACCGGGCAACAGGCACAGCGTCGCCGGCCCGTCGCCGCGCGCCCGCCGCACGAACGCCTCCCGCGCCGGCACGCGCTCGACCATGGGGTGGCCGACCTCGACCCCCTCGACGCCGTAGCCGCGAAAGAAGTCCGCCTCGAACGGCAAGATGAAGAGCACCCGGTCGACGATGCGGGCGAGCTCGGCGGCGCGGCCGGGCCGCCAGGCCCAGGCCTGCGGCGCGACGTAGTGCACCCGCTTGGCGCCGACGTCGCCGACGCGGGCCTGGACCCTGAGCGAGAAGGCGGGACTGTCGACGGTGAGCACCAGATCGGGGCGCGCGGTGCGGATGGCCCCCGTCGTCTGTCGCAGACGGCGGATCAGCCGCGGCAGGTGGGGCACGACCTCGGCGACGCCGACCAGGGACAGCTCGTCCATCGCGAAGCGCGAGACCAGGCCGAGCCGGGCGAGTTCGGGGCCACCGACGCCGTCGAGCGCCAGCGGCCCCAGCCGTGCGGTGAGCGCTTCCAAGAGCCGCGCGGCGAGGAAGTCACCGGAGGTCTCGCCGGCGATGACGAAGACCCGCAAACTCACGCCCAGGCCTCCACGCCGACGACGAACAGGCCCGTCGCGGCGGTCGCGCCCTCCAGGCCGGCGAGATCGGCGACGAGGGTGTGGCCGGCTTCGACGGCGACGCCGCGCAGGCCGGCGGCGGCGGCGGCCCGCACCGTCTCGGGCCCGATCGTCGGCAGATCCACGCGGCGCTCCTGGCCGGGCTTGCGCCCCTTGACGAGCACGCCTCCCGGGCCGGCGCGGGCGAGGCCGGCGCAGCGGGCGAGCAGGGAGTCGGTGCCCTCGACGGCCTCGACGCCGAGGACGAGGTCGCCTTGGACCACCACCGCCTGGCCGACGTCGACGGCGCCGAGCGCGCGGGCGACGGCGACCCCGCGGCGGATGTCGGACCAGGCGTCGACGGGGACCTCGACGCCGGTGACCCGTCCGGCGGGGGCGAGCAGCCGGCCGGCGAGGGTGTCGGCGCCGACCACGCGAAAGCCGTCGCCCTCGAGTTCGGCGACGATCAGGCGCAGCAGGCGGTCGTCGCCGGCGTCGCGCCCGCCCAGGCGGGCGAGCATGGCGCGGGCGCGGCGGTCGAGGGCGACGGCGGCGAGCGACGGTCGGCCGACGCGGCCGATCAGGCAGACCTCGGCGCAGCCGGCGGCGCGCAAGAGGGCGAGGGTGCGGCCGACCGCGCCGAGCGGGACCCAGGCGTGTTCGAACCGCTCGACCCAGTCGGCCGCGGTGTGGCCCTTGAAGGCGACCACGAACAAGGGGCGGCCCTCGGCGCGCACCGCCTCGGCCACGGCGGGAGCGAGCGCTCCGCCGCCGGCCAGCAGACCCAATTTGGCGTCCACAGCGCTCAGCGCCGCGGGTGGGCCGAGGGTTGCACGATCTCGCGCACGCCGCGCTCCTGGATGAAGGCGACGATCTCCATCACCCGCGGCTGGTCGCCGTAGACTTCGGCGACCTCCAACAGCCGGTCGGCGAAAGCGCCGCGGTCGTCGACGAAGAGCTGGCGATAGGCGTTGCGGAGCACGCGCAGGTCGGCCGGCCCGACCCCGCGCCGGCGCAAACCGACGAGATTGAGCCCGGCGAGCACCGCGCGATCGCCCAGCACCAGGCCGTAGGGGATGACGTCGCCCTCGACGCCGGTGACGCCGCCGATCATCGCGGTGGTGCCGACGCGGACGTACTGGTGTACCCCGCACAGCGCGCCGAGAAAGGCGTGGTCGGCCACGGTCACGTGGCCGCCGAGGCTGGCGTTGTTGGCCATGATGACGTGGCTGCCGATGACGCAGTCGTGGGCGACGTGGGTCGCCGCCATGAAGAGGTTGTGATCGCCGACCTCGGTCACGCCGCGCCCGCGGGCGGTGCCGGGGTGCATGGTGACGTGCTCGCGGATGCGGTTGGCCGCCCCGATCCGGAGCTCGGTCGGCTCGCCGGCGTAGCTCAGATCCTGGGGCGGATGACCGAGCGCCGCGAAGGGGTAGACCACGGTGCCGTCGCCGACGCTGGTACGGCCGACGACCGAGACGTGGCTCACCAGCTCGACGTCCTCGCCGAGGGTGACCTCCGGGCCGACGACGCAGAACGGGCCGATCCGCACGCTCTCGCCCAGGCGCGCCTCGGGGTCGACGACGGCGCTCGGGTGGATGTCGCGGGGCACTACTCGTCCATCAGCATGGCCGAGTAGGTCGCCTCGGCGACCAAGCGATCCTCGACCATGGCACGGCCTTCGTACTTGAAGACCGACATGCGCGAGCGCAGGTGCTTGACCTCCAGGCGCAACTGGTCGCCCGGCACCACCGGCGCGCGAAAGCGGGCGCTCTCGATGGTCATGAAATAGACTTGGCGGCCGACCGCGTCGGGGCCGAGCGTGACCGCGACGTGCACGCCCGCGGTCTGGGCCATCGCCTCGATGATCAAGACGCCGGGCATCACCGCCTTGTTCGGGAAATGGCCCTGGAAATAGGGCTCGTTGACGGTGACGTTCTTGACACCGACCGCGCTCTCGCCGGGACGGACGTCCACCACCTTGTCGATCAGGAGAAACGGATACCGATGGGGGATCCGGGCCATGATCCCGTCGAGATCGATCTCCGAAGGCGCGGCGATGGCCGCCGCCGGTTCGCTCATGCTCTCGTCCTCAACGCCTCCGCCCCAGCCGCCGGATCGCGACGACCTGGCGGCGCCATTCTTGGGCGGGCACGGCCGGCGCGCCACCGTAATCCGCGTCGCCGTCCAAATCGCCGATCACCGCGGTGCGCGCGGCGAGCCGCGCTCCCGGACCGATGGTCAGATGGCCGGTGATCCCGCACTGAGCCGCGACCACGACATGGTGGCCCAACTCCGTGCTGCCGGAGATACCGCTTTGCGCGACGATCACGCAATGCTCCCCGATCACGACGTTGTGCGCGATCTGCACGAGGTTGTCGATCTTGGTGCCGCTGCCGATGACGGTGTCGCCGAGGGCGCCGCGATCGATCGTGGTGTTGGCGCCGATCTCGACGTCGTCGCCGACCAGCACGCGACCGAGCTGCGGCACCTTGCCGTGCTCGACGCCGAGGGCGAAGCCGAAGCCGTCCTGGCCGATCCGCGCGCCGGCGTGCACGATGGTCCGTGCCCCCACCAGCGCATAGGCGACGCTCGCGCCCGGCCCGATCCGGCAACCGGGACCGAGGATGCAGCGCCGGCCGACGACCGCGTTGGCGCCGATGCGACAGCCGTCGCCGAGTTCCGCGTCGTCCTCGATCACCGCGCCCGGGGCCACCGTCACCTCCGCGCCGAGCCGCGCGCTCGCAGCGACCGAGGCCGCGGCGTGGACGCCGGCCGGCGCCGACCCGCCGTCGCCGTAGAACAACTCGGCGACGCGGGCGTAGGCGCGGTAGGGCTCGGTCGTCACCAGCGCGCTCGCCGTCGCCGGCACCAGTGTCCGATCGCCGTCGCGGACCAGCACCGCGCCGGCCTGCGTCCGCGCCAGCGCCGCCTCGAATCTGCGGTCGTCGAAGAAGGTGAGCTGGCGCGGTCCGGCGCCGGCGAGCGGGGCCACGTCCTCGATCGGGCGGGCGTCGTCGCCCTCCAGGAGCGCGCCGGCGCGCGCCGCCACCTCGGCGAGCGTGAACGGACCGGCGCGGTCGAAGAAGCGGGGGTCGGCCAAGGCTCTCAGTCCTCGAAGGCGGGGATGTCGACACGGGGCAGGCGCTCGTCGAGCTCCGCCATGACCTCCGCGGTGAGATCGATCTCGGGGGCGAACACCAGCACCTCCGCGCGCGGCAGGACCAGGTTGAAGCGGTAGCGATCGCTCAGCGCGTCGATGATCTGGACGACGGTGTCGCGGATCCGTTGAAACGCCGTGCTGGAGGCTTCGTCGAGCTGGCGGCGACGTTGCTGGACCAGGCGCTGCACGGCGGCGACGTCCTGCTCGAAGGCGCGGCGGCGCTCGCGATACGCCTCGGCCGAGAGCTCGTCGCGGGCGTCGTTGAGGCGGCGGTCGGCCTCGGCCAGGCGCTCGCGCTCGGCTTCGACCTCGGCCTCGTAGGCCTGGCGCTGGGTTTCGACCTGGGCGCGGATGCTCCGCGCCGCCGCGCTCTCGCGCAACAGCCGTTGGTAGTCGATGACGGCGACGACGGCGGGCGCGAGCGGCGCCTGGGGGCCACCCCCCTCCTGACCACGGGCGCCGCCGGCGAGGGTCACGGCCACCAGGAGGGCGAGGACCAGCGGCGCGCGCAAGGCCACCGGCGCCGACTAGAAGCGGGTGCCGAAGGAGAAGCGGAACAGCTCGGTCTCGTCGACGTCGTCCTCCAGGATCGCCTGGCCGAAGTCGAGGGCGAGCGGGCCGAAGGGCGACAGCCACGTCAAGCCGACGCCCGCGGAGAGCCTGAGATTACCGCTGTCGGCGAGGGTGGGGCCGGAGACGTCGATCTCGGTGAGCGTGCCGGCGTCGACGAAACCGCGGCCGAAGAGCCGGAGCTCTTCCGGCAGACCGAGCGGAAACCGCAACTCGGCGGTGCCGACGTAGTAGGCGTTGCCGCCGAGGGCGTCGTCGGTGTCGCGATCGCGCGGGCCGATGCCCGAGACCGCGAAGCCGCGGAAGTTGTTGCCGCCGACGAAGAACCGGTTGGCGAGCGTGACATCCTCGCCGATGCCGAAGACGTAGCCGGCGTCGAGCCCCAACCTCAACACGACCTCCGGCTCCTCGAAGATCGGCTGAAAGTAATCGGAGGACAGCTCGTGGCTCAAGAAGTGCCGATCACCCCCCAGACCCGCGATCTCCTGGTCGAGGCGCACCGAAAAGCCGGTGGTCGGCACGGTGAGCCGGTCGCGGGTGTCGATCGAGAAGCTCTGACCGAAGGCCGAGGTGAGGGTGTCGCCCTCCTCCTGCTGAATGAAGACGGAGGCGTCGTCGTCGACGTCGCTGATCTCGTCGCGCCGGATGGTATAGCGCACGCTGTGCCGGATGTTGCGGGTCAAGGGATAGCTCGCCCGCAGCCGCAACCCCAGGTTCTCCTCGTCGAAGGACGATTCGTCCTGAAAGTCGGTGCGGGTGTTGAAGACGTCGAAGCCGGCGTCGATCTCGTAGCCGAAGGCGTAGGGCTCGGTGTAGGAGAGGTCGATGTCCTGGCGCCGACCCGACAGCGCCAGTTCGGCGCGGACCCGGCGGCCGGTCCCGAGCAGGTTGCGCTCGGAGAGGTTGATCGCGGCGAGCGGGCCGTCGGTGGTCGAAAAGCCGGCGCCGAAGGAGAGTTCGCCGGTGGCGCGTTCGGTGACCTCGACGTCGACGACGAGCCGGTCCGGCGCGCTGCCCTGCCGGGTCGAGACGTTGACCTCGTCGAAGAAGCCGAGCCGCCGGATACGCCGTTCCGACTCGCGCAACAGCGCCGAGTTGAAGGCGTCGCCCTCGGCCAGCCGCATCTCCCGGCGGATCACCCGGTCGAGCGTGCGCACGTTGTTGGTGATCTCGATGCGCTCGACGTAGACCCGCGGCCCCTCCTCGACCTCGTAGATCACGCCGATGGTCTGCTCGGCGCGGTTGCGGTCGAGCCGCGGGTTGATCTCGACGAAGGCGTAGCCGAGCTGGCCGAGCCGCTCGGTCATCGCGGTGACGGTCGCCTCGATCGCCTCGGCGTCGTAGACGTCGCCGGTCCGGGTCTCGACCAGCGCTTGCAGTGCTTCGGTGTCGAGGTCGGGGATGCGGCTCTCGACGGCGATCTCGCCGAAGCGGTAGCGCGGCCCTTCGTCGACGGTGAAGGTGATGAAGAAGCCGTCGCCCTCGGGCGTCAGCTCCGCGATCGCCGAGCGCACTTCGAAATCGGCGAAACCTTGCGAGAAGTAGAACCGACGGAGCAGCTCCTGGTCGAACGCCAGCCGGTCCGGATCATAGGTGTCGTTGGTGGTCAGCACCCGCCAGAAGCGCCCCTCGACCGTCTGGATCTCGCCGCGCAGGCGCGCGTCGCTGAAGGCCTCGTTGCCGACGAAGGTGATGGACCGGACCGTGGTGAGCGGTCCCTCCTGGATCTCGAAGACGAGGTCGACCCGGTTCTGGTCGAGCTCGATGATCTTGGGCTCGACGGTGGCGGCGTAACGGCCGCTGCGGCGGTAGATTTCGAGGATCCGGCCGACGGCGCTTTGAACCCGGGCGGGCGTGTAGACCACGCGCGGGCGCAGGTCGATCTCGCGCTCGAATTCCTCGTCGTCGATCCGAAGGTTGCCCTCGAACGCGATGCGATTGATGATCGGGTTCTCGTCGACGCGGACGACCAGGACGTCGCCTTCACGGTCGAGCGCGACGTCCTCGAACAAGCCGGTGGCGAACAGCGATTTCAGCGACTCGTCGAGCGCGGCGGGATCGAACGGGTCGCCCTGCACCACGGTGAGATAGCTGCGCACCGTCGCCGGATCGACGCGCTGATCGCCCTCGACCCGGATGTCGGCGATGCGGTCCCGGTCTTGAGCCTGCACCGGCGGCGCTACGAGCGCCGCCAGCAGCAACACGACGAAGCTCCAGCGTAATGGCCGCGCGGCCATGCGATGCTCTCCCGACGCCGAACCGCGCCGCCGCGATTACCCGCCGGGCATCAGGCTCATGATGTCGTTCCAGGTGACGACCACCATCAACGCCAGGACGAGCGCGAGGCCGAACCGGAACGCCAACTCCTGCGCCCGCTCGCCGATCGGACGACCGCGTGCGGCCTCGATGCCGTACATCACGAGATGGCCACCGTCGAGCATCGGGATCGGGAAAAGATTGATCAGCCCGAGGTTTACCGACAGCACGATCATCAGCCAGATGAACTCGGCGGTGCCGGCCCGCGCCGCGTCACCGGAGACCTGGGCGATCTTCAACGGCCCGCCGAGCTCCTCCATGCTGCGCTGGCCGACGACGATCTGGCCGACAGCGCCCAGGATGTCGCCGATCATCGAGCCCACCTGCGTCGTCGCCAGGACCGGCGCCATCACCGGGTTCACGCGTTCGAAGGCGGGCGGGGCGGCGACGATACCGATCAGCGGCCGCTCGATCGCGTCGGCGCCCTCCCCGACCCGCTCCATCCGCGGCGTCAGCAGAACCTCGAAGTCGCGGCCGTCGCGCTCGACGGTGAGGGTGAGTTGCTCGGCGGTGTCGCCGACCTCCTGCTGCAGCTCGGCGAAGGTCGCCACCGGCTCGCCGTCGATCGCCGTGATCCGGTCGCCCTCGGCGAGGTCGGCCTCCGCCGCGGGCGTGCCGTCGCGGACCTCGCCCACCACCGGCAACAGCACCGGCCGGCCGGCGGTGGCCAGCAGCAGCGCCAGCGCGACCACCGCGAAGACGAAGTTGGCGCCGGGCCCCGCGGCGACGATCGCCATGCGCTGGCCGACCGACTTGGCGGGAAAGCTGTCCGGCGCCGTGGCCGTCGCGGCGTCGGCGGTGGCGCTCGCCGGATCGGCGTCGCCGCGCATCTTGACGTAACCGCCCAGCGGCACCGCCGCCACCTTCCAGCGCGTGCCGCTGCGGTCGCTCCAGCCGAAGAGCTCGGGGCCGAAGCCGATCGAGAAGGCGTCGACGTGGACGCCGTTGCGCCGCGCCACCCAGTAATGCCCGTACTCGTGCACGAAGACGACGATCGAAAGGACGACCAGAAAGGCGAGAACGTAGGTGGCGCCGCCGGTGATGAGATCCATGAATCTTCCTTAGCGGTCAGCGTAGGGCCGCGTCGCACAACGCCCGGGCGCGCTCACGGGCGGCGCGGTCCAGGTCGAGCACGTCGTCCAGCGTCGCCGGGGTGGTGGGGGCGAAGGCTTCGAGCGTCGCTTCGACGATCGCGACGATGTCCAAAAAGCCCAGCCGTTCCTCCAGAAACGCCGCGACGGCGACCTCGTTGGCCGCATTGAGAAGGGTGGGTGCGCCACCGCCGGCGCGCAAGGCCTCGCGGGCGAGGCGCAGCGCCGGAAAGCGCTCCTCGTCCGGCGGCTCGAAGCTGAGCGTGCCCACCGCGGCCAGATCCAAGGTGAAGTCGTCGACGGCGAGCCGCGCCGGCCAGGCCAGGGTGTGGGCGATCGGCACCCGCATGTCGGTGGGCCCCAGCGTCGCCACCTGGCTACCGTCGACGAACTCGACCAGGCCGTGGACCAGCGACTCGGGGTGGATCAGCACGCCGAGCTTGGCCTCCGGCACGGCGAACAGGAGGTGGGCCTCGATCAGCTCCAGGCCCTTGTTCATCATGGTGGCGCTGTCGACGGAGATCTTGGCGCCCATCGACCAGCGCGGATGCGCCACCGCCGCCGCCGGGGTGGCGCGCGCCATCTCCTCCAGGCCGGCGCGGCGGAACGGCCCGCCGGAGGCCGTGAGCACCAGTCGCCGCAGCTCGCCGACGTCGCGGCCGGCGAGCGCCTGGAACACCGCGTTGTGCTCGCTGTCCACCGGCAGCAGGCGGGTCTCGCCGCGACGCGCCGCGTCCAGCAACAGCGGGCCGGCGCAGACCAGGGCCTCCTTGTTGGCGAGCGCCAGCACCCCGCCGTGCTCGGCGGCGGCGAGCGTCGGCGCGAGCCCGGCGGCGCCGACGATCGCCGCCATGGTCCAATCGGCCGGCGCGCGCGCGGCGGCGAGCACGCCCGCGCGGCCGCCCAGCACCTCGACGTCGCGGCCGGCGAGCCGGTCGGCGAGGGCGTCGACACCGGTCTCGTCGGCGATCGCGGCGAGCTCGGCGCCGGTGGCGATCACCGCGTCGGCGAGGGCGTCCACCGATCGATGGGCGGTCAGCGCCACCACCTCGAAGCGCTCCGGGTGGCGGGCGACGAGGTCGAGGGTGCTGCGGCCGATCGAGCCGGTGGCGCCGAGGATGCTGAGACGACGACGGGTCATGGATGGAGCACGGCGAAGAGCGCGAAGACCGGGGTGGCGAAGATGAGGCCGTCG
>JAAAPF010000291.1 GCA_009908425.1 Alphaproteobacteria bacterium
CGCCCATGTCGACTTCGCGAGTACGCGCGACGGGCTGGCGGCCATTGCCGCGGGTCGGATCGAGGCGTTCGTCCAGGACGCGCCGATCCTCGTTCATCTCGTCAGCCACGAGTTCGCCGCGGAGCTCGACGTCCTGCCCTGGACATTTGCCCGCCAGGACTACGGCATCGCGCTGCCGGCCGACAGCGCGCTCCGCGAGCCGTTGAACCTGGCGCTGCTCGAACACCTCCGCAGCGAGGACTGGCAGACCGCGCTACGACGCTACCTGCAGCGCTGAGGTCGACGTCCCGCGACCAGGTCGTCGACGGCAGTGTGCCCTTCGGCGGCGCGCGCCGCCGCTCGCGAGGATCGTGCGGTGCGGCGCGCCGGCGTCATCACGTCAGTGGTGGATCACCGACCGATCATGAAACGAGGGTCTCGAAGGGGACCCATCTCCGAGCACCAGCTGGGCCGCTCGCCGAGTTGGTTCGTTGCCGCTCCCGGGTTCCTTTGCTGCTCCGCGTTCCGGCCGCCTGCGGTCGTGGGCGCGGTCGGCATGTGGGCGACGGTCCGTCCGGCCGGCGGCGGTCCTCACGACCCCGCGAGCAGCTCGGCGTAGACGCGCTCGCCTTCGAGGATGCGCTGGACGTAGTTGCGGGTCTCGGAAAACGGGATACGCTCGAGCCAGTCGAGCCAGGCCTCGCGGCTCAGCGCGCGCGGATCGCCGAGATCGGTCTGCCAGCGCACGGCGCGGCTGGGACCGGCGTTGTAGCTCGCGGCGGCGAGGGCGGTGTCGTCGAAGCGGGCCAGCAGGCCGCCCAGATAGCGCGTGCCGAGCGCGGCGTTGTAGTCGGGATCGCGGGTCAGCCGCGCGGTGTCGACCGGCAGGCCGGCGTCGCGGGCGACCGCGCTCGCCGTCGTCGGCAGCAGCTGCATCAGCCCGCGCGCCCCGGCGGGGCTCACCGCGTCGCCCAGAAAGCGGCTCTCCTGGCGCGCCACCGCGAGGGCGAGCGCCGGGCTGACGCCGGCGGCCGGCTCCAGCAGCCCGGCGTAGTGCGACGGCAGCGGGTGGCTGGCGGCGGCGTTGACCTCGCCCGCGCGCGCCAGCGGGATGTAGCCGCGGATCGCGGTGTCCCACCGCCCCGCCCGCTGGGCGAGGCGGATGGCGTCGCCGATGGCGCCGGGCGTCGAGGCGTTGGCGACGAGCCGCTCGGTGACGTGGGGCAGGATGAGGGTGTCGTCGACCGTGGCGAGCACGCGGGCGAGGCGGCCGAGCTCGCTCGCCGCCAGGGCCTCGGGGTCGTCGGCGGGCAGCGTGCGGGCGAAGGCGAGGTGCTCGCGGCCGAGGGTGAACGCCGCCTCCTGGCCGTAGAACGAGATGCCGAAGGCGGCGGCGCGCTCGAACCAGCGCGCGGCGTCGCGCTCGAGGTCGAGCGCGCGCGCGGCGCGGCCGGCCCAGTACGCCGCGCGCGCCAGGCTGATCGGGGTGTCGACGCCGTCCCACAGCCGCTCGAAATGGGCGAGCGCGTCCTCGGGCCGGTCGAGATGGCGCAGCGCGATCCAGCCGGCGTGCCACTCGGCGTCGGCGAAGCCGAGCCCGTCGACCTGGCGGTGACGGGCGGCGAGCCGGTAGGCCGTGCGGTAGTCCTCCTCGGCGAGCGCGCCGCGATAGGCGATCCGCCGCTCGCGCCACCACCGGCCGGGCTCGCCGGCCTCGACCGGCGGGTCGAGGAGGATGGCGCGGGCGCCCGCGGCGTCGTCCCGCAACCGGCGAAAGCGGGCGCGCTCGTAGCGCAGCCCGGCGTCGTCGAGGTACGTCTCGGGCACCGCCGCCACCTTGGCGTCGACGCCGTAGCGACCGGAGCGCACCCACAACCGCGCCTCGATCAACGTGCGGTACCCGGTGTCGTCGATCAGCGGCAACGTCCGCGCGGCCTCGCGCTCCAGCCCGCGCCAGGCCAGATCGTCGAGCCGGGCGCGGTGGTCGGCCTCGCCGAGCACGGCCCCGAACTCGCGCAGGAAGACGACCTCGTCGCCGGCGGTGAAGGCCGAGCTCTCGCGCCAGGCGGCGCGGGCGAAGGCGGCGGCGGTGGCGTCGTCGCCGAGCGCGCGCAGCGCCCGCGCCGCGGCCCAGCGGCCGTAGGCGGTGCGGGGCGGAAAGCGGGCGAAGTGCCGGCTCACGGCGGTGGCGTCGGCGCGCAGGGCGGCGTGCTCGGTCCGTTCGGCGAGGCGGCCGGCGCGCGGCCAGTGCGGTCGGGCCTCGCGGAAGGCGGCGAGTACGGCGAAGTCCGGGGTCGGCTCGGATTCCAGCAGCCACCACCATCGCACCGCCGTGGGCAGGGGCGCGCCGGCCCGCACCGCCGCCCGCCGCGCCGTCTCCCAGTCCTCCGCCGCGAGCGCGTCGAGGGTCGCCCGCACGGGCGGGGGGTCCACGGCCTCGGCCGACGTGGCCGCCGTCGCCGCGGCCAGGACGACGACGCCGGCCACGAGGGCGCGACGCGCGGCGGTCAGCGGGCTCGCCGCTTTACGGTCGGGGGGCGGCTTTCTATGGTGCTCGACCACGGGCAAGGAACCATTCAACCGATGAGGGACGGCGATGTTTCGAGGCTCTATCGTCGCGCTCGTCACTCCGTTCCGCAACGGTGACGTGGACGACCGCGCACTCGGCGACCTCGTCGAATGGCACATCGCCGAAGGCACCCACGGCATCGTGCCCGTCGGGACCACCGGTGAAAGCCCGACGCTCACCCACCGCGAGCACGAGGGCGTGGTCGAACGCGTGGTCGAGGCCACCGCCGGGCGCGTCCCCGTCATCGCCGGCGCGGGCTCGAACAGCACCCACGAGGCCGTCGCCTTCGTCCGCTTCGCCGCCAAGGTGGGCGCCGACGCCGGGCTCGTGGTCACGCCCTATTACAACAAGCCGACGCAGGAGGGTCTGTTTCAGCATTTCAAAACGGTGCACGACGCCGCCGACCTACCGCTGCTGGTCTACAACATTCCGGGCCGCTCGGTGGTCGACATGGCGCCGGCGACGATGGGGCGGCTCGCCGAACTGCCGAACATCGTCGGCGTCAAGGACGCCACCGCCGATCTGGCGCGGCCGTTGCTGCAGGCGCGCGCCTGCGGTGACGGCTTCTGCCAGCTGTCGGGCGAGGACGGCACCGCGCTCGCCTTCAACGCCCAGGGCGGGGTGGGGTGCATCTCGGTCACCGCCAACGTCGCGCCGCGTCGCTGCGCGCACATGCAGGCGGCGTGGCTCGACGGCGAACCGCACCGGGCGCTCGCGTTGCAGCGCGAGCTGATGCCGTTGCACACCGCGCTGTTCTGCGAGTCGAGCCCGGCGCCGACCAAATACGCGCTGTCGCGCCTGGGCCGCTGCACCGACGAGGTCCGCCTGCCGCTGGTGCCGCTCTCGGCGAACGGGCGCGAGCGGGTCGACGCGGCGCTGGCCGAGGTCGTCGCCTGAACCGATGGCCGTCAAAACCCCGGGCCGGCGCGCGGTCGCCCAGAACCGCAAGGCCTTCCACAACTACCACATCGAAGAGCGTTTCGAGGCCGGCCTGGTGCTGCAGGGCACCGAGGTCAAGTCGCTGCGGGAGGGGCGGGCCAGTCTGAACGAGGCCTATGCCGGCGAGATCGAAGGCGAACTCTGGCTGTTCAACCTCCACATCCCCGAATACCACGCCGGCAACCGCTTCAACCACGAGCCCAAGCGGTCGCGGAAGCTCCTCCTGCATCGCCGCGAGATGGCCAAGCTGTTGGGCGCGGTGCGCAAGGAGGGCTACACCCTGGTGCCGTTGCAGCTCTACTTCAATGCCCGCGGCATCGCCAAGGTCGAGCTGGGCCTCGCGCGCGGCAAGAAGGTCTACGACAAGCGCGCCGCGATCAAGGACCGCGACTGGCAGCGCCAAAAGGAGCGCCTGTTCCGGCGCGACAAGGGCGAGGCCGGGTGAACGACGCCCCGGCGTCCGGACCCGGCGGGCTCGAGGTCCGCTGGGCCGAGGTCGACGGACTGGACCTGCGCCTCGCCGTCGCTCCGCCGCTCGCCGGCGGGCGTTCGCTCCTGCTCCTGCCCGGCCGCACCGAGTTCCTCGAGAAGTACGAGGACGTCCTCGCCGAGCTGCGCGGGCGGGGGTTCCGCGTGGCCAGCCTCGACTGGCGCGGGCAGGGCGCGTCGTCGCGCCTGCTGGCCGATCCGAAGCGCGGCCATGTCGACGACTTCCGCGCCTTCCAGCGCGATCTCGACGCTCTGCTGCGCGCCGTGGCCGGCGAGCTGCCGCGGCCGTGGACGGCGTTGGCGCATTCGATGGGCGGGCTGATCCTGATCGAGCGCCTCATGGCGGATCCGCGCCTCGTCGAGCGGGCGATCCTGAGCTCGCCGCTCTTCGACGTCCGCATGGGTCCGCTGACGCGCGCGGTCGCACCCCACCTCGCCGCCGCGGCCTGCCGGCTCGGGCTCGCCGGCCGCTACGCCCCGGGGCAGGGGCCCGCGCCGTTGGCCGGCGACGAGCCGGTGGGCAACGTCCTGACCAGCGATCACGCCCGCTTTCGGCGCTACCGCGAACGCTGCCGCGCCAACCCCGAGAAGATGCTGGGGGGGGTGACCTGGGGGTGGCTCCACGCCGCCTTCGCCGCCATCCGGCGGGTCAGCCGGCCGGGGGCGCTGGAGGCGGTGACCACGCCGGTGTTGATGTTCGAGGCCGGCCACGAGCGGGTGGTCGAGCCCGAGGCGATCGCGCGCGCCGCCGCGCGGCTGCCGTCGGCGCGTCGCCTGCGGCTGCCGGGCGCGGAGCACGAGGTGATGATGGAGCGCCAAGACGTGCGCGCGCGCGTCTTCGCCGCGGTCGACGCCTTCGCGGCCTGAAGCTCACCCTGCCGGCACGAGCCGGCGGATGGCCGCCATGACGGCGTCGAACATGGCGCGGGTGAGCCGGCCGGTGTTCAGGTTGTAGCGCGAGGTGTGATAGCTGGCGACCAGCGTGGGGCCGGCGGGCGCCGCCGTCATCGCGCCGTGGTCGAAGGCGTAGCGTCCCGCCACCTCGCCGAGCGCGCGCAGGCTGGCGTCGAAGGCGACCCGGCCGAGACACAGCACGACCTGCGGGCACGGCTCGACGGTCAGCTCGTCGCGCAGGAACGGCCGACAGTTGGCGATTTCCGCGCCCGTCGGCTTGTTCTCCGGCGGCACGCAGCGCACGGCGTTGGTGACCCGGCAATCGACGAGTTCGAGGTCGTCGTCGGGGTCGGCGCGGTAGGTGCCGCGCGCGAAGCCGTGGTCGAGCAGCGCGGCGTAGAGGACGTCGCCGGCGTAGTCGCCGGTGAACGGCCGACCGGTGCGGTTGGCCCCGCCGCGCCCCGGCGCCAGGCCGACCACGACCAGCCGGGCGTCGGCCGGGCCGAAGGAGCCTACCGGCGCGTTGTGCCACGCCGGCTGGGCGGCGCGGTTGGCGGCGCGGTAGTCGACCAGACGAGGGCAGCGCCCGCAGTCGGGCGGCGGCACCCGCCGGTCGGCGGCGGCCACGCGGTGGGCGGGGGGTGTCAGCGGACGGTGCGCTCGTCCGGCTCCTCTTCTTCCTCGTCCTCGTCGTCGTACGCGGCGGCCGGCGCGTTCCGCGGCGCGTTGACGCGGGCGATCTCGGGCTCGAGGTCCTGCAGCTCGATGAAGAAGTCGGCCTGCCGGCGCAGCTCGTCCGCCACCATCGGCGGCGTCGTGTGCAGGGTCGAGATGATGGACATCTTGCAGCCCTGGCGCTGCACCGCCTCCACCAGCTTACGAAAGTCGCCGTCACCCGAGCCCAGCACGACGTGGTCGACGTGCTTACACACCTCCATCACGTCCACGGCGATTTCGATGTCCATGTTGCCCTTGTACTTCCGCCGTCCGGCGACGTTGGTGTACTCCTTGAGGGGCTTGGTGACTAGGGAGTACCCGTTGTAGTCGAGCCAGTCGACCAGCGGCCGGACCGGCGAATACTCCTGGTCGTCGAGGAGCGCCGTGTAATAGTAAATGCGGAGCAGGTGGCCGTGCTCGCGGAAGATCCGGCGCAGGCTCTTGTAGTCGATGTCGAAGCCGAGCGCCTTGGCGGTTTGATACAGGTTGGCCCCGTCGATGAAGACGGCGTAGCGCTCGTCGGCAAGGACGGGAAGGGAAGCGGGGGCCATATCCGGCATGGATCGATCAGTCCTCGAAAATGTCCTGGGAGCGTACAACACCGAGCAAAGGTCTCTGTAGACACAATTCGGTGGTTGGCACCGGTGATGCAGCGGCGCACGACGCCTGTCAACGAGTACGAGGCCGGTACGTTGACGAATTTGCACCGCTGCCACCGGCTCGCTATATGTGGCGCTCGAACCGAGACGTGAAAGGGTAGACTTATGGCGCGCATTACCGTCGAGGACTGCGTCGAGCGCGTCCCGAGCCGCTTCGAATTGGTGATGCTGGCCGCCCAACGGGCACGCGACGTCTCGGCCGGCGCCAGCCTTTCGATCGATCGCGACAACGACAAGAACCCGGTGGTCGCGCTGCGCGAGATCGCCATCCAGACCCTCGACCTCGACCATCTGCGCTACGAGCTGATCCACGGCCTACGCCGCCACCAGGAGCTGGAGGGCGGGGACGACGAGGTCCGCGCCGAGCTGGAGGCCGAGAGCCTGCCGCCGCCGGGGCTGCACGAGAGTGGGCTCCCGCCGGAGGTCAGCTACGCCGACCACGACGAGGCGGTGGAGGCGGAGGACGAGACCGCCGAGGCCGCGGCCGCCGAGCCGCCGGTGAGCGAAGAGCCGCCGGCGGAGGCGCCGGTGAGCGAAGAGCCGGCGAGCGATGAGCCGGCGGGCGAAGAGCCGCCGGCTGGCGACGTCGCCGAGAACGATCCCGAGCGGACCGACTGAGCGGAGACAGCCCCCGGTGTGCGCCTATCGGGCCGCCGATGACGTGACCGCCCCCGCCGTCGCCCCCGCGGCGACGCGCCGCCGACCGGTGCTGCGTCAGTACGAGCTCGTCGAGAAGGTCAAGGGCTACGACCCGGCGGCGGAGGAGGACCTGCTGAACCGGGCCTACGTCTTCGCGATGCAGGCCCACGGCCACCAGCTGCGGGCCTCGGGCGATCCCTATTTCCACCACCCGGTGGAGGTCGCCGGCATCCTCGCCGGGCTCAAGCTCGACAGCGCGTCGATCGCGACCGGGTTGTTGCACGACACCGTCGAGGACACCGGCGCCACCATCGAGGACATGGAGCGCCTGTTCGGCCGCGAGGTCGCCCGGCTGGTCGACGGCGTCACCAAGCTCAACAAACTCGATCTGCGCTCGCCGCACAGCGCCCAGGCCGAGAACTTCCGCAAGCTGTTGCTCGCGATGTCCGAGGACATCCGGGTGCTGCTGGTCAAGCTCGCCGACCGCTTGCACAACATGCGCACGCTGCACTTCATCAAGAAGCCGGAGAAGCGCCAACGCATCGCCTTCGAGACCATGGAGATCTACGCGCCCCTGGCGGAGCGCATCGGCATGGATCAGATGAAGGCGGAGCTCGAGGATCTGGCCTTCGCCGAGCTCTTCCCCGACGCCCGCGCTTCGATCATGTCCCGGCTCGAACAATTGCGCCGCGACGACACCGGCCTGATCGAGCGGGTCATCGACGGCCTGCGCCAGGTGGTGGCCGAGAGCGGCCTGGAGGCCGACGCCTACGGTCGCGAGAAGACGCCGCTGTCGATCTGGCGCAAGATGGAGCGCCGCAACATCGACTTCGAGCAGCTCGCCGACATCATGGCGTTTCGGATCATCGTGCCGGACGTCGCCAGCTGCTACGCCGCGCTGGGCGCCATCCACGGCGCCTACGTCATGCTGCCGGGACGCTTCAAGGACTTCATCTCGACGCCCAAGCCCAACGGCTACCGCTCGCTCCACACCACCATCATCGGCCCCGAGCACCGTCGCATCGAGGTGCAGATCCGCACCGAGGACATGCACGAGGTCGCCGAGCTCGGCGTCGCCGCCCACTGGGCCTACAAGCAGGGCGATCACGGCACCGAGGGCAAGCAGTACCGCTGGCTGCGCGAACTCTTGGACATCCTCGAGCACGCCGCCAGCCCCGACGAGTTCCTCGAGCACACCAAGCTCGAGATGTTCCCCGATCAGGTCTTCTGCTTCACGCCCAAGGGCGATCTGATCGCGCTGCCGCGCGGGGCGACCCCGATCGACTTCGCCTACGCGGTGCACTCCGAGATCGGCGACCACCTGCAGCACGCCAAGATCGACGGCCGGATCGTGCCGCTGCGGACCCGCATCAACAACGGCGATCAGGTCGAGATCGTCACCAACCCGCGCGCGCACCCCAACCCGGCCTGGCTCTCCTACGTCGTCACCGGCCGGGCGCGGGCGCGCATCCGCCGCTATCTCCGCACGCTGAAGCGTGCCGAATACATCCAGCAGGGGCGCGAGAGCCTCCAGCGCGCCGCCGCTGCCCGCAAGGTGACGGTGACCGACAAGCAGCTCGAGAAGATCGCCTCGCAGTTCCAGCAGGGCGGCGTCGACGACCTCCTGGTCAGCGTCGCCGACGGTTCCACCGCCGCCCGCCACGTCGTCGAGGCGGTGCATCCCAAGCTCAAGGAGACCGCCGGCCCGCCGCCCTTGAGCCAGGAGAAGCTCAAATTCCCCTCGCTCGCCGACAGCGAGCGGAGCGGACCGATCCGGGGTCTGCCCGCGGGGCTGGCGTTCAACTTCGCCGGCTGCTGCCGGCCGATCCCCGGCGACGACGTCGTCGGCGTCGTGCGCACCGGCCGCGGCATCGTCATCCACCGTTGCGACTGCCACGTCGTCAGCCGCCTCGAGGACCAACCCGAGCGCCTGGTCGACGTCGCGTGGGTGGAGAACGGCGCCCGAGCGCCGGCGCGCTTCGTCCTTCACGTGCTCGACGAGCCGGGCGTCCTCGGCACGCTGAGCACTACGATCGGCAATCACGGCGGCAACATCGTCAACCTCCGGCTCAAGCCCTTCCGCCACGAAGAGGTCGAGATGATCATCGACGTCGAGGTCGAGGGTCACGACCAACTCCAGGCCATGGGCCAGGCGCTGTTGGCCAACAACGCGGTGCGCTCGCTCAGCCAGCACGGCTGACGCCGGCGCGGCCGCCTTGGCCCGCCGCGAGCGCGGGTCTATAACCGCGCGACCTCGCGACCTCTTCGGGACGATCCCCCCGCATGCACCGCCTCCGCCTCGGCGTGAACATCGACCACGTGGCCACCCTTCGAAACGCCCGGGGCGGCGATCACCCCGATCCGATTCGGGCCGCCCGCCTGGTGGCCGACGCCGGCGGCGACGGCATCACGCTGCATCTGCGCGAGGACCGCCGCCACGTCACCGACGCCGACCTCGCGGCCGCCTGCGCCGAAGCGCCGTTGCCGATCAACCTGGAGATGGCGGCGACGCCGGAGATGATCGCGCTCGCCCTGCAGAACCGCCCGACGGCGTGCTGCATCGTGCCGGAGCGCCGGGCCGAACGGACCACCGAGAACGGCCTCGACGCCGTCGGTCTCGGTGCTCGGCTCGTCGACATGGTCCACGCGCTCCGCCACGCCGGGATCAAGGCCGCGCTCTTCCTCGACCCCGCCGCCGAGCAGCTCGACGCTGCGGTCGCCGCGGCGGCGGACGCGGTCGAGCTCCATACCGGCGCCTACGCCGAGGCCGGTGGCGCCGAGCGCGCGCTGGAGCTGGAGCGCCTCGAGGCCGCGGCCGCCACGCTCGCGGCGCGCGGCGTCGCCTGCCACGCCGGCCACGGCCTGACCTACGACAACGTCGCCGACATCGCCGCCATCTCGGCGGTCGAAGAGGTCAACATCGGCCATTTCCTGATCGGCGAGGCGCTCTTCAGCGGCTTCGTGCCGGCGGTGCGGCGCATGCGCGAGGTGCTCGACCGGGCGCGGACGGGCGCATGATTCTCGGTATCGGGGTCGATCTCGTCGACATCCGCCGGATCGAGCGGACGCTGGCGCGCTTCGGTGAACGGTTCACCCGGCGCTGTTTCACCGAGCTCGAGCGCGTCAAGGCCGAGCGGCGGGTGGCGCGCGCGGCGACCTACGCCAAGCGCTTCGCCGCCAAGGAGGCCTGTTCCAAGGCCCTCGGTACCGGCTTCAACCAAGGCGTGTTCATGCGCGACATCGGCGTCGTCAATCTCGCCAGCGGCCAGCCCACGCTACGGCTCGCCGGTGGCGCCGCGCGGCGGCTCGACGCCATGACGCCCACCGGCCACGTCGCCGAGCTGCACCTCACCCTCACCGACGAGCCGCCGCTCGCCCAGGCCCTCGTCTTCATAACCCTCCGGCCGGCCGCATGATCCGCAACATCTTCGAAACGCTGCGCACCCTCTTCTACGCCGTGCTGATCGCGCTGGTCGTCCGTACCCTGTTCTTCGAGCCGTTCAACATTCCGTCGGGCTCGATGAAGCCGACGCTCCTGGTCGGGGACTATCTCTTCACTTCCAAATACGCCTACGGCTACAGCAAGCACTCGCTGCCGTTCAGTCCGCCGATCTTCGGCGGGCGGGTGCTGGAGGATCTGCCGGAGCGCGGCGACGTCGTCGTCTTCAAGCTGCCGTCGGACGGGCGCACCGACTACATCAAGCGCGTCATCGGCCTGCCGGGCGACCGCATCCAGATGCGGGACGGGGTGCTCCACATCAACGACGAGGCGGTGAAGAAGGAACGCCTGGGCAGCTTCGTCGACGAGGCCGGGGGCGGCCGCGAGCTCGCCCGTTTCGTCGAGACGCTGCCCAACGGCCGCCACTACGAGGTGCTCGATGCCACCGCGCGCGGGCCCTACGACACCACCCGGGTGTTCGAGGTGCCGGAAAATCACCTCTTTGTGATGGGCGACAACCGCGACAACTCGATGGACTCGCGGACCCGCCTGGTGGGCTTCGTGCCGATCGAGAATCTGGTGGGGCGCGCCGAGGTCATCTTCTTCTCGACCGACGGCACCGCGGCGCTGTGGGAGCTCTGGAAATGGCCGTTCGCGGTCCGTTACGGTCGGCTCTTGGACACCATCGGCTGAGACCGCGAGCGAACGGAGCACGATACTGAGCGACAGGCTTCGAGCCCTCGAGGAGCGCATCGGCTATCGCTTCGGGCGCCGCGCGCGCCTCGCCACCGCGCTCGTCCACCGCAGCGCCGGTGGCAGGCGCCGCGCCGACAACGAGCGGCTGGAGTTCCTGGGCGACCGCGTCCTCGGTCTGGCCGTCGCCGATCTGCTCTACCATCGCTTCGCCGCCGAGCCCGAGGGCGGTCTGAGCAAGCGCCACGCCGCGCTGGTGCGGCGCGAGACCCTGGCCGAGGTCGCCGCCGACTGGGAGCTCGGCCCGCTGTTGGAGATGGCGCCGGGCGAGCGCGCCGCCGGTGGGGCGGCCAATCCGGCCACGCGCGCCGACGCGGTCGAGGCGATCATCGGTGCGGTCTACGAGGACGGCGGCTATGCCCCGGCGCGGGAGCTGGTCGAGCGCTTCTGGGCGCCGCGGCTCGCCGGCCTCGACGACGCCCCGCGCGACGCCAAGACCACGCTGCAGGAGTGGAGCCAGGCGCGCGGTCTGGGGCTGCCGTCCTATCGCGAGGTCGCGCGCGAGGGGCCGTCGCACGACCCGCGCTTCGTGGTCGAGGTGACCCTGGCGCCGCACCCGCCGGTACGCGCCGCGGGCCGCTCCAAGCGCGCCGCCGAGCAGGCCGCCGCCGCGGAGATGCTGGTGCGGGTGGCGGAGGGGGTGTCGTGAGCGGCGCCGGCGCGCGACCGACCATCGGGGTCGGCGCCGTGGTCTGGCGTGGCACGGGTGTCCTCCTGGTTCGACGCGGCACGCCGCCGCTCGCGGGGGAATGGAGCCTTCCCGGCGGCAAGCAGGAGTGGGGCGAGACCGTCGAGGCCGCGGTGCGGCGCGAGGTGCGCGAGGAGACGGCGCTCGAGCTGGGCCCGCTGACCTTCGTCGAGGTCGTCGATCTCGTCGCGACCGACGCGGCCGGCGAGGTGGGGCGCCATTACACCCTGTTGGACTACACCGCCGAGGCGGTGCCGGGCGACGCCGTCGCCGGCGACGATGCCGAGGCGCTGGCCTGGTTCGGGATCGACGAACTCGCGCCGCTGGCCTTGTGGGCGCCGACCCGCCGGGTGATCGGTCGCGCCGCGGCGCTAAGAGCGGGCGGTGGTCACTTGCCGGCGGGCTCGTGAAGCTCGGGGCTCTCGCTGGCGAGGGCGCGGGCCAGGTTGCACAGCGCGTCCTGGTGCTTGCGGTTGCCGATCGCGGCGAAATTGCGGGCGAGTTCGAGCAGCATGCGCTGCTGCGGCAGCATCTCGGCCTGACGCGCGCCCTCGTCGGAATCGACCACGTCCTGGTAGAAATAGGCGACGTCGACGCCCAGCGCCTGGGCGATCTGGTAGAGCCGGCCGGCCGAGATGCGGTTGATGGCGGTCTCGTATTTGTGCGCCTGCTGGTAGGTGACCCCGATCAATTCGGCCATTTGCTGCTGCGTCAGACCCAGCATGATCCGACGCTGGCGGATGCGCATGCTGACGGCGCGGTCGACGTCGATGGCACGGCCGCGACCCGTGGTCGTGGTGCTTTCGGGTCGGCGGATCGGAGCTACGGCGGACATGCGGAGATCCCTATCGGTACGTGCGCTTGGCGGTGTTAGCCTCAATTTTCGATAAAATACCACCGATCCGCGAACTGCCCAGCACAAATTTCGCGAACTCGCGAGTGCCCGGCGCGTCAGCGCGGGCGCAGACGGAGGACCCGCCGTCCCCTGTCGGGCGCCGCCATCGCGATGTCGTCGCCGTCGTGCCACGACCCGAGCAGGTCGCGGTAGTGGCGCGAGAGGGGGTGGCCGACTTGACCACCGGCGGCGACGAAGCGCGACCGCGCGGGCGAGGCGAGGTCGACGAGCTGGCGATAGCTGACGCCGTGCCGGCTCGGAAACAACGGCGGCGCGGCGGCACGCCGCGGGGTCGCCGCGTCCACCGTGGTGTCGTCGCCGCCGCGCGCGAGGCTGGCCCGGGCGATCCGCCCGAGCGGCCCGAAGGCGTCGTAGAAGTCGTGGGCGAACTCGGCCGGGTGCTGGCGGCCCCACGCCCAGGCCGGCCCGGGCGCGCCCAGCGCGGTCTCGAGCCCGGCGAGCGCGGCGTCGAGGGCGGTCCCGAGGATCGCCGGGCAGTCCTCGAGCTCGGGCGTGGCGACGTCGTCGCACCAGTGTCGCCGCTCGGTGAGCGCCGCCCGCACGAAGCCGGCGCGCTGGCCGCGATAGACCGCGAAGAGCGGGCCCAGCTCGTCGGCGTAGAGCTGGCGGGCGAGTTCGGCGTACCAGGCGGTGAAGACGAGCGCCTCGGGCCGCTCGGCGTCGGCCACCCGATCCCAGGCGGCCAGGCGGTCGAGCCAGCGCCGGCTGCGGGCGTCCGCCGGCCGCGCCTGCAGCATCGCCGGCAACAGCTGCGCGGCCAGCCCGGAGCGCCGGTCGAGTTGCAGCGCGCGGAAGTCGGCGACGTCGTGGCGCCCGGCGGCGAGTCGCCCGGCGATGCGCCGGTAGCGGAACGGCTCGTCCCAGCGCCCGGAGAGGCGCTCGGCCGCGCGCGGGGTGGGCGGGTTGTTGGCGTTGGCGAGCCAGCCGGTCGCGGGCGCGATCCGGCGCGGGAGTTCGGCGCGCGCCACCGTCCCGGTCCACGCGCCGTCGGCGGTCCAGCCCAGCCGCGGCAGGGCGTCGGCGCCGCCGGCGCGGCGCGGCACCCGGCCGGGGCTGACGAGCCCGATGGTGCCGTCGCGGGTGGCGAAGATGACGTTCTGGTGCGGGTTGGCGAACACCTCGAGCGCGCGCTCGACCGCGCCGGCGTCGCGCGCCCGCGCCAGGGCGAAGCCGGCGGCGATGGTGGTGTCGTCCGCGACGAGCGCGGTCCACTGCAGCGCCAGTGCGCGCCCGGCTCCCGCGAGGTCCGCGGCGGCGTCGACCAGATCGGAGACGAGCGGGCCGTGCACGCTCCAGCGCGACGCGAAGGCTTCGTCGGCGCCACCGCGCACCCGGATGGTGGAGCGGCGCACGTCGATCGGGGCCCGGCCGGCGGGGGTGCGGGTCGAGCGGCCGTCGAGGACGTCCTCGACGACGAGGTCCTGGACGTCGGTGCCGGTGTTGGTCACGCCCCAGGCCAGGTGCGCGTTGCGGGCGATCACGAAGACCGGCAGCCCCGGCAGGGTCGCGCCGACGACCGACAGCTCGGGCGTGTCGAGCCCGGCGAGGTACCACACCCCCGGCAGCTCGTGGCCGAGATGGGGGTCGTTGGCCAGGAGCGCGCCGCCGCTGCGGGTGCGCGCCGGTGCCGCCGCCCAGGCGTTGGAGCCGTGGCTCGTCGGCGGCGGCGGGCCGGCGAGCTCGGCGAGGTGGTCGAGATCGAGGCCGGCCAAGGCCGCGCGCAGCGCGCGCAGCCGGCCCTCGGACGGTGCCGGCACGTCGGGGAAGAGCTCGGCGAAGGTGGCCCGATCG
>JAAAPF010000064.1 GCA_009908425.1 Alphaproteobacteria bacterium
TCGTTGAGACATATAAGCAACCGCTGGGCGATTTTTGACGGAACGGCGTTGAAATCGCTGGAAAATCGTTGGACTTTTAATCCGCGGGTTCGGGGTTCGGGTCCCTGTGCACCCACCATTAAGCAATCTCACCCATCAAGGAAACGCACGAGCGCCAGCTCGACCCTCAACCCACCGCCGCCTGATCCTCGGTCCAAGAGCGGCACTGTCGGGTCAATACCGTCGCTGTCCAACCTGCAGCGCTATCTCGACGAGTTCGTCTTCCGCTTCGATCGGCGCCGCGCCCAGAGCCCCGCCCACGGCTGCGCCCGCGTCCTTCAACACGCCGTCCGCATCCTGCCCGCGACCCATCGCGCGATCGTTGCAGCCGGCGCTACCTGAGGGTTCTCGAGAGTCGGTTCAAATTCATTAAACTTTGCCATGCTCAAAAGCTAGCCGAGCCGCCCCAATCCGACAGGCGCCAGAGAGCGTCTACGTGCGGCCTTTGCCGCCCGAGCTGATGTAGTCCGACAGCGCCATTTGTTGTCGGCTGATCTCGTTGGCGGTGTGGTGGACCCGCTTGATCACCGCGCGCATGAAATCGTACATCAGCCTGGGATGCTCGTCGATCAGCGGTTCGATGTCGGATTTCTTGAACTGCAGGACGACCGAAGGCGTCAGCGCCACGACCGAGAGGGCGTGCGGCGTGCCGTCGATGAAGCTCTGCTCGCCGACGAGATCGCCCGGCTGGAGCGTGTGGACGAGCACCGGCTTGTCCTTCTTGGCGTCTTCCCGCACGCGGGCGAGCCGCCCCGCTTCGACCAGGAAGAAGCTGGCGCTCGTCTCGCCTTGCCGCAACAGATAATCGTTTTCCTTCAGAGCCAACTCGACGCAGGCGTGCTCGGCGAGGATGTCGGCGCCCGCCGCGCCGATGTAGCCGCCGATCGGCGCGTTGCGGATCAGCTCGGCGAGTCTCGCCACGTCGAGCTGGTCGCGCCGGAGTGCTGGACTTTCGGTCATCTCACTGCCTTTCGCCCTGAAATAGTGTTTTCGCCTTGCCCAGATTGCGCGCGGCGTCTGCGGTGAGGCCGATCTTCAACGCCCACGCATAGCCCTTGATGGTCAGCAGCTGGACCTCCGGCGCGCGCCCGAAGCAGCACTCGCAGGTCGCCACGATCGTCGGGACGGAGACGGCGTGCGAGGTGAAGCTCGGGTCCATTCTCGGGGCGACCGCCTCGATCCGGATGTCGTCGACATCCGCCACCCGGGTGGCGTCCACGAACAGCACCCGCCGCTTGTGGCTGATCCGATCCGCGTCCTCGAGCTGAAGCTGGTAGCAGCGCGCGACCTCCGCCCGCGCGCACCGGCCGGTCTCCTCGAGCCAATCGATCAACGCCCAGCCGAGCCCGTCATCCTGCCGCCCGACATTGCCGATGCCGTAGATCAGGCAGTCCTCGCGATCGTAGTCGGCCAGGCGTTGGCCGCGCTCAACCCCGCAGGCGCTCATCGACCAGCGTTCCATCGGCGTCGAACACGGAGACGACCAGCGGCATCTGCCCGATGGCGTGGGTGGCGCAACTCAGGCAGGGATCATAGGCCCGGATACCGAACTCCACCGCGTTCATCATGCCCTCGGTGATCAGCTCGCGTTCGCTCAAGAAGGCGTCGGCCACCGCCTTGACCGTGCGGTTGATCACCGTGTTGTTGTGGGTCGTCGCCACGATCAGGTTGGCGAAGGTCACCTTGCCGTCCCGATCCGCGCCGTAGTGGTGCAACAGGGTGCCGCGCGGCGCTTCGACCACGCCGACGCCCTCGCCGGTCCAGTCGGATTTCGATGGAGACCGGACGAGATTCGATCCCTGCAAGTCCGGGTCGGCGAGTAGGTTCCGGAGCTGCTCGGCGGAGTGCAATATCTCGATGGCGCGCGCCCAGTTGGTGTGCAAGGTCATGTCGTTGGCCTTGCCGCCGGTGTAGTCGTGGAAGCGCTCGAGCGCCGCCTTGGCCAGCGGCGTGGCGTCTTCATAGGATCTCGTGACGTTCGCTCGCGCCAGCGGCCCGACCCGGACGGACCCCGCCTCGCGGCCCAGCGCCTTGAGATAGGGGAACTTCATGTAACTCCAGTCTTCGGTCGCCTCGGAAAACTTGTCGAGATAGTCATGGTAGTCGAATTCGTCGACGACGTTTTTGTTCTTGTCGACGATGCGCAGTCTGCCGTGATAGTAATCGACATTACCACCCTCGTCGACGAGGCACATGTTGAGCGCCGGTACCTCGGCGAAACCGTCGATCAGCGCGCGCTCCTTGTCGTGGTAGGCGTAGAACAGCTCCAGGGCTTCTTGCGCATAGGCGATGACCGTTTCGAGACCGATCAGACCGTCGGCGCCGTGAAGTAGTCGGTCGCGCGCCTCCGGGCCGAGATGGTCGTTGACCCCACCGGGAACCGACGAGATGCCGTGCATCCGCTTGCCCAGAACCGACACGATCGCTTCCTGTCCCCATTTGCGCAGGGCGACGACGCGTCTCACGAACTCCGGATCGGCCTCGACCAGACCGAGTACGTTGCGCTTCTCGGGCGCCGCGTCGACGCCGAACAGCATCTCCGGCGCGGTGAGGAAGAAATACGCGGCGACGTGCGATTGAAGTTGCTGGGCGTAGTGACCGAACCGCCGGATCTTCTCGGCCGTCGGGGTGATCTGTTGGCCCGAGGCGTGGCCGACGCCGACGATATCGTCGAGCGCCTTGGCGCCGGCGAGATGGTGGCTCACGAAGCAGATGCCGCACACGCGCTGCAGCAGTACCGGCGCCTCCCAGTACGGGTGGCCCTGAATGAACTTCTCGAACCCGCGGAACTCGACGACGTGCAGGCGGGCGCCGGCTACCCGGTTGGCCTCGTCGAGCTGGATCGTGACCTTGCCATGCCCTTCGATCCGCGTGACCGGGTCAATGACGAGCCGACGGGTCATTGCGCTCTCCTTACCTCAGTCATAGCGGTTGATGGCGGCGGGTATCCCGAACGGGCGGCCGTTCACCAGGTCGTCGAGCACCTTTCTGATCACTTGCGCCCCGGGCGGACAGCCCGGAATGAAGTAGTCGATCTTCACCACCTCGTGCAGCGGATAGACCTGCTTGGTGATCCGCGGGATATCGGGGTGATAGGGGATCGTCGGCGGCTGCTCGAGCGGACGCGTCACCGAGTCGACATAGGCCTCGCGCAGGCAACCTGCGAGCGGCGTCATGTTCCGCATGGCGGGCACGCCGCCCCAGATGGCGCAGGCGCCGACGGCGATCAGGACGTCGCAGTTCTCGCGGAAATGTTCCAGCGTCTCGATGTTCTCCTCATTGGCGACGCCGCCCTCGACGAAGCCGATCGCGCTGCGGACCGGGATTTTCTTGATGTCGGTGAAGGAAGAGCGGTTGATGTTCACCTTCTGCAGCAAGGCGAGGAGATTTTCGTCCATGTCGAGCAGCGAGAGGGTGCAGCCCCAGCACCCGCACAGCGCGATCATCGCGACCTGGATCTTGTCCTCGCGCGCCGCCATCGCGTCGGGGTCCATCGGCGTGGCGGGCAGATCGTGGGCGAAGGTCGTGTCCGCCTCAGAGCGCCGGCTCATGCCGTCTCTCCGTCGAGCACGCGCTGGCGCAGCGATTTGATCTCGTACTTCCGCTTGCCGATCGGGTCGTCGTAGCCGCGGCCCTTTTCGATGATGCAGCCCACCGGGCACATCTCCGCCACCTCGGCGGCGCGTTCGCCGGTCATCCGGTCCGCGAGCGCGACATCGATGACGATTTCCGCCTTCCAGCCGCGCGCGTCGATACTGAAGATCTTTCGGCCGGTCTCCTCGTCGCGGACGAACTCGACGCAGCGCTGGCAGAAAATGCAGCGGTCCCTCTCCAGGAAGAAGTGCCGCGCCGCGTCCTCGCGGCTGCGCTTCGCGAACCGATAGGGGAAACGCGACGCCACCATCCCGAGCTCGTAGCCGACCGCCTGCAATTCGCAGCGACCGCTCTTCTCGCAGCTCGGACAGTTGTGATTGCCTTCGCTGAAGTTGATCTCGACGAGAGCGTTGCGGAAATCGGCGGCCTCCGCGTCGTCGACCGCGACCTCCATGCCGGCGGCCACCTTCACGGTGCAGGCCGCCATCAGATTGCCGTTCACCTTGACCGAGCAGACCCGGCAGGTTCCCAGACAGGGCTTGCCGCGCATGTAGCAGAGCGAGGGAATGTAGACCCCGTTGTCTGCAGCGACGTCGATCAACGTCGCGCCCGGCGCGGCCTCGATCGTTTTGCCGTCGATCGTCAGGTAGACGCTCACGAGCTGGCCTCCGCTTTTACGGCACGGGCGATGTCGTCATAACCGCTGACCGCGTCGTCGAGGTCGAAAGACGCCAGCAGCGTACACTCCGATTCGCGAAGCTTTGCCCGATAGAGCTCCGGAAACTTGCGCATCGTGGTCAGGATCGGTTTGGCTGCGGTCGTGCCCAGACCGCAGCGGCTCGCGCCGCGCATCAGGGCGCCCCAGCTCTCGCAGTCGTCGAGATCCTTTTGACGCGCCCGCCCTGCGATCACGCGGTCGATCTTGTCGAGCATGGCGACCCCGCCGGCCCGGCAGGGGGTACAGATCCCGCAGGACTCGTCGACGAAGAAATGCGTGAACTGCCGAGCGATGTCGAGAAGATCACGACTCTTGTCGAAGATCATGAAAGAGCCGTTGCTCGACAGATCAGTGTAGCAGAGGCGCCGCGCCCCGTCCCGGGCCACCGAGACGCACTCGCCGGACGGGCCGCTGATCTGCACCGCCATCGGGTCGACGGCGCCGACCATCTCCAGCACGGCGTTCAGGGTGACGCCCCACTCGATCTCGTAGATGCCCGGCCGGGCGCAATCGCCGGACACGCTCAGGAGCTTGGCGCCGCTGGATTCGGCCGTGCCCATCCGCGCGAACCAGCGCGGGCCCATTTCCATAATGCGTGTCAAGCTCGCGCAGGTCTCGACGTTGTTCACCACGGTCGGCATGCCGAGATAGCCCTGCTGGATCGGATAGGGCGGCTTGAGGCGCGGCGTGCCGCGCTTGCCCTCGCAGCTCTCGATCAGCGCGGTTTCGTCGCCGCAGACATAGGCGCCGGCGCCCATCTGGATCCGGATGTCGAACTCGAAAGCCGACCCCAGGACGTTCCGACCCAGCAGACCTGCGGCCCGCAGATCCGCGATCTCACGCTCCAGATACTCCTCGAGAAACCGATATTCGGCGCGAAGGTAGACGATCCCGTGGCGCGCGCCGACCGCGTAGCCGGCGATCACCATGCCGAGCAGAACGTCGCGGGGCGAGCGGGTGAGCAGGACGCGGTCCTTGAACGTGCCGGGCTCGCCCTCGTCGGCGTTGCAGATGACGAACTTCTCCTCCGCATCGAGGTCGCGCGCCAAGCGCAGTTTCAGCCCGGCCGGAAAGCCCGCGCCGCCGCGGCCACGCATGTTCGACTCGACGATGGTCACGGCGACCTCGTCGGGCGTCCGATCCAGGCAGGCCTGAAGGACGGCCTTGTGGTCGATGCCGGTCTTGAAGAAGACCTGCCCCTCATTGCGGATGTTGCTGTCGACGATCGCCTCGACATAGGCGAGCGTGTCGCTCGCGTGGTCGTCGGGATTGGCGATCTGCGCCGCAGACTTCCCGAGTTTCAGCTCGGCGACGATCTCCGCGACCCGCGCCGGCGTCAGTTTGGCGAACACCACGTCGTCGACCATCATCGCCGGCTCTTGATCGCTCAGGCCGATGCAATGGGTGTCGGCCAGACCGAACAAGTCGGTCGCGCCCGTCTCCCCGAAACGCGCACCCGTCGCGCATTCGAGCGCGTCGCGGACCTCCGCACGCCCCCTCATCCGGCCGATGACCGAGTCGCACAGGTAGATCGCGTGTTTTCCGAAGGGTCGGGTCCGGAAAAAATGGTAGAACGAGATGGTTTCCCTCACGTCCAGAGGCGACAAGTTCAGAGCTTCGCTCAGAGCGTTGACGGTCTCGCCCGGAACGTACCCGAACTGTCTTTGAATGTCCCAAATCATATCGATGAGACGGGTGGGATCGGAGCGGTAACGCGCCATGATGGCGTTGATTTCTTTGCTCATGCCTCCTCCTTCACCGCGCCCTATTTTTTGGTTCTTTTCAACCGGCCTTATTCATATACGGGCCACCGTCGAGCCTGCGACGAGCGAAGGCCCGGCACAATCCGGCATTTGGTGTACTTCGCGTTCGTCGTGGATGGTGCCGCCCGGCTTGGTGTAACAGCGCCGGTCCTCGGTGGGTCCGAGGGTTCGTCAGGTGGCAATTCAGCGACGACCACCATGACCGGTGTCGGCAGCCTCGGTGGCCGCCGGGTCGTCGACCGGCTGCCGGCGCTATGGGGATTTGGGGCCGATGTCGGGCTGCCGCCGCCGGCGACCGGGCGCACGACCGAGGCGGGCGCCGTCCTCGGGGGTGGCGGATCGGCGGGGCGAACGCCCGCGGGCCGATGCGGCGCGCGCGCAAGAACGTCCGCCACCTTCGCGACACGACCGCTCGACCGACCACCGTCGGGTGAGGCCATCTGAAGCTGCGGCCGTGGAAGAGGAGGCGCATCGGTCGGCTCAACATATGCGCGGCAGCTGATCGCCGGCGAGCCAGTCGACGACCCGGCGGCCGCCGAAACCGGTCTCGAGCTCGACCAGACCCGGCGGTCCCGCGGCGACGGTGCCGGCGACGGCGGCGTCGCGGCCGAGCGGGTGCGCCCGCATCGCCGCCAGCAACGCCTCGGCCGCGTCCGGTGGGCAGAAGGCGACGAGCTTGCCCTCGTTGGCGACGTGGAGCGGATCGAGGCCCAGCAACTCGCAGGCCGCGTTGACCCCGTCGCGCACCGGCAGGCGGTCGGCCCGAAGCGTGATGCCGACGCCGCGGGCGACGGCGATCTCGTTCAGCGTGGCCGCCAGGCCGCCGCGGGTCGGGTCGCGCAGGGCGTGCAGGCCGGGAACGCGCTGGAGCATCCTCGCCACCAGCTCGTGCAGCGGCGCGCTGTCGGACACGATCTCGGTCTCGAAGGCGATGCCGGCGCGCCGCGACATGACGGCGACGCCGTGATCGCCGACCGTGCCGCTGACGACGACGACGTCGCCGACCGCGATGCGCTCGACGCCGAGCTCGACGCCGGGGGGGATCTCGCCCACGCCCGTCGTCGTGATGAAGACGCCGTCGCCCTTGCCGCGTTCGACCACCTTGGTGTCGCCGCCGACGACCGCGACGCCGGCGGCGACCGCGGCCGCCGCCATCGACGCGACGATGCGGTCGAGCTCGGCGAGTGCCAGGCCCTCTTCGAGGATGAAGCCGGCGGTGAGCGCGAACGGGCGCGCGCCGGCCATCGCCAGGTCGTTGATGGTGCCGTGGACGGCGAGCGAGCCGATGTCGCCGCCCGGAAAGACCAGGGGATCGATCACGTAACCGTCGGTGGTCGCCGCGATGCGCCCGTCGGGGCGCGCCAGCACGGCGCTGTCCTCGCCGCGCTCGAGCCACGCGTTGCTCAGATGGCGCTTGAACAGCCCGTCGATCAGCTCCGTCATCCGGCGCCCGCCGGCGCCGTGGGCGAGTTCGATCCGTTCGGCCGGGGTCGCGCGCGGAGGCGTGCTCATGCTTTCAGGCTCAGGGTCTCGTGGCGGCGATAGGTCCAGTAGGCCGCGCACGCCCCCTCCGCGGACACCATGCACGAGCCGATCGGGTTTTCGGGCACGCAGACGGTGCCGAAGAGCTTGCAATCATGCGGCTTCGCCGCACCCCTCAGGATCTGCGGGCACTTGCACTCGCGGTTCTCGCGCGCCCTGCGCTCGGCCGGCGCGAACCTGGATTCGGCGTCGAACGCCGCGAACCGATCCTTGATGCGCAAGGCGCTGTAGGGCACCCGCCCGAGTCCGCGCCATTCGAAGTCCTCGCGCCGTTCGAAGAGCTCGGACACCAGGCGTTGCGCCCGAAGGTTGCCGTGACGGCTCACGGCCCGGGTGTACTGGTTCTCGACGCAGGCACGGCCGTCGTTGAGCTGACGGACCAGCATCAGGATCGACTGCAGCACGTCGAGCGGCTCGAAGCCGGCGATCACCACCGGCTTTCGGTATTCCTCGGCGAAGGACTCGTAAGGCTGCGAGCCGATGACGACGCTGACGTGCGCCGGGCCCAGAAAACCGTCGATGCCCACCGTACCGATCTCGCGCGCCTCGGGGCTCTCCAGGATGGAGGTGATCGCCGCCGGGGTCAGCACGTGGTTGCAGAAGACGCTGAAGTTCGAGAGCTCCTCGTCGATCGCTCGGCGCAGCGCGACGGCCGTGGGTGGCGTGGTGGTCTCGAAGCCGATGGCGAAGAAGACGACCTCGCGGTCCGGCTCGGCGCGGGCCAACGCGAGGGCATCCGCGGCGGAATAGACCATCCGGACGTCGGCGCCCTCCGACTTCGCCTTCAAGAGCGAGCGCCGGCCCGAGCCCGGAACGCGCAGCATGTCGCCGTACGAGCAGAGGATGACCTCCGGTCGCTGGGCGATCTCGATCGCCATGTCGAGCCGGCCGACCGGGAGGACGCAGACGGGACAGCCGGGCCCGTGCACCATCTGCACGCCGGCGGGCAGCAGGTCCTGGATGCCGTAGCGGAAGATCGCGTGCGTGTGGCCGCCGCAGAACTCCATGAGCCGATAGCTTCGCCGCGGCTCGACCTCGGCCTCCAACTGGGCGCGGACGACCCTGGCGAGGCGCCCGTCGCGGAACTCGTCGACATACTTCATGGCGCGTACCCTTCGAGTTCCTCGCGCGCTTCGGCCTGCAACTCGAGCAGGGCGAGCGTCTGCTCGGCCTCGCTCGCGTCGATCCGCCCGAGGGCGTAGCCGACGTGGATGATCAGGTACTCGCCTTCGCGGACCTCCTCGACCAGCGCCGTGCAGACGTCCTTCCGCACACCGCCGAGATCGACGACACACCACTCGTCGTCGATCAGGCGCGTCACCCGCGCCGGCACCGCGAGACACATGGCTCAGCCCTCCTCGACGACGTCGGCCGCGGCCCGCGCGCGACCAGGCCTCGGGCTACCGTCGCGCAGCCGAGCGCGCGCGCGCTCGATCCACGCGCGCCAAGCGTCGATACCGGCGCCGGTCTGCGCGCCGACCGTCAACACCTCCACGTCCGGGCGGGCGCGCCGCGCGTTGGCGACCAGAGCGTCCACGTCGAAGCGGAGATGCGGGAGCAGATCGCACTTGGTCACGAGCACGAGGTCGGCGACCGCGAACATCCCGGGATATTTGAGCGGCTTGTCCTCGCCCTCGGTCACCGAGACGACGACCACCCTCGCGGCCTCGCCGAGGTCGAAGGCCGCCGGGCAGACGAGGTTGCCGACGTTCTCGACGAACAGGATTCCGTCTGCGGGCGCGATCCGGTGATCGAGGGCACGGGCGATCATCCGGGCGTCCAGATGGCAGCCCTGGCCGGTGTTGACCTGGATGGCCGACACCCCGGTCGCGCGGATGCGCGCGGCGTCGTTGTTCGTCGCCTGGTCACCTTCGACGACGCCGATCGGGAGCCGATCGACCAGAGCCTCGATGGTGGCCACCAGCAGCGTCGTCTTGCCCGCACCCGGGCTCGACATGAGGTTGAGACCGAGGGTCCGCTGCGCCAGCAGCCGACGCCGGTTGGCGGCCGCGAGCGCGTCGTTCTTCGCCAAGAGATCGAGTTCGAGCGAGATGACGCGATCGCTCGTCGCGTCGTCGCTTGCCCGGTCAGCCCGGCCTCGGGCGTCGCCCCGGCCGGTCGCCGTGTTCGCGTCTTCCTGTCCGCTGCAACCGCACGAGCCGCACATTATCGGACCTCCATTTCTCGAAGTTGCATGTCCTGCCCGCCCGTGACCATGAGCTGCGAGCTGCCGCAGCGGGGACAGGGATCGAGCCGGCTCGCGAGCGTCACGTCGCTGCCGCAACCGACGCAGTGCGCCGTGCCGTCGGGCCGTTCGATCGTCAGCACCGCACCTTCCGCGAGCGTGCCCTCGCTGACGACGTCGAAGCAGAACGCGAGCGCTTCGGGGTCGACGTGTCCGAGCGCGCCGATCGCGAGCGTCACCGAGCGGACCTCGGTGAACCCGTGGACGCGGCCCTGCTCGACCAACAGCTCGATCAGCCCCTGACAGAGCGCCAGCTCATGCATCGACGCCGTCCTCGATCGACCAGGGGACGCAGGGATCGAGCGCGTGCAGGTGATAGAAGTGGATGAGGTGATCCTGGAAGTCCTGCGCCAACTGCATGATGTTGCGAATGGTGTTGGCGTTCTCCGGGATCTCGATGGCCAGCGCGTGCTCGACCGCGCGCACCGACGTCAGCGCGGGGGTGCCGGTGCAGACCCCGCAGATCCGCTGGGTGAACGCCCAGGCGTCGCGCGGGTCGCGACCCTTCAAGATCACCTCGAGCCCCCGCCACATCGTACCGGTGGAGACGGCGTTGCGGCTGACGTTGTCGGCGTCGAGGTTGACCTCGACGCGGCGGTGGCTCTCGATCCGCGTGATCGGGTCGACCACGACCCGGCGCCCCGAATCGTCGACCTCGAAGCCGTTCGGCGTGCGGCGCGCGGTCATCGTGGGCCTCCGTCGAGGCTGGCGAGGTTCTTGTCCTCGGCGACCCCGTTCGGCTTGTGGACCATCCGCTCGACCGCGCTCGCCTCGGCGTGCACGGCGATCCGGGCGGTGACGGCGCCGGCGGCGGCGAAGCCGATGCGGTCGGCGTTGGCTTCGACGCCGAAGGCGCCGACATGGGCGAGGCGCTCGTCGAACGGGCCCTGATCCCGGAACCCCTCCTCCGAACACCCCACGCAGCCGTGGCCCGACTGGATCGGGGAGGAGACGCCGTCGTTCCAGCGGACCGTCGAGCACGCGTTGTCGGTGGTGGGGCCACGACAGCCGACCTTGTAGAGGCAGTACCCCTTGCGCGCGCCGGCGTCGTCGAAGCTCTCGGCGAACTGTCCGGCGTCGAAATGCGGTCGCCGATAGCATTTGTCGTGCACGCGCTGGCTGTAGAACATCTGCGGCCGGCCCTGCGCGTCGAGTGTCGGCAGGGGGTCGAACGTCACGATGTAGGTGATCACCCCGGTCATCACCTCGGCGATCGGCGGACAGCCGGGGACTTCGATGACCGCCTGGTCGGTCACGACCGTGTCGACCGGCGTCGCCCGCGTCGGGTTCGGGCGGGCCGCCTGCACCCAGCCCCAGGACGCGGACGACCCCCGGGAGATCACCGCCTTCGCGTCGGCGCAGACCTCCTCGAGCTTGTCGACGAAGGGTCGCCCACCCGTGATGCAGTGCATGCCGTCTTCGTCGAGCGGCGGGTTGCCCTCGATCGCGGCGATGTAGTTGCCGCGGTATTCGTGGCGGATTTCCTCGAGGATCGCTTCCGCCCGGTGACCGGCGGCGGCCATCGGCGTATCGGTGTAGTCGAGCGAAATCATCGACAGCACGACGTCTTTCGCCGACGGATGCGCCGAGCGGATGAAGCTCTCGGAGCAGCAGGTGCACTCGAGACCGTGGAGCCACAGCACGGGGATGCGGGGTTTGGTCTCCAAGGCGCGGGCGATGGTGCCCGCGTGCGCCTCGCCCAGCCCCATCGCGGCCGCCGTCAGCGTGCAGAACTTGACGAAACTGCGCCGGCTGATGCCTTGTCGGCGGATGACGTCGTAAAACGTCTCGCACCCGGTCATGGCGCGCCCCCCTGATCGGAACGCCGGCGAGACGCGGTGCTGGTTGTAAAAATACATAAAAGGGCGGCAGATTTTCTGCACTGCAGCCACCCCGAAAACGACGATCTCGCCGTTGCGTTCTTTACTTCTATTGTTCGAATCAGGCTAATGCGAAGCGATCATGGCCAAAAATAAGCAATACGTATGATGGAATAAGGTCGCAACGGCGTCCGAAATCAGCTCGCGGCGGGCGGAATTCGACTGGTGGACGGATGCGGACGACGCGGCTCGGGTTCGCCGGCGACGCGCCGTCGCCGGCCCCGCGGCGGCCGCGGGCGACCGCCCGGGCGGTGCCGGGGCGTGGACCACCGCACCGAAGGGGCGCGCCGGTCGCGCGGGCCCGACGGCCCTCGGGGATGATACGCCGGCACCAAAGGACGAAGGCTTCGGCCAAATCGCGCTGACAATGTATCGGGATCTGATAGTCTGCGGGTTCGCTCGTTTACGCTCGACGGGCGCCGCGCATCAGCACTTCCGAGGAGATCGAAATGTTGGTTTCGGACGCGCTCGATCGCAAAGGCACCGATGTCGTCACGACGACGGCCGAGACGGCTATCGTCGACGTCGCGCGCCTCCTGAAGGGTCGGGGCGTCGGCGTCATCGTGGTCACCAACGCGACGGGGGCGGTCGCCGGGATCCTCTCCGAACGGGACATCGTCCACGGCATCGCCATGCACGGCAAAGACGCGGTGGACTTCCGGGTCCGGGACCTGATGAGCGATCAGATCGTCACCTGCGGGCGCAAAGACACGATCGACCAGGCCATGCAACAAATGATCGCGCACGCCTGCCGCCACCTGCCGGTGGTCGAGAACGGCGCGCTCAAGGGCCTGGTGAGCATGAGCGACGTGGTGAAGCTGCGGTTGCAGGACCTTCACCAGCTGGCCGCCGCGGCGGCGCCGGCCGGGGCCGACGAGGACCTCGACGGCTGGCCGGTCAAAGCCTGAACCGGTGGAGCCCGGTCGACCGAGGTGGTCGTCAGTCGTCGAACCACCGGTTCGCCGCCGAGGCGTCGAGCGGCCCGCTCGGCCGCTGCACCGACGCGTACCGAGCGACCGGCTCCGGGCGCGTGGATGGCGCACCAGCCCGTGAGAGTCGTACAGCTTGGGCACGCGTGGGGGTGAATCGTCCGAACGTGCCGCTGCCCTAAATCACGCGGCGGGCGCGCAACTCCTCGAGCTCGCCGTCCGACAGGTCGAGCAGGCTGGCGAGCACCTCGTCGGTGTGCTCACCCAGACGCGGGCCGAGGCTGTCGATGCGGCCCGGCGTCTGCGACAGTCGCGGCAGCACCGACGGCACCATCAGCACGTCGCCGTCGGCGTCGTAATCCACCGCCGTCAGATTGCGCCGCGCGTGATACTGTCGATCGGCGAAGATGTCGGCGATGTCGTTGACCGGGCCGGCGGGCACACCGTGCGCACAGCAGTGCTCGAGCACGTCGTCCCGCGCCAGCGAGCCGCACCAGTCGCGCACGATCTCGTTGACGTCGTGCATACTGTCGAGCCGAACCTTCTGCTCGCCGTAGACACTGGAGGAGGCGAGCTCGGGCCGCTCCATCGCGTTGGCCAAGCGCTCGAACATCTTGTCGGTCGTGCACGCGATCGCCACCCATTTGCCATCCCTGGTGGGGAAGTGGCCGTGCGGGCAGGCGACCGTGTTGTGCGGCCCGCGCCGCTCGCGCACGGTGCCGTACATGGCGTAGGCGGGCGCCAGCTCGTCGGTGCAGCGAAACACCGATTCGTAGAGCGCGACGTCGATATATTGCCCGCGCCCGGTGCGTTGCTTGTGGCGCAGCGCCATCAGCACGCCGATACAGCCGTAAAGGCCCGAGAGGTAGTCGCCCAGCGTCGTCGAGCCGGGCGTCACCGGCGTGCCCTTGGGCATGCCGGCGAGGTAGGCCAAGCCGCCGAAGGCGTGGGCGATCCGCGCGAAGCCCGGCCGGCTGCGGTAGGGCCCGTCCTGACCGAAGCCGGAGACCCGCAGCATGATCAGCCCCGGGTTGATCTCGCGCAGCACCTCCCAGCCCAGCCCCCAGCGCTCGAGCGTGCCGGGGCGGAAGTTCTCGCAGAGGACGTCCGTGTTGGCGACCAGGCCCTTGAACAGCTCGGCCCCTTGCGAACAGTTGAGGTCGATGGTGACCGACTTCTTGTTGCGCGCCTCGCTCAGCCAGGCGAGCGTGTCGCCTTGGGGCGTGGGGGTGCCGAACTGCCGCATCGGGTCGCCCGCGATCGGGTGCTCGACCTTGAGCACCTCGGCGCCGAACTCGCCCAAGATCGCCGCGCAATAGGGCGCGGCGATGATCGTCGCCACGTCGATGACGCGCACACCGGCCATCGGGAGCTGGGTCTTCGTCTCCGCGCTCATCGCTCGCTACCCCTCGCGCCTCGTCGGTGCGGCCCTAGATGACGCGCTTTTGGCGCAGCCACTCGATCTTCGCCGCCGGCAGCTCCAAGACCTCGCGCATGACGTCGAGCGTCGCGTCGCCCAAGGTCGGCCCCAGAGCAGAGAGGCGACCGGGCGTTTCGGAAAGCGTCGGCACCACGCCGGGAACGACGACCTCGCCGACCCCGGGCCCGTCCATCGCGACCAGATTTCCGCGCGCCCGGAACTGTTCGTCCTCGAAGATGTCGGCGATGCTGTTCAACTTGCCGATCGGCACCTGCGCGGCCAGGCAGCGCGTCAGGATC
>JAAAPF010000306.1 GCA_009908425.1 Alphaproteobacteria bacterium
GTCGTCCAACCACGCCTCGCGCACCTTCACGAACAGAAAGAGGTGGACCTTCAGGCCCAACAGCTCCTCGAGTTCGTGGCGCGCCGCCTCGCCCACCTGCTTGATCATCCGCCCGCCCTCGCCGAGGACGATCGCCTTCTGGCTACCGCGGCGGACGTAGATCGTCTGGTCGATGCGGACCTCCTCGCCGTCGGGGGCGGTGGCCCAGGCGTCGGTCTCGACGGTGAGGTTGTAGGGCAACTCCTCCTTCAGCTGACGAAACAGGTGCTCGCGGGTGATCTCGGCCGCGAGCGTGCGGTCCGAGAGATCGGAGAGCTGGTCCTCGGGAAACAGCCAAGGCCCCTCCGGCACCTTCGCCGGCAGCGTGTCGAGGATCGCCTCGCAGCCGTCGCCGCTCTCGGCGGAGACGAGGAAGGTCTCCTCGAAGGCGAGCGCGGCGTTGGCCTCTTGGATGATCGGCAAGAGCTGGTGCGGCTTCACCAGATCGATCTTGTTGACGACCAACAGCCGACGCCGGTTCACCTCGGCGAGGCGCTCGAAGACGAGCTTGGAGCGGCCGTCGAGGCCGCGCTTGGAGTCGAGGACGAGGACGACAACGTCGCTGTCGCTGCCGCCCGCGAGCGCGGCGTCGACCATCGCGCGGTCGAGCCGCTTTTTGGGATCGAAGATACCGGGGGTGTCGACGAAGACGAGCTGGGCACCGTCGCGGATGGTGATCCCGAGCACGCGCCGCCGCGTCGTCTGCACCTTCGGCGAGACGATCGAGACCTTGGTGCCGACGAGGCGGTTGAGCAGCGTCGACTTGCCGACGTTGGGCGCGCCGAGGATGGCGACGAAACCGCAGCGGGTGGTGGCGGTCACCTCGCTCACGCCGTCGCCCTCCCCGGAGTACGCGCACCGCTACATTCGGGGCATTTCGGGCCACCGACCCAGCCGGAACACTTTTGTCCTTCAAGTTTCATGCATAGAGTACCTTTGGGCGGTGTCGGTTGAACGGTGAACGAGGTGCCGGGTGAGTCCGGAATCAGCCACGTACGAGAGCGCAACGGCCGTCACGCGCGTCTTCGTGATCGACGACCGTATCACCAATCGCAACATCCTCACCCGGCTGGCGGCCTCGGTCGAGGAGGGCCTGCACGTCCAGGCCTTCGCCAACCCGGTCGACGCCCTCACCGCGGCATCGGATGTCCTGCCCGATCTGGTCGTCACCGATTACAAGATGCCGCAGATGGACGGCGCCGGCTTCATCGCCGCGTTTCGCGCCCTGCCCGGCGGCGACGACACCCCCATCGTCGTCATCACGGTCTACGAGGACCGCGACTACTGCTATCGGGCGCTGGAGGCCGGAGCCACCGACTTTCTGTTGAGCCCGGTCGACCATCTCGAGTTCCGGGCGCGGGCGCGCAATCTGCTCACCCTGCGCCGCCAGCAGAAACTGCTCGAGGAGCGCGCGCGTGTGCTAGCCGCCACCTTGGAGGACGACCGCTCCCGCACCGCCGAGATCGAGGCCGAGTGGTACCGCCTGCTCGACCGCCTGCCGGCGACGGTCCACGCCGTCGACCGCGACGGCCGCATCAGCCTCGCCAACGAGCGCTGGCGCGAGGTCTTCGGCGACCACGCGGTCGGTCAGCCGGCCTCGCTGATCCTCGGCGGGCCCAGCGGCGATCACGAGACCCTGCTCAACACCAAGGTCTTCGACACCGGCGCGGCGTTGGCGGCGAGCGAGCAGGAGGTGGTCGAACGCCACGGCGAACGCCGCTTGGTGCTGACCACGCGCTCGCCGGTCTTCGACGGCGCCGGTCAGGTCAGCCACGTCGTCGCCGTCGGCGTCGACGTCACCGACATCCGCCAGGCCGAAAAGCAGCTGAGCGAAGCCCGCCACCGCGACCGCCTCACCGGCCTGGTCAACCGCGACCGCCTGTTGGACCGGCTCCAGCAGGAGGGCGCGCGGACGATGCGCAACCGCGAGATCTCGGCGTTCGTCATGCTCGATCTCGACCGGTTCAAGAGCATCAACGACGTCTTCGGCCACAGCTTCGGCGACGAGCTCCTCCTGGGCGTCGCCCAGCGCCTCGGCAAGCGGCTGCGCGAGGGCGACACCCTCGCCCGGCTCGGCGGCGACGAGTTCGCCATCCTCGCCACCGATCTCGGCCGGGTCGACGACGCCGTCGATCTCGTCCTGCGGTTGCGCGAGGCCTTCGAAGAGCCGTTCATGGTGCGCGGTCAGGAGATCCATTCCGGCGCCAGCTTCGGCATCGCGATGATCCCGCGCGACGGCCGCAGCGCCGACCAGATCACCCGCAAGGCCGAGCTCGCGATGTACCGCGCCAAGGCCGCCGGCCGCGACGACTACCGCTTCTACGCCCACGACATGAACGCCTCGGCCTCGCGGCTGCTGACGATGGAACGCGATCTGCGCGACGCGCTCGCCCGCGAGCAGTTCGTGCTGCACTACCAACCGCAGGTGGCGCTCGACGACGCCGGGGTGGTCGGCGCCGAGGTGCTGGTGCGCTGGGAGCATCCCCGTCACGGCCTGGTGCTGCCGGGCGAGTTCATCGGGCTGTGCGAGGAGCTCGGTCTCATCGGCGCCCTCTCCAACCTGGTGATGACCGACGCCTTGACCGAGCTGCAGGGCTGGCACGCCCGCGGCCTGCCCACCCGGCTCGCCCTCAACATCTCGCCGGCCCAGTTCCGCGCCCCCGGCATCGAGCTCACGGTCGAGCGCATCTTGAAGGAGACCGGGGTCGACCCCTCGGCGATCGAGCTCGAGCTCACCGAGACCTCGGTCATCGACCACACCCAGACCGCCCTCGACAGCCTGCACCGGCTGTGCGCGCTGGGGGTGACGCTGTCGCTCGACGATTTCGGCACCGGCTACTCGTCCTTGTCCTACGTCCGGCGCCTGCCGGTCTCCAAACTCAAGATCGACCAGAGCTTCATCCACAACCTGGTCACCAACCGCAGCGACCGCTCGATCGTCGAAGGCATCATCCAGCTCTGCCACAAGCTGCAGCTGACCGTCATCGCCGAGGGGGTCGAGACCCACGATCAGCACAAGCTCCTGCGCGAGATGGGCTGCGACGCCATCCAGGGGCGGCTCTTCAGCCCGCCGGTGCCGGCCTCGGCGTTCGTCGCGCGGTTCCTCGAGGGCCGCCCGCCGGCACAGGTCATCGCCCTCTCCCACCGGCGCTGAGCGGCGGCTGGCCGTGGCTCGCGTCGGCGCGCGCTGCGAGCGGCTCTACCACCGCCTGTGGCGACGGCTCTCCGACCGCGGCGACAGCGAGCACGAGCAGGCGCTGGTCCGGCTCGTGATCGTCGGCCTGCTCGTGGTCTACGCCCTGGTCGGCCCGATGCCGCCGCCGGTGGCGGCGTGGTGGGCGCCCAGCCCCCTCGGCCTCGCCGCCGCGGCCTGGCTGGTGGCCCTCGGCCATTTCCTGTGGATCGTCGCCGATCCGGCGGTGCGCGAAAGCCGGCGCGTCGCCTCGATGGTCTTCGATCACGCCGCCACCGTCGTCGGCATGGCGGTCGGCGGTGCCGCCACCGCTCTGCTCTATCCGCTGCTGCTGTGGATCACGCTCGGCCACGGCTTTCGCTACGGGCGCGCGCACCTGGTCGCCTCGGCGGCGATCTCGGTGGTGTTCTTCGGCCTGTTGGTGCTGCTGCATCCCTACTGGCGCGGCCAGGGCGGGTTCAACGTCGGCCTCGTCCTCGCGCTGATCCTGATCCCGGGCTACTGCCTGCGGCTGCTGGGCCATCTGCACCAGGCGCGGCGCCGCGCCGAAGCGTCGAGCGAGGCCAAGTCGCGCTTTCTCGCCACCATGAGCCACGAGCTGCGCACCCCGC
The DNA here is from genome assembly GCA_009908425.1 of Alphaproteobacteria bacterium. Taxonomy (GTDB): domain Bacteria; phylum Pseudomonadota; class Alphaproteobacteria; order Geminicoccales; family Geminicoccaceae; genus JAAAPF01. The sequence goes on from JAAAPF010000306.1 coordinate 3,844, forward strand.
TGCACGCCATCCTGGGCATGGCCGAGCTCCTGCGCGGCACCGCCCTCGGGCCCGAGCAGCGCGACATGACGCGGAGCATCCATACCGCCGGCCACGGCCTGTTGAACATGATCGACGACGTGCTCGACCTCGCCCGCATCGAGGCCGGGGCCGAACGGTTCGAGCGCGAGCGTGTCGACCTCCACCGGCTGTTGCACGAAGTCCGCGACATGCTGGCCCATCGCGCGCGCGGCAAAGGCCTGGCCTTTCGCCTGCGCCTGGATCCCTCCCTGCCGGCGGAGGTCGACACCTCGACCCGGGCGGTGCACCAGATCCTCGTCAACCTCGCCACCAACGCGATCAAGTTCACCGACGCCGGCGAAGTCCGCATCGACGCCGCGCTGTCGGCACCCACCCTCGGCGGCGCGGCCACCCTGCGCCTGGTCGTCGCCGACACCGGCTGCGGCATCCCGCCGCAAGCACGGGCCCGCGTGTTCGAGAGCTTCGCCCAGGCCGATCAGACCACCACGCGCCGCCACGGCGGTACCGGCCTCGGCCTCGCCATCGTCAAACGGGTCGTCGACGGGACCGGCGGCGAGATCCGCCTCGAAAGCGAGGTCGGCCGGGGCACCCGCTTCGTGGTCGAGCTGCCGGTGGCGGGGAGCGCCGACGTCGCACCCTCGCCCCACGGCCTCGTGCTGGTGCACGGCAGGCCGAGCGCGGCGCAACGGCGGATGCTCGACGCGGTCGGCACGCCCTGGCGCCCGGCCGCCGCCGAGACCGCCGGGCTGGTCGCCGCCGCCACCGTCGACCTGTGGTGCGCCGGGGCCGACCCGGCCGCGCCGGTCCACCGCGGCGGGCGGGATCTGGTGGTCTGGGGCGAGGCCGGCGGCGAGGTCGCCGACGCCGCGCTCGTCCGGCTCGGCAGCGACGCCGAGCTCGTCGAGCTGCGCCGCGCCGTCCGCGCCGCGTCGGTGGTCGCCGACGAGATCGGCCCCGACACCGCGCCGGTGCGGGTCACCGGCACCGCGCGGTCGCTCGACGTCCTGGTCGCCGACGACCACGACGTGAACCGGCGGGTCATCGAGCGAATGCTGACCCAGGCGGGCCATCGCGCCATCCTCGCCGAGAGCGGCGAAGCGGCGCTGGCACGGTTGGAGGAGGCCGGCGCCGACGTCGTCGTCCTCGACCTCAACATGCCCGGCATCAGCGGGCTGGAGGTGGCGCGCCGGCTGGTCGCCCGCAGCAGCCGGCCGCGACTGGTGGCGCTCACCGCCGACGCCACCGCGGCGACGCGCGAGGCCTGCGTCGCCGCCGGCTTCGACGCCTTCTTGACCAAGCCGGTGGACGGCGGCCGCCTGCTCGGCGCCGTGGACACGCTCGACGCCGACGGTGACGACGCCGCGCCGGCCGCGCCGGCCGCGCCGGCGACCACGCCGGTGCCGGCGGAGGCGGAGGTGGAGGCGGCGCCCGCGGCGATCGACCACAGCCGCCTGGAGCTGTTGCGGCAGCTCGATCAGGGCGACGCCTTTCTCGCCGGCATCATCGACGGCTTCGTCGAGGACGGGCGGGCGCTGATCCTGGAGATCGAGGCGGCGGCGGGAGCCGGCGACCTCGCCCGCTTCCGCGACGCCGCCCACGCGCTGCGCAGCGCGGCCACCCATCTCGGGGCGACCGCGCTGTTCGAACGCTGTCTGGCGGTGAAGGGGCTCGACGCCGAGGCCTTGCAGGGGCGGGCGCCGGAGCTCGGCCGCGACCTGCACGCGGCCTTCGAACGCGCGGCGGACGAGCTCATCGCGGTGCGCGACGCCGCCGACGCGCCGCGGACGGCTACGCCGCCATCCGCTTGGCCTGGGTCTGTGCCAGCCGCTCCATCTTGCGCAGATCCTGAGGCTCCAGCTCGAGCGCCCGTTCGACCCACAGCTCGGTGACGTCCATCAGCTCGTCGTGGGTGACCGGGTTGCAGCGGCAGTCGACCGCCCTGAGCGTGTCGAGCGTCGAGCGGCGGCGGGCGTTGCGGGCGACGTACTGGCGCAGAGCGGTCTCGCCCTCGCCGGGATCGGCGAGCACGTCGACCAGGCCGAGCTCGTGGAGCTGTTCGGCGGTGTAGAGCTCGCCCGAGGTGATCATCCGCCGCGCCGTGGCGGTGCCCAGCTTGCGGGCGAGAAAGCTGTAGGCGCCCATCCCCGGGAACAGGTTGAACAGGATCTCGGGCAGACCGAGCCGGACGCCGCGCTCGGCGATGATCACGTCGTCGGACAACAGCGATTCGAAGCCGCCACCGAGGGCGTCGCCCTGCACCAGGCCGATGGTGGTGAGCGGGAGGTCGAAGCTGCGATAGTTGCGGTAGAGCAGATCGACGCAGCCGCGGGCGTAGGTCCGCAGCTCGTCCACCGCGCCGCGGCGGATGAGATCGACGAAATGGGCCAGATCGCCCCCGTAACACCAGACGTCCGGGCGGGCCGAGGCCCGCACCAGATAGTTGAGCTCGGCGGGCGGCCCGCCGAGCGCCCCGCAGCTCGACAGTCGCCGCTCGAGGTCGGCCATCTCGCTCAGGAGGTCCGGCGTGAAGCAGGGCCGGGTCGGATGGGTGAAGCGCATCCACAGCGCCCCGATCTCGGCGTCGAAGGACAGCGCCAGTTGCTGAAAGCCGAACTCGGCGAAGTCGAAGTCGGCGGGTTCGGCCGGAAACGGCGCCGGTAGGGACGAGGCCGCCGGCGGCGTCACCGTGGCGTCGTCGTTGCCGGCATGTCGCAGAAGCGCCTGCTTCGCCTGGAAAGTGGACATCGCGCTGCCTCGCCCGGTTGCGTTTCGATCGCTGCGATATCCTCACGCTAAAAGTAAAAATTACCCTTAACAAGAATTATCGTAAGTGATGCTTTGCGATATTTAAGTGATCTCGACATTGATTTGGAAAAAAAGCGCGACGACATTCGGTGGCTTTTTAGCGGCCGGGGCTGGCCTGAGTTTGCGGCCCGTAGGCACACGCCGCCACGGCATGCCTCATAACACCCTGAAAATACGACGGCTTTACGGGCGTCTGCCTACGGGGCGCAAACTCGCGGCTGGCGGGGACGAAAAAAGGGCCCGGCCGCCGGGCCGGGCCCTTCCTCGGAGCAAGGTCGGAGAAATCAGTAGGCCATGGTGCGGCCGAACTCGGGATAGGCGTCGATGCCGAGCTCGATCTGATCGATACCGGCGTCCTCGTCCTCTTCGCGGATCCGGATGCCGACCACCGCGCGGAGAACGCTCCAGACGATCAGGCTGGCGACGAAGGTGAACAGGCCGAAGGCGGCGATGCCGATGGCCTGGGTGGCGTAGCTGGCATCGGCGTTGGTGAGCGGTACCACGATCGTTCCCCAGATGCCGCAGACCAGATGCGCCGGGATGGCGCCGACCACGTCGTCGATCTTCAGCTTGTCCAGGAGCGGCACGGTGATCACGATCAACACCCCGCCGACGGCGCCGATCAGGATGGCGGCGAGCGGCAGCGGCGTCAGCGGCTCGGCGGTGATCGAGACCAGCCCGCCGATGGCGCCGTTGAGGACCAGCGACAGGTCGACCTTCTGGTAGATCGCCAGGCAGGTGATCATCGCGGCGACGACGCCGCCGGCGGCGGCGAGGTTGGTGTTCATGAAGATGCGGGCGACCGAATCGGCGTCGACGACGGTGCCGAGCGCCAGCTGCGAGGCGCCGTTGAAGCCGAACCAGCCGAGCCACAGGATGAAGGTGCCGAGCGTCGCCAGCGGCAGCGACGAGCCCGGCATCGGCTGCGGCTTGCCGTCGGGGGTGAAGCGGCCGCGGCGGGCGCCGAGCACGATCGCCCCGGCGAGCGCGGCCCAGCCCCCGACCGAATGCACGATCGTCGAGCCGGCGAAGTCGGAAAAGCCCATCTCGGCCAGCCAGCCGCCGCCCCAGCCCCACGAGCCGGTGATCGGATAGAAGATGCCGGTGAGCACCGCCACGAAGATCAAGAACGGCACCACCTTGATGCGCTCCGCCACCGTCCCCGAGACGATCGAGGCGGCGGTGGCCACGAACACCATCTGGAAGAACCAGTCGGAGTGGAGCGAGTAGCCGTCGTCCACGGTCGGCGCGCCGGCGCTCCAGGGCGTGAAGCTGCCGAAATAGCCGCCGTCGACCCCGACGTACATCAGGTTGTAGCCGACCACCCAGAACATCAGGCCGGCGATCGAGTAGAGCGTGATGTTCTTGAGGCACTGGACGCCCACGCTCTTCTTGCGGACCAGCCCGGCCTCGAGCATGGCGAAGCCGGCGGCCATCCACATCACCAAAAAGCCGCCGATCAAGAAGAGCAAGGTGTTGAAGACGTATTCCATGTCGGCGCGGAGGGCGGCGACGTCACCGTCCTGCGCCAGAGCCGGTCCGGCCGCCACGGCGAGAGCCCCGACGGCGCCAGCGACCAGCCACGCGCGATTCTTGGGTTGCATGTCGTTCTCCAGCTGTCGTCCCACCAGGCACCCGGCCACCAGACACCGGGACGTGCCCGCGCCCGTCGCCCGCCGAATTGCCGACGCGCACGGCGCATCGCCGTCGGTGCAGCAAGCGCTATGCCACGGCGCCCGCTGACGCGTTTTCGAGCAGCAAGGCCGGGATGCCGCGGACAGCCGCGGTGCAGCTGCACAATGTTTCGGCACGGCGCCCGCCAGCTGGCGCCGGTTGCGACCTTTCGCGCGGTGACAGGCCGAACCGGCCGGCGGCACACCCGAGCCATGACCGAGATCGCTCGTTTCGACGTCGCCGTCGTCGGCGGCGGCATGACCGGGTTGGCGCTGGCCTGCGCGCTGGGCACCGACGGCATCGCGACCGTCGTCGTCGATCGGATGGAGGCGGAGGCTCCGCCTTCGCCCAACGCCGATCCGCGGGTGACCGCGATCGCGCTGGGCTCGGCCCGCTTCCTGGACGCGGTCGGGGCGTTCGCGCCGATGCGGGCGGGGGGCCAACCGATCCTCGACATCGAGGTGCGCGAGGCGCGCTCCCCCGTCGCCGTGCACTACGACCACGCCGCCGTCGGCGACGAGCCGATGGGCTGGATCGTCGAGAACGCCCTCATCCGCGAGGCCCTGATCGCGCGCGTGCGCGAGCTCCCCGCCGTCGAACTCCGGATGCCGGCGACCTACACCGACGTTTTCACCGACCGCGACGGCGTCACCGTCGACCTCGCCGACGGCGGCCGCCTGCGCGCCGGCCTGCTGGTCGCGGCCGACGGCAAGTTCTCGAAGCTGCGCGACCGCCTGGGCATCCGGGCCACCTACAAGGACTACGGCCAGGACGGGATCGTCGCCACCCTCGCGCACGCGCGCCCGCACGACGGGCTCGCCAGCGAGCACTTCTTCCCGGACGGGCCGTTCGCGGTGCTGCCGATGCCGGGCGACCGGTCGTCGATCGTGTGGGCGCTGGAGCGTGCGCTCGCCGCCGAGGTGGCGGAGCTACCGGCGGAGGCCTTCGTCGCCGAGGTCGCCGAGCGGGTCGGCGCCCGCCTCGGCGACCTCGAGCTGGCGAGCCCGGTGCGGACCTTCCCGCTGGTGCTCGCCACGGTCGACCGCTTCACCGCGACGCGCGCCGCGCTGGTGGGCGACGCCGCCCACGGCATCCACCCCATCGCCGGCCAGGGCTGGAACCTGGCGTTGCGCGACGTCGCCGCCCTGGCCGAGATCACCGCCGACCGCGCCGCGCTCGGCCTCGATCCCGGCGCGCCCGACGCGCTCGCCGCCTACGAGCGCTGGCGCGGCGTCGACACCACCGCCCTGGTGGCGATCACCGACGGCATCAACCGCCTGTTCGCCAACGACGTCACGCCCCTGCGGATCGCCCGCAATCTCGGCTTCGCCGCCGTCGACCGGCTGCCCTTCGCCAAACGGTTGTTCATGCGCCACGCCATGGGCACCCTCGGCGACCTGCCCCGCCGGATGCGCCCCTCGGCGGCGTGAACCGGGCCGGCGCGCTCAGTTCAACAGGATGTCGCCGCCGTCGATGGCGTCGTCGCCGGTGCCTTCGAGCCGCGGTTTGGGTGCGCCGCGGCGGGCGGCGCGCTCGCCGAGCCCTTGCAGGTGGCGCAGCGACGCCAGATGCAGATAGAGCGCTTCCAGGCCGTCGGAGGCGAACAGTTCGTTCACCGTCTCCGCCGGCAGCGCCTTCAGACGCTCGCGATCGACGGTGCGGAAGCCGCCCAACTGCAGCGTGCCACCATGGTCGCCCATGCGGATCTGCGCCTGCACCCGCCGCAGCAGGTCCAGCTCCTGCACCCGCCGGGCGAAGGTGCGCGAGCGCTGCAGCGCCACCTGATAACGCTGCATGAAGTCGAGCACGTTGCCGAGATAGCTCGTCCGTTCCCCGGTGCTGTCGAACAGCCGTTCGCCGCGACCCTCCCGGTTCAAGAGGTCGGAGGCTTCGTCGACGCACAAGGTGAGCCGGTTGGCCTCGTGTTGTTGCGCGAACACGAACGGATAGCGCCGCACGAAGGCGGGGATGTAGCCGGCGTCCCAGCGGCCGTCGTCGTCGACGAAGAGGTTCTCGCCGTCGCGCACGCCCAAGATCGCGGCGAGCCCGACCTCGTCGCCCTCGCCGACGAAGACCACGGCGTACGCGCCGGCGGCGGCCGGCACCTCCGCGGTCGTCAGCGGTACGACGCCGGCGCCGCGGGCGAAGCCGTAGTCGCGGCGCGGGTTCACGGCGACGTCGCGATGCCGTTCGGTGGTGACCGGAACGGCGCGCTCGTAGAACAGGAGTTGGGGTGCCATCGCTCGGGGGTCCGTCCTTTCCCGACAGGTTCGCCTCGGCAATACCCGGGTGACGCCGGCGGCGTCCACCATGGCCGCCATGGTGACGAGGGCTCTTAACCCGGCGCCGCGGCCGCCGTATGATGGATTTTCAGTCGACGCCCGCTGGCACGAGAAGGAACTCCATGGTCCACACGCCCCAAGCGCGGCTGCGCCGCGGCGTGCGTCGGTCACGCCTGCTGCTGGCCTTTTTGGCCTTCATGAGCTTTCTGGTCGCGATGCTGATGCTGACCGGGCCGTTGTACATGCTGCAGCTGTACGACCGGGTGCTGGTGTCGGGCAGCGTCGACACGCTCGTTCTGCTGACCATCCTGGCCGGCGCCGCCTTCGTCACCTACGGCGTGCTGGAGGCGACGCGGATGCAGTCGGCGCGGCGGTTCGGGCTGTGGCTGGAGAACGACCTCGCCGACCCGGCGTTGCAGGCGGCGGCGCGGTCGCCGGAGCCGGCGCGGCCGCACGAGGATCTCGGCCGGGTGCGCGACGGCTTTCAGACCCCGGCGCTGTTCGGCTTCCTCGACCTCCCCTTCTCGCTGCTGTTCCTCGCCGCGATGGCGATCCTCCACCCCTGGCTCGGGATCTACGGCACCGCGGCGATGGCGCTGTTGATCATCGTCACGCTGTTCAACGCCTGGCGCACCGCCAGGGGCCAGCAGGCCACCACCAAACCCCGCCAGCAGCTCGCCCAGCGCGCCCAGAGCTTTCTGCAGGGCAAGCGCATGCTGCGCGCGATGGGGCTGGAGACCGGGCTCTTGGCGCGGCTGTCGCGCGACCGCCGGGCCGCCACCGGCCTGTTCGCCGACACCCTGGACGAGACGGCGCGGCTCACCGGCCTGGCGCGCTTTCTGCGCTACGCCCTGCAGTCGGGCGTGCTCGGTCTCGGCGCCTATCTGGTGCTGCAGGGCGAGCTCGGTCCGGGGGCGATGATCGCGGGCTCGATCCTGCTCGGCCGCTGCCTGGCGCCGGCGGACCAGGCGATCAGCGGCATGCACGTGCTGATCGAGGCGCGGCGGTCCTGGCGACGCGTGCGCGAGCTGCTCGAGCGGGGCGAGGACGAGGTCCCGCGCAACCGTCTGCCCGAGCCGGAGGTCGATCTGGTCGCCAAGAAGGCGTCGGTGCTGCTCGGGCCGAACCAGGTCATCCTCCGCGACGCGGCCGCGCGCTTCCAAGGCGGCGAGCTCGTCGCGGTCATCGGTCCCTCCGGCGCCGGCAAGACGACGCTGTTGGACGTCCTCGCCGGGGTCCGCCGCCCGCAGGTGGGCGAGGTCACCCTCGGCGGGGCCTCGCTGGACCTCTATCCCACCGAGCAGATCGGCCAGCTCGTGGGCTATCTGCCCCAGCATCTGGCGCTGTTTCCGGGCACCATCGCCGAGAACATCGCCCGGCTCGCGCTCGACCCCGATCGCGACGCGGTCTTCCGGGCGGCGGACGCCGCCGGCGCGACGGCGATGATCAAGCAGCTCAAGGACGGCTTCGAGACGGTGCTCGAGGCGGACGGCATGCCGCTCTCCGGCGGTCAGCGCCAGCAGGTGGCGCTCGCGCGCGCCGTTTACGGTGAGCCGCCGCTGCTGATCCTCGACGAGCCGTACGCCCATCTCGACGGCGCGGGCACGCGCGCCCTCGAGGGCCTGTTGAAGCAGCGCCGCGAGAACGGTCTGTTGACCGTCATGGCGGTGCACGACCTGCGGCTGGCGCAGCTGGCCTCGCGTATTCTGGTGCTGCGCGGCGGCCAGATCAGCGCGGACGGGCCGGCCGACGAGATCATCAACCGCTTGCGGCAACCCACCCGATTGGCGGCCACGGCATGACGACCTTCTGGCAGTTCCTGCGTCGCCCGATGCTGGTGGCGCTGTTGGCCTTCGCCGCCTTCTTCGGCGGACTGGCCTATTTCTCGCTCCAACATCCGCTGGCCTCGGGCGCGGTGGCCTCGGGCGAGCTCGTTCACCTCTCGAAGCGACTGCCGGTGGGTCACGCCGCCGGCGGCCGCGTCGTCGAGGTCTTCGTGCGCGACGGCGAGGAGGTCGCCGTCGGTGACGCCCTGCTGCAGCTGGAGAACCCGGAGCTCCAGCGGCAGCTCGCCGTGCTGCGCCAGCGACGGGCCGAGTTCGCCGTCACCGTGGCGCGCTTCGACGCGCTGATCGAGGAGCGCGACGATCTCGCCGGGAGCGTGGACGCGCCCGAGGAGATCATCCAGCGCCACCGCAGCCTGCTCCGGCGCGAGCTCGACGCCCAGCAGCGCCGCTTGGACCTCCTGAACGAGCGCATCGCGCTCAAGCGCGCCGAGATCGACGGCCTCAGCGCCACCGAGGAGGTCAAGACCAGCGAGCTCGACGAGATCGAAGAGCAGGTGGAGCTCTTCGAGGAGCTGGAGCGCCGCGGTGCCGCGCCGAAGATGCGGGTCATGGAGATCCGCCGTCAGCGGCACGAGATCGCGAGCGAGCTCTCCGAGATCCGCCTGCAGCGCCAACGCGCCCAGATCGAGATCAACGACGCCCGCCTGCAATACGCCAACGAGGAGGCCGACGCGCTCCGGCGCTACGAGCGCGAGCGCTCCGACAACGCCGCCCAGCTCGCCGAGACCGCGGCCTCGCTGGCCTCGTTGGAGAGCCGGCTCGAGAACCTGACGATCCGCGCGCCCGCCGACGGCACCGTGATCGACCTGCAGTTCACCGGTCCGGGGGCGGTGCTCGAGCCCAACAGCGAAGCGCTCGCGCTCGTGCCGGAGGGCGAGACCTTCGTCATCCAGGCGCGCCTGTCGCCGACGGACGTGGACAAGATCGCCGTCGGCCAGACCGCCGAGGTCAGCTTCACCTCGCTGCCGAGCCGCTATGTCTCGAATCTCAAGGCGACGCTCACGCGGGTCGACGCCGGCCGCACCGACACCGACGACGGCTCGTCCTACTATCGGGCTTGGCTCGACCTGTCACCGGAAGCCATGGCGTTCGCCCTCGACCACAACGGCGTCGTCTCCGGCGCGCCCGTCGAGGTCCGCATCAAGACCGGCGAGCGCACGCTGGCCTCCTATCTCAGCGAGCCGCTGATGGGCTGGTGGTTCCGCGGCTTGCGCGAGGCCTGACGCCGCGGCCGGACGCGCGCCTCGTCAGGGCTTCGCCGCGAGCGGGTCCTCGGGCTGGCGGACATAGGCCTGACCGGCCTCGACCACGCCGCGGCGGATCGTGCGGGTGCGGGTGAAGAGTTCTTCGAGGACGTCGCCCTGCCCCCAGCGGATCGCCCGCTGCAGGGCGATCAGGTCCTCGGTGAAGCGGCCGAGCATCTCCAGCGTCGCCTCGCGGTTGTTCAAGAAGACGTCGCGCCACATCACCGGGTCCGAGGCCGCGATCCGGGTGAAATCGGTGAAGCCACCGGCGGCGTACTTGAAGACCTCGGCGCGGGCCTGTTCCTCGAGATCGGCGACGGTGCCGACGATCGTGTAGGCGATCAGGTGCGGCAGGTGCGAGGTGACGGCGAGCACCCGATCGTGATGCTCGGGCGTCAGGGCCGGAATGCTCGGTGCCGGCCACGGGATGGCCACCCACGAAGCGACCGGGTCGCGGCAGCACGGCGCTGACCGCCCGGACCACCACCTCTTTGACCGAGCCGACGTCCGTGACGACGGCGTCCGCCTCGAGCGCCGGCGCGATCCTGGCCGCGACCTCGCCGATCGCGGCCGGCGGCGTGCCGAGCACCACGATGTCGGCGCCGGCGACGGCGGCTCGGGCATCGGTCGTCGCGCGGTCGCACAGCCCCCGGGCCCGGGCGCGCTCCAGGGTCGC
>JAAAPF010000036.1 GCA_009908425.1 Alphaproteobacteria bacterium
GATCAGGGGGCTGGCGGTCGTCGGCGCGCACGGTGGCGGCCGCTACCTCCATTACGGCGTCCGCGAGCACGCCATGGCGGCGGCGATGAACGGCCTCGCCCTGCACGGCGGCGTCGTGCCCTACGGCGGCACCTTCCTCGTCTTCAGCGACTACAGCCGACCGGCGATCCGCCTCGCCGCGCTGATGCGCCTGCGGGTGGTGCACGTCATGACCCACGATTCGATCGGCGTCGGCGAGGACGGCCCGACCCACCAGCCGATCGAGCAGGTGGCGAGCCTGCGCGCGATCCCGAACCTGTGGGTGTTCCGCCCCGCCGACGCGGTCGAGACCGCCGAGTGCTGGGAGCTGGCGCTGGAACGCCGCGACGGGCCGTCGGTGCTGGTGCTGACGCGCCAGGGGGTGCCGACGGTGCGCGACGAGGCCACCGCCAACCGCGCCGCGCGCGGCGCCTACGTGCTCGCCGAGGCGGCGCGGCCGCGGGCGCTGACGCTGTTGGCGACCGGCTCGGAGGTGAGCGTCGCGCTGGAGGCCCAGGGGCGGCTGGACGCGCTCGGGATCCCGACGGCGGTGGTCTCGATGCCGTGCTGGGAGCTGTTCGAGCAGCAGAGCGCCGCCTACCGGGCGGAGGTTCTGGGCGTGGCGCCACGGCTGGCGGTCGAGGCGGCGACGCCCTTCGGTTGGACCCGCTACGTCGCCGGCGAGGACCACGTCGTCGGCATGACCGGATTCGGGGCGTCGGCACCCGGCCCCGTACTGTTCGAGCATTTCGGAGTCACGGCAGAGCGGGTAGTTGATCGGGGACGCGCGCTGGCCACGTGACGCGCGGTTCGAACCAAACGCCCCCGCGGGGGCCGAGCAGCAGGAGGAACGCGGTGGCAGTCAAAGTTGCGATCAACGGGTTCGGGCGGATCGGACGCAACGTCCTCCGCGCCATCGCCGAGCAGAACCGGACGGACGTCGAGGTCGTCGCCATCAACGATCTCGCCCCGCCGGAGACCAACGCCCATCTGTTCCGCTTCGACAGCGTGCACGGCCGCTTCCCGGGCGAGGTCAAGCTCGAGGGCGACGCCATGCACGTGCGCACCGCCGACGGCCGCGAGCTGCCGCCGGTCAAGGTGCTCAGCGAGCGCGACATGAAGGCGCTGCCGTGGGGCGATCTCGGCGTCGACATCGTCATGGAGTGCACCGGCATCTTCACCAAGCGCGATCAGGCGGCGGGCCACATCGACGCCGGCGCCAAGAAGGTGCTGGTCTCCGCGCCCGCCGACGGCGCCGACATCACCGTGGTCTACGGCGTCAACCACGCCCAGCTGACCGCGGCCCACACCGTGGTTTCCAACGCCTCGTGCACCACCAACTGCCTGGCGCCGGTGGCGCAAGTGGTGAACGACACCGTCGGCATCGTCCGCGGGCACATGACCACGATCCACAGCTACACCAACGACCAGCCGGTCCTCGACGTCTTCCACAAGGACCTGCGGCGGGCGCGCGCCGCGGCGCAGTCGATGATCCCGACCTCGACCGGCGCCGCCAAGGCGGTGGGTCTGGTCCTGCCCGATTTGGTGGGCAAGCTCGACGGTGTGGCGATCCGGGTGCCGACCCCGAACGTGTCGCTGGTCGACCTGACCTTCCAGCCCAAGCGGGGCACCACGGTCGAGGAGATCAACGGCGCGTTGAAGGCCGCCGCCGAGGGGCCGCTCAAGGGCGTGCTCGCGGCGACCGAGGCGCCTTTGGTGTCGAGCGACTACAACCACGACCCGGCGAGCTCGACCGTCGATCTGCCCTCCACCAAGGTCATCGAGAGCGAGCTCGTCCGCGTGGCCTCCTGGTACGACAACGAATGGGGGTTCTCGACCCGCATGGCGGACACCGCCATCGCCATGGCGAAGGTGTGATCCACCGTTGACGCCGACCCTTCGGGCGCGATGTCCTCATCGGAACCGCGCTCGGAGGGCCCGGCCATGGGCGAGCCCCGCCACGATTTCCGTCTGATCCGCTTTCTCGCTCACCACGCCCTCACCGGAGTGATGATCGCGCTCGTCGTGGTCTATCTGCTGGTGAAGCTGGATCTCTTCGGGTTCGGCACGCTGGTGGAGAGCAGTCGTCACGGCCCGCTCGCACTGGTGCTGCTGTTCGCGGGGCTGGCCGCCACCTTCGCCAGCCTGGCGATGGGGACCGCCGTCTTCCTGCTGCCCAAGGACGAGGATCGCTGGCGCTGAACCCGCTCAACTCGCGCTCACGCGCGGAGCGTTCGACGTCCGGTAGTAGAGGTGGTCGTCGATCCGTATGAGCAGATCCATCCGCCCCGCCCAGGCCGGGTCGACGTAATCGGCGTGGTAGTGCGTCGCGCCGCCGGTAGGGTCTTCCAGTCGACCGGCCATCGCCGCCATCGACACCTGCACCAGCTCTTTCCACACCCGCCGATCGATCGGGTTGGCGAAGTGAATCCGATCGGAGCGGCCGTCGTGGGTCCAGGAGAACTGCCGGGGCTGCCAGACCACCGCGCAGATGTCGTCGGGATAGCGGGCGTCCGCGACCCGGTTCAACACCACGTGGGCGACCGCCAGCTGATCGTCGTGCGAGCTGCCACGCGCTTCGAACCAGATGTTCTGGGCGAGACAGGTCACCCGTTCGATATCGTCGGGCGGCACCGAGGCGGTCGTGATCTGCGTGGCCACCACCGCTTGAAGCAGTCGCATGGCGAGGTCGCCGATCATGGCGCCGAACTCCTTCGTGGTGTCGTGACCGCCTGAGAGCGACGCCGGAACCTACAAATTATTTCAAATTTTGCAAAAAAGATCGGCGCAAACGCGCACAATGCTGCCGAGCGGCTCGGTCAAGGTTAAGGTAGAACTTTAAGATGTGGTCGTTACGTTCCCACAACGCTCGATGTTGACGATGGTTGCGACGTGCCTGAAAAATCGCCGCGCGTGGCCGTGCCCCGACGGGGTCGGATCAACACACGCCGGCGCGATCCGTGCTAGGGCTCGCGGTCGTTTCACCGCTGACGATGGCGCGTGCACCGCCGCGCCAAGGAGTATGATCATGACCGACATCGCAACCTGGTCGCAACCCGCCGTGTCCCTGGCCAGCGCCTGCACCGGCTTGTGGGTGCGCAGCGGTGCGGTCGTCGGCCTCGCCGCCGGCCTCGCCGGCACCGTGGCGACCAGCGCCACGGTGAACGCCTGGGCCCGGCTCTTCGAGCCTCGTCGGCACGAAACCGCCTGACCGCGCGCCGCCGGCGGCCGGGGCGCTCCGGCGCCCCGGCCGAGCGCTCGGCCCGCGGGAGCGCCGGATGACCGACCTCGCCCGCTTCGTCGCGCCGGCGATCGTGCGGGTCGCCGACGTCGACGCGACCGGCACGCGCCGCGCCTTTCTGGCCGACACCGACACCGAGACCCCGCAACTCTGGCTGGCGCGTGACGAGGCGGCGCCGGTGCGCGTCGGCGACCACGCCGATCCCGTGGCCTTCGCCGCGTTTCGCCCGGGTGCCGCGTTTCGCCCGGGTAAAGCGGGCGCGGGGCAGCTCGTCTACGGCATCGATCACGGCGGCGACGAGAACCAGGCTCTCCGTCTGCTGGATCTCGCCGACCTGTGCTCGCGGCCGTTCACCGCCGACCCGGCGGCACGCCACGTCTTCGGGGCGTTCCACCCCGACGGCCGGGCGCTAGCCTATACCACCAACGCGACCGACGGCGTGGTCATGGACGTGGTGGTGAGGTCGCTCGAGGACGGCGCGGCGCGGCGGGTGCTGCGCGGCGACGGTCTGTCGCGGGTCGAGGCGTGGTCGCCTTGCGGGCGGTTTCTCGCCGTCGTCGTCGAGCACGCCGCGCTGCGCGAGGAGCTCCACCTGCTCGACCTCGCCAACGGTGCCCGCCATCCGCTGCTCGGCGCCGGCGCGGCCGCGATCGCCCACAACGTCCGCTTCCTCCCCGAGGGCGATCTGGTGCTGGTCACCGATGCCGGCCGGGACCACGCCGGGGTGGCCCGCCTCGCCCGCGGCGACGGCAGGCTGGTCTGGTGGCTCACCCCCGCCGCGGACGTCGACGCCATCGCCCTGGATCCGACCGGGCGCCGCCTCGCCACCACCCTCAACCACCAGGGCTTCACCACCCTCGAGGTCCACGACCGTGTCGGCGGCGCGCCGGTCCGCTTCCCGCTCGACGGCGTCGCCGCCGATCTGCACTGGCACCCCGCCGGGACCGCGCTGCTCGCCACCGTCGAGACGCCGGTCACCCCGCCGCGGCCGTGGTGCTTCGACCCGGCGAGGGGTGACGCCGCGCCGCTCGCGGGCTTCGCCGCGGCTCCGCCGGCCGGCGGCGCGCCCGACGTCGTCCGGGTCGAGAGCTTCGACGGCCGCCGTCTGCCGGCGTTGCTGTACCGGCCCCCTCGCGCCGCCGCGTCCGCGCCCGCCGTGACCGTCGTTCACGGCGGGCCCGAGAGCCAGTGGCGCCCGGGCTGGCACGGCGAGGTGGCCGCGATGCTGGCGCGCGGCTGGACCGTGCTCGCCCCCAACCTGCGCGGCTCGACCGGCTACGGGCGCAGCTACGCCGGCCTCGACGACGGCGCCCGCCGCGCCGACGTCTTCGCCGATCTGGCGGCGGTGGGCCGCTGGCTGGCCGCGCGCGAGGACGTCGACGCCGCCCGCCTCGCGCTCCTCGGGCACAGCTACGGGGGTTTCGTGACGCTGGCGGGCCTGGCGCGCGATCCCGCGCGCTGGTGCTGCGGCGTCGCGTTCTACGGCATGGCCGATCTGGCGACGTTTCTGCGCGAGACGGCGGCCTACCGGCGGGTCCACCGCCGCGCCGAATACGGCGATCCGGAGGTGGACGGTGGGTTCCTCGACGACCTCTCGCCGCTGGCGCGCGCAGCCGCCGTCCGGGCTCCCGTCTTCCTCGCCCACGGCGGCGGCGATCCGCGCGTGCGGCCGGCCGAGAGCCGGCGGATGGCGGCGGCACTCGGGGCCCGCGACCATCCCGTCGAACACCTGGAGATCGCGGGCGAGGGTCACGGCTTCAGCAAGCGAACCAACCGGATCGCGGTCTGGCGCCGCGCGCTCGGCTTTCTGGCGGCGAGCCTCGACGGCTAGGCGCGCCAGCGCTCGCGGAGGCCGGGGCGCTCGACGGCGAGCGCGAGCAGCGTGGTCAACAGCGGCACGTTCAACAGCCTGCCGCCGCGCCACCAGTCGAGCGCCTCCTCGAAGCCCAGCACGAACGGTCGGATGTCCTCGTCCTCGGCGTCGACGCCGTGATGGCCGTCGACGCCACGGCTGTCGACCCGGGCGACGAAGCCGTAGATGTACTCGTCGGCGAAGCCGGGCGAGGCGTAGCCCTCCCACAGCTGCACCATGGGGCCGGCCTCCAGGCCGGCTTCCTCGACGAGCTCGCGCCGGCCGGTGGCCTCGGGCGAGCCGGCCTGATCGCGCAGCCCGGCGACCGCCTCGATCAGCCAGGGCGTGCGAGGGTCGGCGATGGCCCCGGCGCGGAACTGCTCGATGAGCACGACGGTGTCGCGCTCCGGATCGTAGGGCAGCACCACCACCGCCTCGCCGCGCCGCACGATCCGACGGGTGAGCGCCCGCGTCCAGCCGCCGTCGAAGCGCCGATGGCTCAAGACGAAGTCGTCGACCGCGATCCAGCCGTCGAGGGCGCGCTCGTGGGTGTGGATGCGCAGGCTCTCGTCGTCGCTCATCGCCCGCTCATCTCAGGTGAACGCCTTGAAGGCGATCAGCGTGAAGGTGTCCTTGACCCCGTCCAGCAGCTGTACCTTGCTGTTGACGAAGCGGCCGATGTCGGCGGCGGCGTCGAGGTAGATCTTCATCAACAGGTCGTACTGACCCGAGATCGAGTGCACCTCGGAGATCTCGGGGATGCTCTGGACCGCGGCGTCGGCGACGTCGTAGGCGCGGCCGAGTTCGCACTTCACCATGACGAAGATGGTCTGCATTCACTCGCCCTTACCGGAATTTTCCGGACGCACCGGCACCGGCTTCAACAGAAAGCTCGGGACGTGGTCGCCCAGGCCGACCACCGGCTCGGCCGGCGCCGGCTCGGGCTCGCGCTTGCGGCGGGAGCGACGCTCGCCGTCCTTGCCCGCGCCTTTGCCGTCGCGCCGTTCCGCGGGCGCGGCGTCGGCGGCCGCCTGGTCGGTGCTCTTCGCCGCCTTGTCCGGGGTCGCCTCGCCCGGGGCCTTCTCCCCCGGAGCCGCCTTGGCCGCGGCCTTTTTGGGCCCGCGCCGGCGCTTCGGCTTCTCGCCCCCGGCCGGTGGCGTTTCCTGTTCGGCCGCGGCGACCTCCGGCGTCGCCGGCGCGGCGGTCGCCGCGGACGGCCGCGGCTCGGCGGCCGGCGCCTCCTCCGCGGCTTGCGCGACCGCGGCGAACGGATCGAACACCGGGATCGCGCCGCCCACGAGCTTTTCGATCTTGGCGAGCCGCCTGGCGTCGTCGTCGGTGGCGAAGGTGAAGGCGCGACCCTTGCGCCCGGCCCGGCCGGTGCGGCCGATACGGTGGACGTAGTCGTCGGCGTGGCTCGGGACGTCGAGGTTGATGACGACCGGCATGTCCGAGATGTCGAGGCCGCGTGCGGCGACGTCGGTGGCGACGAGGTAGTCCACGCTGTCGGCCTTGAAGGCGTCGAGCGTCGCCTGGCGCTGGCTCTGGTCGAGATCGCCGTGGATGTCGCGGGCGTTGTAGCCCTTGCGCTGGAGCTTGCGGGTGACGGTGCCGACGTCGCGCTTGCGGTTGCAGAAGATGATCGCCTTGTCGACGCCGTGGGCGCGGAACAGCCGCTCGAGGGCGTCGGTCTTCTTGTCCGGCGCCACCTTCACCAGCCGGGCCTCGATGTTCGACGCCATCGTGGCCGGACGGGCGACCTGGACCTCGACCGGATCCTTGAGGAACTGGTCGGCGAGGCGGCGGACCTCCTTGGGCATGGTCGCCGAGAACAACATGGTCTGCTCGCGCCGGGCGATCAGCTTGGCGATGCGCTCGACGTCAGGGATGAAGCCCATGTCGAGCATGCGGTCGGCCTCGTCGATGACGAAGACGCTCACCCCGCCCAACAGCACTTTGCCGCGCTCGAACCAGTCCAGCAGCCGGCCCGGTGTCGCGATCAGCACGTCGACGCCGCGGTCCAGGAGCTTCTCCTGCTCGCCCATGCCGACGCCGCCGATGATCAGCGCCATCGTCAGCTTCACGTGCTTGCCGTACTTGGTGAAGTTGTCGGCGGTCTGGCTCGCCAGCTCGCGCGTCGGGCTCAAGATGACCGAGCGCGGCATGCGCGCCCGGGCCCGGCCGTGCGTCAGATGGTGAATGATCGGCAGGACGAAGGCCGCGGTTTTGCCCGTGCCCGTCTGCGCGATGCCGACGAGATCCTGCTTTTTCAGGATGTGCGGGATGGCCTTCGCCTGGATCGGCGTCGGTACGGTGTAACCCGCGTCCACGACGGCGCGGGTGACTTCGTCGCACAGCCCGAGTTCGGTGAAGCTCGGCGAACCCTGCGTGCCTTCGGTCAACGAACGTCCAATGGTTGGAAACTACGGTCGCTGTCGGGGTGTACGATTCGCGGCGCCGATGTCAATGTCGCACGTGTTGAACCCGGAACCGAGTGAAGTCGTGTCGCCCCCCGAACCCGCCGCGATCCAACCGCCACCGCTGCTCGAAGCCGGTCGCGGCCAGTTGCTGCTGATCGACGTCCAAAGCGGTCTCGCCGCGGCGATGCCGGAGGCGATCCGGCGGCGGGCCCTCGCCGGGCTCGATCTCCTCGTCCGCGCCGCCACCGCCCTGGGCGTGCCCGCGACGATCACCGAGCACGTGCCCGAGCGGCTCGGGGCCACGCTGCCGGCGGTCGGCGGCGAACTCGCCCACGCCTCGATCATCCCCAAGAGCCACTTCTGCGCCGCCGCCGATCCAGCCGTCGGCCGTCGCCTCGACGCGCTCGATCGCCCGCAGGTCGTCCTCGCCGGCATGGAGACGCATGTCTGCGTCCTGCAGGCGGGCTTGGTGCTGGCGGCGCGGGGCTGGGGGGTGCATCTGGTCTTCGATGCCAGCGCCGCCCGCGACGAGCGCGACGCCGAGGTCGCACGTGCGCGGGCGGTGCAGGCCGGGATCGTGCCGGTGAGCGCCGACATGGTGGCGTTCGAGTGGCTCCGCCGCGCCGACCATCCCGCCCGTCGCGCCGTCATCGACGCCGTCAAGGCGAAGGCGGCGGATCAGGCCGGGTAGGCGAGCCAGTCGCGCAAAAGCGCGGTCGTCGCCACCGGCTGGTCCAGCGGCCGCAGGTGACCGGCCTGCTCGACCACTGCGAGCCGCGCCGTCGGCACCGCGTCCGCGAGTGCGCGATGCGCCTCGACCGGTGTGATCGGGTCGTCGCACTCGGCCAGCACCAAGGTCGGTCAGGCGATGCCGGCGGCGACGCCGCGCTGATCCGGCCGGTTCACGATCGCCTCGACCTGGCGGGCGTAGCGGGCCGCCCCGACGCCGCGCACCATCGCCCGCACCGCAGCGACGTCGCCGCCACGCTCACGGTCGAGTGGACCCGAGAGCACCGGCAACAGCAACTCGACCTGCTGCGCGAACTCGCCCCCGCGCACGCGCTCGACCACCACCCGACGGCCGGCCGCGACCGGCGGCGGATCCGGCTCGGCGGTGGTGGCGAGCAGGGCCAGGCGGGTGACCCGCTCGGGCTCCCGCTTCACCAGCTCCAAGGCGACGATGCCGCCCAGCGACAGCCCGGCGAGCGCGAACCGCTCGGGGGCGTCGGCGAGGATCGCCTCGGCCATGACGGCCAAGCTGTCGACGTCGGCAAGCTCGACGAAGCGCGGCGTCGCCAGCTCGTCCAGATGGTCGAGCTGATGGGCGAACAGCCGACGATCGGTGAACGCCCCCGGCACGAACAGGACGGTGTCGGTCGTGCGCCACACTCAAGCCCCGTCGGCGGGCGTTTCCGGCCGGGCGACCTTGATCTCGGGGCCGTGGCGCACCAGCCAGAGCACCAGCGCGATCGCCGGCAGAGCGAACACCGTGGACGTGACGAAAAACCACATCCAACCGACGGCGTCGGCATAGAACCCCGACGACGGTACGATCACGAACTTGCCGAAGAGCTGCATGAACGAGGTGAGGAGGGCGTACTGCACCGCGGTGTAGTGGATGTTGCAGAGCGCGGAGAGAAACGCGACGAAGACGGCGGTGCCGATCCCCGACGACAGGTTCTCGATGGCGATGGTGGCAATGAACACCGGCAGTTGCGGCCCGCTCCAGGTCAGCACCGCGAACATCAGGTTGGAGCCCGCCATCAAGACCGCGGCCAACACCATAGCCTTTAGGATGCCGAGGCGGAAGACCACGACGCCGCCGACGAGGCCGCCCGCGACGGTCATCCAGACCCCGAAGAGCTTGGTGACGTCGGCAATTTGGGCCTTGGTGAAGCCCATATCGATGTAGAACGGGTTGGCCAAGAGCGTCAGCAGGACGTCGCTGGCCTTGAACACCGAGATCAGGACGAGGATGACGACGGCGACGTGGACGCCGTGGCGGCGGAAGAAATCGCCGAAGGGCTCGATCACCGCGCTCGCGAGCCAGGCCTGAAAGCCGCGGCCGCCGGCCGGCCGCGCGAAGTCGGAGCCCGGTGGCTCCGGAACCAGCAGCGCCGTCACCATGCCGACGCCCACCAGCGCCGCCATGACGGTGTAGGCCACCGACCAGTCGGCCGCGTCGGCGAGCCGCAGCGCCCCCCACGTGGCGACGAACATCCCGACGCGATAGCCCAGCACGATCACGCCCGCGCCGGCGCCGAGCTTGCGCTCGGGCAGGCTCTCGACGCGGTAAGCGTCGATGACGACGTCCTGGCTCGCCGAGAAGAAGGCGACCGCGAGCGCCATCGCCGCGACGACATAGATGTCGCTCGCCGGGTCGGTCCGCCCGAGCCCCCAGATCGACGCCATCAGCCCCAGTTGCGCCGCCAGCATCCAGCCGCGGCGGCGCCCCAGCCAGGTGGTGAGCGGCGGCAGCGGCAGCCGGTCCATCAACGGCGCCCAGGCGAACTTGAAGGTGTAGGGCGCGAAGACGAAGGCGAAGAGCCCGATCGCGGAGCGGCTGACCTCGGCCTCGCGCAACCAGGTGCTGAGCGTGCCCGCCACCAGCATCAACGGCAGCCCGGAGGCGAAGCCGAGGAACAGGATGGCGATCACCCTTTGATCGGCATAGAGCTCCACGCTCTCCCGCAGAGCACGAAAACGCGTGCGCGCGACGTCGCCGCTCGGCAGCGCCGACGCCTTCAACCGCGCGGATCCGCCAGCTCGACGATGTCGCCCGGGTCGAGCGCAGCGTCGAAGGCGACCCGGCCGGCGTCACGTGCGCGTCCCGCCGGCGTCAGCACCGCCGCGACCTCACCCTCGCCGAGCGCGCCCCCGGCCGTGGCGACGGCGTCCGCTACCGTCATGCCCGGCCGGTAGGGGTAGCTGCCGGGGCGGGCGACCTCGCCGAGGATGAAGAACGGTCGCGCACCGAGCCGCGCCACCTCGACGCGCGGATCGTGCAAATAGCCGTCGGCGAGGCGAGCGACGAGCCGATCGGCGAGTTCGTCGGTGGTGCGGGCGTGGGCGTCGACCGCCCCCAACAGCGGCACCTCGATCCGACCGTCGCGGTCGAGCTCGTAGCGGCCGGAGAGGTCGGGCTGGCCCTCGACGGTGACGCGCACCCTTTCGCCCGGACGCAGTGCCTCGGCATCCGTCGACGCCACCGCGGCGTTGCCGGGGGATTCGCCGGCCGAGACCGTGCATCCCCCCAGCGCCGCGGCGAGGGCGAGCGCGGTCAGTCGCCGGGGCAGGTCGCCCCTCACCCGTCAGTACCGTCCGGTAAGGGTCACGAACACTCGGTTGCGGTCGAACTCGCGGTCCTCGTCCGTCGACGTCCGCCGCCGAAACTCGTAGCTCGCCGAGACCACGGCGAAGCGGTTGATGGTGTAAGAGGTGGAAACGCCCGCGGCGATATCGTCGTCGGTGCGCTCACCGTCACCGCGGTCGTCGCGCAGGTAGCGGAAGTTCCCGCCGAGCTCGACCTGTCGGGTCAAGTCGTAGCTCAAGTCCAGGCCGACACGGGTGACCAGGGAACTGCCACCCGCATCGTCGGCCGTGGCGGGCTCGAAGCCTTGCGACCCGCTGAAGTTCAAGGTGGTGCGCGGCGTCACGATCCAGTCCAGATCGCCGTCGAACGAGAAGCCCAATTCGTCGTCCTCGTCCGCGGCGTCGGCGAAGCGTTGCTCGACGCCGAGGGAGAATTCGCCGGTGACGAGGCGATCGAAGTCGACCTCGGTGCCGACGCGCAGCGACAGCGTTTCGAAGTCCTGGCTCTCGCCTTCGTCCACACCGGTGAGAAAGCCCAACTCGGTGATCGCGATCTGTTCGGGCTCGTCGAAACGGGTCAAAGAATAACCGAGGTTAACGAAGAGACTGTAGTCCCGGTCGACTTCGTAGCCGACGCGCAGGTCGAGTGGAATCGTAAAGCGATCACGATCCTCGTTGAGGTCGGCGGTCTCACCGGTATCGATCACGATGACGTCGCCGCCGGGGGTGACCGCCACGTCATTTATGCGGGCGTCGAGCTCCTCGAAACTCCGCCGCTCCACCCCGACGCTGGCGCGGGCGAAGGTCCGCTGCCAATCCTTGGCGGCCGTGATGCTACCGGTGAAGCTGTCGATGTCGGTGGTTTCCGTCGCCGTGTCCGCGGTGAGGACGCGATCGGGATCGGCCTGGTCCTCTTGGGTGCGGGCGAAGCCGAAGGACGCCGTGACGTCGAAGGTCCGCGTCACGTCCCAGCGCCCCGCGGCGTCCACGAAAAAATCGTTGAAGTTCTGGTCGGTCAGATCGTTGTAACGTCCGATCTGCGCGCCCGAGGTGATGGCGAAGGCGTGGCGCTGGGTATTCGCCTCGAACGTGACCTCCGGTGCCACCACCGCGAACACGTCGCTTTCGAGCCTATCGCTGTCATCGGGAACCGCGAATACGTTGTCGTCGTAAACCGCACTGACGCTCAACGAGGGAAAGATGGTCCACCGTTCCGTTCGAATGCCGAGTTGGTCGAACTCACCCACTGGCTGAGCCACCGCAGGCGTCATGGGCAGCCCCACCAACCCCGCGACCACCGCCATCCCGCACGCGTTGCCGCCGCGCCTACGCTCCGCCATCGCCATTGCCGAACCCCAGAAGACGATTGTCCTCAGACCATTCCTAGGCTTCGTTAACCCAAGACCTGCGCGCAGCCCAAGGCAAATCGCGCCGCGGCCGCGCCGTCGTCGCTCGGAGTGACATTTTTGCGCCACTGGCTGTCCAGATTCGGCAACAGCCCGCCGTGGCCGCGGGTCGCCGGCCGCACGCCGCGCCTGCCGCCGGGCGAGCGCGTCTACGCGATCGGCGACGTCCACGGGCGGCTGGACCTGTTGCGCGAGATGGAACACCGCATCGCGCGCGACGTCGAAGCGTTCCCACCCGCCGGGCCGGTGCAGCGGGTCTATCTCGGCGACTACGTCGACCGCGGGCCGGACAGCCGCGGCGTCATCGAGCATCTGTGCGGCGCGCGTCGGCGCGCCGACGCGCCGATCTGCCTGATGGGAAACCACGATTGGTGGTTTCGAGAGTTTCTCGAGGGCGGCGACGTCGCCGCCGCCTGGCTGGCCTCGGGCGGGGACGCGACGCTGGTGAGCTACGGCGTCCCGGACATCCCCGCCTTCGACGACGACGCCGGGTGGACACGCCTGCGCGGGCGCGTGCGGCGGCGCGTCCCCGCCGAGCACCGGCGCTTCTTGAACGGCCTCGAGCGGATGACGCGCCGCGGCGACTACGTCTTCGTCCACGCCGGCATCCGGCCCGGCCTGCCGCTGGCCCGCCAGGACGGACGCGACCTGCTGTTCATCCGCGAACCCTTTCTTTCCGATACCCGCGATCTCGGCGCCGTCGTCGTTCACGGCCACACCGTCGTCGCCGAACCCGACGTCCGTGGCAACCGCATCGGTATCGACACTGGCGCCTATTGGACCGGACGCTTGACGGCGCTGGTGCTGGAGGAGGACACGCACCGATTTATCACCACCGGCGCTTGAGCGGTGGACGGCGCGCTACGCGGAAGGACGAACCACGACGATGCCCCGCCCGAGCAAGCTGCGCCGCCTCGCCGCCGGCGCCGTCGTCGCCGCGAGCTGCGGCCTCGCGGCCTGCGGGGATCGCGGCCCAGACCCCCTCACGCGCGCCGCCGCGGACGTCCGCCCCGCGACCCCCGTGCCCTACACCGTCACCGTCGAGGGTGTCGCCGACACCGAACTGGCCTCGTTCCTGCGCTCGGTCAGCGCCACCGCCGCGGCCGCCGACGAGCCCGCGCCGTCGCGGCTGGCGCTCCAGCGGCGCACACTCGACGACGAGAAACGTCTCGAGCGCGCCCTCGGCGGCGAGGGTTATTACGAAGCGCGCGTCGACGGCACCGTCGCCGACGCCGAGAAGGGGGCGGCCGCAGTCACCTTCGCCGTGATCCTCGGACCGCGCTACCGGCTGGCCGCGGTCGACATCCGCGTGCTCGGCGAGGCGCCGGGCTACGAGCCGCCCGCCGCCGACGAGCTCGGCCTGAGGCTCGGCGAGCCGGCGGTCGCGCAGCGCATCCTCGACGCCGAAAGCGTGCTCAGGGCGCGGGCGCGCCGGGCCGGGCGGGCCTACGCCGAGCTCGGCGAGCGGCGCGCGATCATCGACCGCGACGCCAAGACGTTGCAGGCCACGCTGGCCATCCGGCCGGGTCCGGTGGTCGATCTCGGCGAGGTGGCCTACACCGGCGTCGACGGCATCGACGACCCGTTTCTGCGGTCGCGGCTGCCCTTCGAGCCCGGCACCCGCTACGACCCCGAACTGATCCGGGAGACCCGCCGCGAGCTGGTCGCCACCGGCCTCTTTCGGGCGGTGCAGGTCGAACTCCCGGACGCCCCGCCGCCCGACGGCGTCGCCCCGGTCACCATCGCCACCGAGCAGCGCCTTCACCGCACGGTCAGCGGCGGCGTGCGTTTCGAGACCGACGGCGGTCCCGGCTTCAACGCCGGCTGGGAGCACCGCAACATCTTCGGCGGCGCCGAGCGCTTTCAGGTCGCCCTCGACGCCGACCTCTTGGAGCAATCCTTGGGCGCCGACTTGCGCACGCCCGACTTCTTCGGCCGCTCGCGCTCGCTCTTGGTGCGGGGCCGGCTGCTGCGCCAGACCACCGACGCCTTCGACAGCCTGGTGGTGGAGGCCGGTGCCGGCGTCGAGCAGCGCTTCTCCGACGAGCTCACCGGCACGCTCGGCCTCGGCCTCGAGCTGAGCG
>JAAAPF010000303.1 GCA_009908425.1 Alphaproteobacteria bacterium
ATCGTGGTGCAGTGCCAGAGCGGGCGCTCGCAGCACAAGAACCGGGCCGAGGCCATGGACATGCTGCGCGCCAAGCTCTACGAGATCGAGCGCCAAAAGCAGCGCGAGAAGGCCCAGGCCGAGGAGGCCGGCAAGAGCGACATCGGCTGGGGCCACCAGATCCGCTCCTACGTGCTGCACCCCTACAAGATGGTGAAGGACCTGCGCACAGGCGTGGAGACCGGCAACACCCAGGCCGTGCTCGACGGCGACCTCGACCGCTTCTTGGAGGCCTCGCTCGCCCACGGCGTCGGCGACGCCGAAGGGGCGGCCACCGCCCGCTGAGCCGCCACCCC
Organism: Alphaproteobacteria bacterium; assembly: GCA_009908425.1. Lineage (GTDB taxonomy): Bacteria > Pseudomonadota > Alphaproteobacteria > Geminicoccales > Geminicoccaceae > JAAAPF01. The sequence continues at coordinate 336 of JAAAPF010000303.1, forward strand.
CTTAGCCGCCGCCCGACGAGCCGCCGGCGAGACGGGGGGTCGCCCTTCGCCTCGGTTTCGCCCGGTCGGCGGCGGGGGTAGAACGGATCCGTCAGCGGGGACGCCGCCGCGTGTCGTTCGCGTCCCCGGCGGAGGTTGCGCCATGAAGACCGTGTTCATCACCGGCGCCAGTCGCGGCATCGGTCACGCCACCGCGAAGTATTTCGTGCAGCAGGGCTGGCGGGCGATCACCTGCTCGCGCGACGTCGTGCCGGACAATTGCCCGGTGACCGAGGAGCACCGCCACATCACCGCCGATCTCCGAAAGCGCGAGAACCTCGGCTTCGCCGCCGCCGAGCTCGCCCGCATCCTCGACGGCGAGCCGCTGCACGCGCTGGTCAACAACGCCGGCTACTCGCCCAAGGACGACGACGGCTCGCGCTTGGGGTGCCTCGACGGCGAGCTCTCGGTGTGGGACGACGTCTTCGCCATCAACTTCTTCGCCGCGGTCTACTTCGCGCGGACACTGGCGCGGTCCTTGGCCCGCAACGAGGGCGCGATCGTCAACATCACCTCGATCGCCGGCCACCGGGTGCACCCGTTCGCGGGCTCGGCCTACAGCACCTCGAAGGCGGCGCTGGTGGCGCTCACCCGCGAGCTCGCCGCCGACCTCGCGGCCTACGGCATCCGCGTCAACGCGGTCTGCCCCGGCGAGATCAACACCGCCATCCTCTCGCCCGGCACCGAGCAGCTGGTCGAGCGCATCCCGATGCGCCGCCTCGGCTCGCCCGACGAGGTCGCCGCCGTCATCCACTACCTCTGCAGCCCGCAGAGCTCCTACGTCAACGGCGCCGAGATCCCGGTGAACGGCGGCCAGGACGTGTACTGAGCGGCCGGCGCGCGCCGCTCAGGCCGAGCGCGTGTCGGCCACCGCGCGGTGGATGAACTCGAGCTTGTCGACGACCGGGGTGGTCAGGACGAACGGGTAGAGATCGCCCAGCCCCATCGAGCGGTTGAGGCTGTTGACCGCGACCACCAGCGGCAGCCAGGCGTCGACCAGGGCGCGCGCCGACGGCGCGCGGTAGGGATCGGCGAGCGGCGGCGCGGTGCCCGCCGCCAGCACGGGCGCCGTCGGCGCGACCGCCAGGCCGAAGGCCCGGGCGGTCTCCAGGCTGTCGACGATGTGCAGGTAGTGCGCCCAGCATTCGGCCCAGTCCTCCCAGGGGTGCGCCGCCGCGTAGGCGCTGATGTGGGTGCGGTTCCAGTCGGCCGGCGGGCCCGCGGCGTAGTGCCGGTCCAGGGCCGCGCGGTAGTCCGCGCGCTCGTCGCCGAACCGGGCACGGAACGCGTCGAGGCGGCCGCCGTCGCGGACCAGCCGCTCCCAGAAGAAATGGCCGCTCTCGTGGCGGAAATGGCCGAGCAGGGTGCGGTAGAGCTCGGCCATCTGCTCGCGCACGGAGGTGCGGACGACGTCGTCGGCTTCGGCGACGTCGATGGTCACGACCCCGGCGGCGTGGCCGGTGACCGCCGGCGCGCCCGGCGTCGCGGCGACGAAGTCGAAGGCGAGGCCCCAGCCCGGCGCGTCCGCCCGCGACGGCGGTCGAAAGCCGAGCCGGAACAGCCCGTAGAGCAGCATCCGCTTGGCCCGCTCCAGGCGCTGCCAGCGCGACGGGTTCGACGGCACGGTGAGATCGGGGATGGTGCGGTTGTAGACGCAGCCGGCACAGAGCGGGCCGTCCGCGGCCGCCGTCATCCAGTTGCAGCCCGCCGCGTCGCGGTTCGCGCAGGGCCGGGCGAGCCGCTCGCGACCGACCGCCGCCCAGGGCTCGCCCGGCGGCGCGGGCGCGAACGCCAGCATCTCCAGCGCGTCCGGCAGGAAGCCCAACAGGGCGCCGCAGCCACCGCAATGCGTGTTCTCGAAATACACCGCCAAGCCGCAGCGGGCGCATTTGAACGCGCGCATCTCAGCGCCCTCGGACCGAGCGGGCCGGTGGCGACGGCGTGGTCACCCGGCGGTTCCCCGCAACCGCTCGCTGCGCCGCCGCAGGAGTTCGATCGTGGTCAGGAGCGCGATCGAGACGAACACCAAGAGCGTCGCCACCGCCAGGATCGTCGGGCTGATCTGCTCGCGGATGCCCGACCACATCTGGCGCGGGATGGTGCGCTGCTCGGGACCGGCGAGGAAGAGCACCGCCACCACCTCGTCGAAGGAGGTGATGAAGGCGAAGAGCGCGCCCGAGATCACCCCCGGCAGGATCAACGGCAGCACGATCTTGAAGAAGACGGTGCGCGGCGGCGCGCCCAACGAGGCACCGGCGCGCATCAGCGTCTTGTCGAAGCCCACCAGCGTGGCGGTGACGGTGATGATGACGAAGGGGGTGCCGAGCGCCGCGTGCGCCAGGATGACGCCGAGGTGGGTCTGGGCGAGGTCGATCGCGCTGTAGAAGAAGAACATGCCCGCCGCCGTGATCACCAGCGGCACGATCATCGGCGAGATCAGAAGGCTCATGACCGCCGTGCGGTACGGCATCTCGGCGCGGGCGAGGCCGAGCGCCGCGAGCGTGCCGAGCCCGGTCGCCAACGCGGTGGCGCAGATGCCGATGAAGAACGAGTTCCTGAGCGCCCGCACCCACTGCGAATTCGTCCACATGTCGGCGAGCCAGGCCCGGCCGAAGGGCTCGTCCGGCGCCACCATGCCGTTGGTCAGGATGTCGAGATACCACCGCAGCGAATAGGCCTCGGCCTCGAAGGCCAGCATGCCGCTCGTGAACGAGAAATAGGGCTCGGCGTTGAAGCTCAGCGGGATGATGATCAGGATCGGCATCATCAAGAAGAAAAAGACGAGGCCGCAGATCACCCGGAACGCATAGTACCACGCGCGCTCCAGCGGCCCGGCATAGGACGGCAAGGCCATGGCTCAGCCCAGCTTGATGTTGTCGATGCCGATGAGGCGGTTGTAGGTCCAATAGAGCAGGACGACGCCGACCAGGAGGATGCCGCCGAGCGCCGCCGCCAGGTTCCAGTTCAACGTCGATTCCATGTGGAAGGCGATGATGTTGGAGATCAGCTGGCCGCTCTGGCCGCCGACCAGGGCCGGCGTGATGTAGTAGCCGACGGCGAGGATGAAGACGAGGAGCGAGCCGGCGCCGATGCCCGGGACGGTCTGCGGGAGATAGACCCGCCGGAACGCGGTCACCTGATCGGCGCCGAGCGAGCGTGCCGCCCTCAGATAGCTCGGCGGGATGGTCTTCATCACGCTGTAGAGCGGCAGGATCATGAACGGCAGCAGGATGTGCGTCATCGCGATGATCGTGCCGGCCTGGTTGTAGATCAGCTGCAGGCGTCGGTCGTCGGCGGCGAGGCCGAGCGCGACGAAGACGTCGTTCAACACGCCTTGGCTCTGCAGGAGCGCGATCCACGACGTCGTCCGCACCAAGAGGCTGGTCCAGAACGGCAACAACACGAAGATCATCAACAGGTTGGAGTATTTGAGCGGCAGGTTCGCCAGCAGATAGGCGACCGGAAAGCCCAACAGCAGGCAGAGGAAGGTGATCAGGCCGCTCATCCACAACGTCCGCCAGAACAGCGAGACGTGCAGCTGGCGCTCCTCGGGCAGCCGCGCGATCGCGCCGTCGGCCTCGACCTGGAGATCGAGCGCCTGCAGGTAGAAGGCGGGGGTGACGCTCCAGGAAGCGACCTTCATCGCCCGCCACAGCTCGAGCTCGCCCCAATCCTCGTCGATGTCGATGATCGCCGCCCTGAAGGGCCCCTCGTCGATACGCTCGGCCCGGCGCGCCGAGCGGGTGAACAGCGAGCGCGTGCCCGACAGCTCGCGGTTCACCCGGGTCGCCACCTTGCCGATGTCGCGGCTCTCGCGGGCGTCGACGAGGTCGGCGGCGAGGGCGGCGAACGCCGCCTCGCCCGGCACCGCGCGGCCGTCCCACTCGGCGAGGACGGCGGTGGTACGCGGCATGTGGGTGGCGAAGGTGGGCGAGCTGACCCCGCGCCAGAGCAGCGTGCCCACCGGCACGAGAAAGCTGACGACGACGAACGCCAGGAGAGGCACCACCAGCAAAAACGCCCGCAGCCGGGAGAGGCGGGTGGTGCGCTCCAGCTTGCGCTTGAGCGGCGTCCCGTCGGCGGCGCGCAGCGCCTCGCCGCGGCCGTCGCGCGCGTCGGAAGCCGCGGCGGTGGCGGGCGCGAGCGTGGTCGTGGCCAAGGCGCCTCTCCCGCGATCACGACGACCCGGGGCGGGGCGCGGGCCGCGACCCGCCCCCGCCGCCGGCCGTCACTGCAAGAGCCAGGTGTTGAAGCGCTGGTTCAGCTCCTCCTGGTAATCCGCCCAGAACAGCGGATCGGAGATCAGCGCCTTTTCCATGTTCTCGGGGTTGGTCGGCATGTGCGGCTGCATGTCGGCTTCGACCAACGGGAAGGACGACCGGCGGGCCGGACCGTAGGAGATGTACTTGGCCTGGTCGGCGAGGCGCTGGGTGTCGGTGGAGAACGTGATGAACTCCATCGCCGCGTCGCGGTTCGGCGCCCCTGCCGGCACGACCCAGAGGTCGAGATCGAGGTTCTGGCCGTCCCAGACGATTTCGAAGGGCTGGTCCTCCTCCACCTGCGCGCCGTAGATGCGGCCGTTGTAGGCGGTGGTCATGACCACCTCGCCGTCGGCCAAGAGCTGCGGAGCCTGGGCACCGGCCTCCCACCACACGATGTCGTCCTTGATGCGGTCGAGCTGGGCGAAGGCGCGATCCACCCCCTCGTCGGTCGCGAGCACGTCGTAGACCTCCTCGGGCGGGACGCCGTCGGCCATCAGCGCCATCTCCATGATCGCCTTCGGCCACTTGCGCACGCCGCGCTTGCCGGGGAACGCCTCGGTGTCGAAGAAGTCGGCGATGGTCGCCGGCTGCGCGCCGTCCTCCGGGAACGCCTCCTCGTTGAAGGCGTAGATCGTCGACCAGGTGATGGTCGCGACCGCGCAGGGCTGCAGCGCGCCCTCGATGAAGTCCTCCTCGGGCGGCGTGCCGTCGGGCGCCGGCGGCAACATCGCATGGTCGATGTCCTCGATCAGCCCCTCGTCGCACAGCCGGATGGCGTCGGAGAGCTCGACGTCGACCACGTCCCAGGTGACGTTGCCGCTCTACACCTGGGCGCGGATCGGCGCGACGTTGCCGGTGTAGTCCTCGGAGATGATGTCGATGCCGGTCTTCTCGGCGAACGGCTTCTGGTAGGCCTCGACTTGGCTGTAGGTGTATTGTCCACCCCAGGACGCCACCGTGAGTTCTTGCGCCGAGACGGCGCCGGCGGCGCCGCAGGCGAAGGCGCCCGTGATCAGCGCACGGACGGGACGTCGCAGGTTCATCGGTGTCCCCCCCTCTGGAACCCTCTTCAACGAAGCCGCGTCGACCGCACTCGCCGTCACGCCGCGTCGAGCGCGCGGCAGCCTTCGGGGCGCCAGCCCACCGTCGTGGTCTGCCCCGGCTGGAGCTGGACGTGACCGCCGGCGTTCCGGATCTTCACGACGAAGTCGTCGTGGCCGCAGACCGAGACCCGGGTGCGGATGTGGTCGCCGTGGTAGATCAGCTCCTGGACCCGCGCCTCGAAGACGTTGGCGAGGCTCCCGGGCTCGGCCGCCACCGTCACCCGCTCGGGACGGAGCGACAAGAGCGTCTCGTGGCCGGCGACGTCGACGTTGACCGCCAGCGCGGTCACCTCCTGGCCGCTCGCCAGCGCCACCCGGCACCAGCGGCCGTCACGCTCGGCGACCTTGCCGCGGAGCTTGTTGGTCTCGCCGATGAAGGACGCCACGAAGGCGTTCTCCGGCGCCTCGTAGAGCCGATCCGGCGTCGCCAACTGCTGCACCGCGCCGTCGTTGAAGACGGCGATCCGGTTCGACATCGTCAGCGCCTCGGACTGGTCGTGGGTGACGTAGACGACGGTGACGCCCAGGTTCTCGTGAAGGTGCTTGATCTCGTACTGCATGGCCTCGCGCAGCTGCTTGTCGAGCGCGCCCAGGGGCTCGTCCATGAGCACCAGCTGCGGCTCGAAGACCAGGGCGCGGGCGAGCGCCACCCGCTGCTGCTGACCGCCCGAGAGCTGCGCCGGCCGGCGCGCGCGGAAGCCGCCGAGCTGCACCATGTTGAGCGCGTCGCGCACGCGCCGCTCGATGTCCGGCTTGTCGACGCCGCGCACCTCGAGGGGGAAGGCGAGGTTCTCCTCCACCGTCATGTGCGGGAACAGCGCGTAGTTCTGAAAGACCATGCCGATGTTGCGCTTGTGGGGCGGCACGTTGGTGATCGGCCGATCCGCGATGACGATGTCGCCGTGGGTCGCCGTCTCGAAGCCGGCGAGCATCATCAGGCACGTCGTCTTGCCGGAACCGGAGGGGCCGAGCATGGTCAGGAACTCGCCGCGGGCGATGTCGAGGTTGAGGTTCTTCACGACGAGCGCCTCGCCGTCGTCGCTCTTCTGCACCTCGACGAAGCGCACGTAGGCCTCGGTGGCGGACACCGTGCTCGCGGTCATCGGCGGGCCTTCCCGTCGGTTCGTCGTCCCGGGCCGTGCGGCCCGGGCCTCCCTTGCAACCGCCGTGCCGCCCCGTTCCCGGCCGGTCCGAGGGCGTCGGGGTGTTATGCGACCACGGTCGCTGCCCGTGCCGTGCGCTGGGCGTCAAGATCACTCGGTGAGCATGGCCTTGACGCCGTCGAGGCGGTCGGCCTCGGCGGCGGGCTTGTCACGGCGCCAGCGGGCGATCCGGGGAAAGCGCACCGCGATGCCCGACTTGTGCCGGGCCGAGCGCTGGATGCCCTCGAAGGCGAGCTCGAACACCTGCGCCGCCGGCACCGAGCGCACGGGCCCGAAGCGCTCGACGGTGTGGCGGCGGATCCAGCGGTCGAGCTCGGCGATCTCCTTGTCGTCGAGCCCGGAATAGGCCTTGGCGATGGGCACGAGCCCGCCGTCGTCCCAGACCGCGAAGGTGTAGTCGGTGAAGAGGTTGGCCCGCCGGCCGCTGCCGGCCTGGGCGTAGATCAGGACCGCGTCGACGGTGAGCGGCTCGATCTTCCACTTCCACCAGTCGCCGCGCCGGCGGCCGACCTGATAGGGCGCGCCCCGGCGCTTCAGCATCAGCCCCTCGACCCGGCGCTCGCGGGCGTGCGCCCTGAGCTCGGCGAGCTCGGCCCAGCTCTCGGCGTGCACGAGCTCCGACGTGCCGAGCGCGTCGCGGGCGCCCGCGACCACCGCTTCCAGCCGCCGGCGCCGCTCGAGCTGGGCGACCGGGCGGATGTCGGCGCCCTCCTCCTCCAGCAGGTCGTAGGCGAGGAAGCGGACCGGCGCCTCCTTCAGGATCTTCGCCGACAGCTTGAGCCGGCCGATGCGCTTTTGCAGCGCCGCGAAGGGCATCACGCCGTTCGTGTCCCAGGCCAGGATCTCGCCGTCGAGCACCGTGCCGTCGGGCAGATCCAGCCCGGCGCGCTCGATCTCCGGGAAGCGCTCGGTCACCAGCTCCTCGCCGCGCGACCAGAGATGGACCGCACCCGCGCGCTTGACGAGCTGGCCGCGGATGCCGTCCCACTTCCACTCCACCAGCCAGTCCTCGATCGGCCCGAGGGTCGCCGGCTCGGCTTCGAGCTGGGAAGCGAGGAAGAACGGATAGGGCCGGCTCGCGTCCGCCGCGCCGTCGTCGCCACGCAACAGCGCCTCGTAGTTCTCGGCCGTCGGCTGCCAGCCGCCCATGAGCCGGTGGCTCACGACGGCGCCGTCGAGCCCGCTCACCTTGGCGATGGCGCGCACGACCAGCCCTTGCGAGACGCCGACGCGAAAGCCGCCGGTGAGGAGCTTGTTGACGACGAAGCGCTGCTCGCGGTCGAGCCGGCACCACCAGCCCTGAATCGCGTCCTTCTGGCCCGCCTCGTCGAGCCGGCGAAGCGGCAGGATGCGCTCTTCCATCCAGGCGGCGAGGCCGAGTTCGTCCGCCTCCCCTTCCCCGCCGACGGTGGCGTCGACCAGAAGCGCGACGGTCTCGGCGGTGTCGCCCACGGCGGCGTAGCTGTCGTCGACGAGCCAATCGGGCAGCTCGGCCAGCTCCTGCACCCACGCCCTGAGCGTGCGCGACCCGATCAGCCGCTTCAGCCGCTCGCCGGTGAGAAAGAAGAGCGCCCACGCGGCATCCGCCGCCGGCGCGCTCTCGAAATAGGCCGCCATGGCGTCGACCTTGGCGTTGGTCTTGGTGGTCGCGTCGAGGTCCGCGTAGAGCCGGGCGAAGCGCCTCATCCGTCGTCGGCCTCGCCCTCGAAGGCGGTCTCGATCGCCGCCGCGTCGAGGCCGCGCTCCTCGCGCAGAAAGCGCGCGAGCGTGTCGGCGTAGCCGTGGGTGCAGAGCACGCGCCTTGCGCCCGTCTCCGCGACGGTGCGCAGCACGTCCGGCCAGTCGACGTGGTCGGAGAGCACGAAGCCGCGGTCGTAGCCGCGCCGGCGGCGCTGGCCGCGCACCCGCATCCAGCCCGAGACGAACGCCGTCTGCGGCTCGGCGAAGCGGCGCATCCACGTCGTACCCATCGCCGACGGCGGCGCCAGCACCAGCTCACCCGCGAACGTTTCGCCCTTGGGCGCGGCGCTCACCGGCGCGGTCGGCGCCAGTGGCACCCCCGCCTCGCGGTAGGCGTCGACCATCGGCACCAGCGCGCCGTGGAGGTGGACGGTCCGCTCGGTTCCCGTGCGCGCGTGCAGCTCCGCGAGCAGGCGCTGGGCCTTGCCGAGGGCGTAGCAGAAGAGGATCGAGGTGCGCTGCCGGCGCGCGTTCTCCGCCCACCAGGCGAGGATCTCGCCCACCACCTTCTCGCCGGGATCCCAGCGGTAGATCGGCAGCGCGAAGGTGGCCTCGGTGACGAAACCGTCGCACCGCACCAGCTCGAAGGGCGCGCAGGAGGGATCGGCCTCGCGCTTGTAGTCACCGGTGACCACCCAGACCTCGCCCGCGACCTCGATGCGTACCTGCGCCGAGCCGAGGACGTGGCCGGCGGGGTGGAAGGAGACCGTGGCGTCGCCGAGCGCGAGCGGCGCGCCGTAGGCGTGGCTCGCGAGGTCGATGTCCGCTCCCAGCCGGCGGCGCAGGATGCCCTCGCCGGGCGCGGCGGCGTGGTAGCGGGCGTGGCCCCAGCGCGCGTGGTCGGCGTGGCCGTGGGTCACGACCGCCGTCGGCACCGGCCGCCAGGGGTCGACGTGGAAACCGCCGGCGGGGCAGTAGAGGCCTTGGGGCGTGAGCGTCAGGACGGGCGTCGGGTCGGTCATGACCGGAGCTTGGGGTGCGGAACGCCGCGGGCAAGGCCGCTTGACCCCCACCTCCGCCGTCGCTAGCCGCTCCCCGACGCCGCAGCGGAGGAGCACGCGTTGCCCGAGGCCACCGAAGAGCTGTTCCGCGAGGACGCCTATCTGCGCGAGACCACGGCGCGCGTCGTCGAGGTGGGCGACGCCGGCGTCGTTCTCGACCGCACCGTCTTCTACCCGATGGCGGGCGGCCAGCCGGGCGACCGCGGCGAGCTCCGCCTCGGCGACGGCACGCTCGTCCCGGTGGTCGACACGCGCACCGACGAGGCCGGCCAGATCGTCCACATCGTCGCGCCCGAAGCACCGCGGCCGGTGGCGGGCGACGAGGTCACGGCGGCGATCGACTGGGCGCGGCGCTACCGGCTCATGCGGGTCCACAGCTGCCTGCACCTGCTCTGTCGCGCCGTCGACGAGCCGGTGACGGGCGGGCAAATCGGCGAGGACCGCGGCCGGCTCGATTTCGCGCTCACCGGCGAGGTACCGGCCAAGGAGGTGCTCACCGAGCGCCTCGCGGGCTGGATCGCTCAGGACCTTTCGATCTCGCACCGCTGGGTGGAGGCCGCCGAACTCGACGCCAACCCCGAGCTCGTGCGCACGATGTCGGTCAAGCCGCCGCGCACCGGCGGCAAGGTGCGCCTGGTCGAGATCGAAGGCGTCGATCTGCAGGCCTGCGGCGGCACCCACGTCGCCCGCACCGGCGAGATCGGCCGCGTCGAGGTGGTCAAGAGCGAGAGCAAGGGCAAGCAGAACCGCCGCTTCACCGTCGCGCTCGCCGCCGACTGAGCCGGTTTACCGCGACTTTACCCGGCGCGCGTTAGCTTGGTGGCCTCGTCCGCTCGAGGTCGCGCCATGGAACCCCGTCACGCCCGTTTCGTCTGGCTCACCGACGGCCGCCGGCTGCCCCCACCGGCCGCCCTCGCCGACTGGCTGGCGGCGCTCGCGCCCGATCCGGACGCGGTGCCCATCGCGCTGGTCGACGCCCGCGCCGGCGACGATCCGCGCGCCGGCGCCGAGACCCGCTTCGAAGCCCTGGCGGTGGTCGCCGGCGGGCTCGACCCCGGCGGCTTGGCGGCGACGATGCGCTACGGCGCCGACGATCTGATCGACCTCGCCGACGGCGACGCCCGCTGGCACCACCGCCTCGCCCGCCTCGTCGACCTGGCTTCGATGCGGCGCGAGGCCGGGCGCCGGCGCGCGACCGCCGCGGCCTTTCGCCACCGCGCCCAGGGCACCCCGCCGGCCGTCAACGAGCGCCCCCCGGTGCTGTTCGTGGGCGCCGCCGGCGGCGATCAGCTGCGGGTCGTCGACGCCCTCTCCAGCTGGACCGTGCCCGCCTACGCCGAGACGGCGGCGCACGCACGCCGGCATCTCGAGCGCGGGCTCTACACCGCGGTGGTGTTGAGCGACCTCGCCGACGCCGCGACGCTCGAGGCCACCCTCGCCCCGCTGGTGGCGGTGGAGGGGCCGAGCGCGCCGACCTTCGTCGTCGTGCGCACCCGCGCCTCGACCTACGGCGCCGAGACCGCCCATCACTTCGGCGCCCACGAGGTGCTGGAGCCGAACCTGCCGGTCGACCTCGTCCAGCGCCGCCTGGTGCGCGCCGTCCACGAGGCGGCGCTGCGGGTCGAGTTGCGCGACCAGCACGCCTTCGCCGGCGCGCTCGATGCGGTGACGGGGCGCCTCGAGCACGGCGCCTTCCACGCCCACGTCGAAGCGTTGCTGCGCGCCGGTGTCCATCCCCGGGCGGCGCTGGTGGCGGTCCGGCTCGACGGACTCGACGAGATCAACCGCGAGGCCGGCTTCGCCGCCGGCGACCGCGCGCTGGCGGCGGCGGGCCGCGGCCTCGCCCGCTGCGTGCGCGCGAGCGACGTCGTCGGCCGCGTCGACGGCGCCGGTTTCGCCTTGTGGGTGGAGCCGCTGGGGGACGACGGGCTGGCGACGCTCGCCGCCCGCGTCGAAGAGCGGGTGGGCCGCGACACCGGCGGCGACGCCGGGCCACCGCTGCACGCCCGCATCGGCTGGGCACGCCCGGAAGCCGGCGACGACGCCATCACCCTCGCGCGACGGGCGCGCGACGCCGCCCGCCGCACGCTGCTGCGCGCGGCGGGGTGACGGGCCTCAGGCGTAGTAGAGGCCGCCGTTGACGTTGAGGGTCTCGCCCGAGAAATAGCCGGCTTCGTCGCTGGCGAGGAAGGCGACGCAGCGCGCGACCTCCTCGGCCTCGCCGAGACGCCCGACCGGGATCTGCGGGATGATCTTGCTGTCGAGGACCTCCTTGGGCACCGCCATCACCATCTCGGTGGCGATGTAGCCCGGCGCCACGGCGTTGACCGTGATGCCCTTGCCGGCCGCTTCCGCCGCCAACGCCCGCGTGAAGCCGATCGCCGCGGCCTTCGCCGCCGAATAATTGGTCTGGCCGAACTGCCCCTTCTGCCCGTTCACCGAGCTGATCGAGATGATGCGGCCGAAGCTGCGCGAGCGCATCCCGTCGATCACCTGCCGGGTCAGGTTGAAGAGACTGTTGACGTTGGTGTCGATCACCTCGGTCCACTGCTCGGGCTTCATGCGGTGGAACGGCGCGTCGCGGGTGATGCCGGCGTTGTTGACCAGCACGTCGATCGGCCCGAGATCGCCTTCGACCTGTTTGACCCCGGCTTCGCTGGCGGCGAAATCGCTGACGTCGAACTTGTAGACCGGGATCCCGGTGCGTTCGTTGAAGGCCTTGGCCTTCTCGTCGTTGCCGCCGTAGTTGGCGGCCACCTTGTAGCCGGCGTCCTTCAACGCGACGGAGATGGCTTCGCCGATCCCGCGCGTCCCTCCTGTGACCAACGCCACACGTCCGGTCATCCGTGCCTCCCGATTGGGGTCTCGATCCGAGCGACTCTACGGTTCGCCGCAGCGCGAAGCGATGCGCATTAGGTCGGTTTTACGCAATATCCGCGGCGTTCGCGCCCGGCCGCCCCGCGAGCCCGGCTCGCGGGCGCCGGCGAGCCCTCGGATCGCCGGCGAGATCGGCCGTGTTGCGGGTCGAGACGGCCGCCGTGGTGGGTTTCGAAACGCGGCGCGGGCGCCGACCGGAGCGGCGCGGAGCCGCGCCGGACCGCTCGGCCCGACGACCAGGAGATGGCCCGCCGCCCGGAACACGCCCGCCGGCGCGCCGGGACCCGAGACCATGCCCGTCGCGCCGCCGGCGGCGGCGACGGCGGCCTCGGCCGCCGCCCCGAGACCGAGCCGGCGATCGAAGGAGAGCGGGTCGTTGCCCGGCACGCGGACGATCGGCGAGGCGCTCGCCCGCCGCCGGCTCCCGCTTCGAGCGGTCGTCGCCGCGCCTGAGACCGGCTCTCCCCGGGCACGCGGCAGCCTTGTCGTGCCCCGCTCAGTCGGTGAGCAGCGCGCGATACACGGCGCGGGCGCGCTCGACCAGGGCGGCGTCGTAGAGCCCGGGGTCGACCGCGGCTGGTGGGGCCGGGCGGACCCGCGCCGCCGCCCGCTCGAAGCCGTCGCCGCGCGGCAGCCCGACCGCTTCGACCAGCGCGCCGAGCTCCGCGCGCGGGCGCGCGCACCAGCGCTCGTAGGCCAAGGGCCGCAGGCGCGCCCGTGCCGCATCGACCGCCTCGTACGCCGCGATCCAATAGGCCAGCCAGTAATCGGGCTGGTCCGGGTCGTGCGTCCCGCGCTCGTCGAGGAACTCGCCGAAGGCGAAGGGGCGGTGCAGCCGCCCGAACTCGTAATGGCCGATGTCGGCCATGTAGGCGGCGACGAACGGGTGCTCGGCCTGGAGCGCGCCGAAACGGCGGTGCTGGCGCCACAACGACGCCGCCTGCTCCAGCGGCTCGCGCACCGGCACGACGATGTCGGCGCCGGCGAAGAGGTCGGGCAGCAGCTCGAGGCGGGCGATGTTGGCGTTGTTCTTCGAGGCGTAGCGGGCTCCCGGCACGCCCCCGGCGCGCAGGCCCACGATCCTGTCGAACCGGCTCAGCAGGAAGGCGCGCGCCTCGGCGGCGGCGTCGGCGGCGCGCCACAGCTCGATGTGGTCGTCGTGGTACTTCTCGGGCCAGAGCAGGCGCCAGAGGACCTCCTCGAAGGCCTCTGGGCTGTCGTAGCCGATCATCACCCCGTCGGCGTGGGCGCGCTCGCGCAGCGTCGCGCTCTTGCGAAAGGCGCCGGAGAGGCGATCCCACAACACCGGCGCGGCGACGAAGGGCATGTCGCGGTAGGTGTGGGTGGCGATCTCGTCGAACTCGGCGAGCGCTTCCAGGAGCGCGGTGGTCCCCGCCCGCGGCAGCCCGGTGACGAACAGCGGCGGGCCCGCCCCGCCGTCGGTGCCGGCGCGGAAAAGGCTCGCCTCCACGTCGGCGGCGGCGCGCTGCACCTGCGGCGCCGCGAAGGCGACCTTGTGCAGCAGCCGCTCCAGCGCGGTGTAGGTCATCTCCACGCCGGCAGCACCCGCCGCTGAACGATCCAGACCGCGACCAGAGCCACGCCCGCGATCAGGATGACGTCGAGGCGCATCAAGAAGCCCGCCACCGTCGCCGCCGGCACGACGCCGAAGCCGTCGGCGAGGACGAGCGGCGCCGCCGCCACCGCGAGCGCCACGGCGGTGCGCACCACGATCACGCCGCCGACGTAGAACAAGCGCCG